>NZ_QLYT01000014.1:0-270239 GCF_003269305.1 Paenibacillus sp. MDMC362
CCCATTTGCCGCCCGGCAATGGTAACAACGGTATGGTGAACGTTCGGCAGCTCATAATGATGCGTCGCGTTCTCCAGCTCAAATGCGGTATACGGCGATATATTGGCTTCTACCGGTGCTGCCGATGGCGCCTCAATCGTGATTCCATGACCTTGATCGCTGGTTATGGATACCTCCCGCACGCCTGTACGATTGCCCGATTCCTGCGGTACCAAGTATGCTGAAACATTATCCGCCGCACGATTCCGGAAGCGACACAATTTAGCTCCAAATGCACGGTCGATATAATTCTCTTCCGGCCCGTTCGCATACCAATCCAGGTTGTCGTAGTCCGCCGGCACCTTGAAGGTAAGAGCAAAGATCGGCAGCCTCGGCAATCCCGGTGCACCTTGGTACCCCGATTTTACTTGAATACTGCCATCAGCGAACACCGTATAAGATACGCGCACCCTTACTTCCTCGGACACGCTCAGTTTATACACATAGGTTACGGTCGCGCGGTCCGAATCCTCGGTAAGCTCGTAGCTTAGCGTTCTCCGGGTCAGGCTTGCTGCATACCAAAGCGCGGAGTCGAACGGCAGTCCCGCCCCTTTATCGTTATCCGTCATCGCTCTCCAGAAGAGCGGTACCGGCGGCGAAGAGATCATCTCCCGTCCCGAATACTTGACGGAGATCAGGGTCCCTGCCTGCTTCGAGAACATGACGGAGAAGTCACGCCCATAAACGCCGATGTTTACATCCCCTTCAACTACACGGAAGTCATTCGCGGGCGTACCATGCGAACCCCCAGAACCTGGTTGCAGGCGTTCCCCCGTCGACGCTGACGTATTGCCAGGATCGTTAACAGCCAACGGGTTATCCACTCGGAAAACAAACTGTCCAAAAGCCATTTCATAACCGGCTTCCGCCCATAACGAATCCTTCTTGAGCACGAGTGAAACGTCTAACGTATACTCACCGGCTGAGAGCCCCACCTCAGGCAGTTCCAGCTTTACATATCGCTCTTCACCGGGGCCAAGCTGATGGCATACCGCCCCACTGTAGATATTCCTGCCTTCATAATTCAGGCAATATATAACATCATAAGCATCCAAGCAAGCGAACAAGTTCTCGTTTCTGATCGTGACGCCATAACGATCCGGGGTCAGCTTGACGTTCTGATACAGGAACTTCACTTCCTGCATTTTGGGGGACCATGTCCGATTCGCATAGACGATGCCGTTGCCGGAGAAGTTGTAATCGGTTGAACGATCATTAAAGTCCCCTCCATAAGCCATAAAAGGCTTGCCGTAACGATCATGTTTCACGATCACCTGATCCATGAAATCCCAGATGAAGCCGCCTTGATACATCGGATATTTCCGCTCCAGCTCCGTGTATTTATGCAATCCGCCGACGGAATTGCCCATGGCATGCATGTACTCGCAGCTAATATAGGGCTTGGAAGGATCGTTTTGCAGATACTGCTCAATTTCCGCCGGTTTTGCATACATGCGGCTCTCCATATCGCTCGCATCGTCATATTCCCGGTTATGGAACACCCCTTCGTAATGGACCAGCCGGCTGGGGTCCCTCTCCCGGAACAAGTTCGCAACGTTCCGAATGACTTCTCCGGCGTAAGACTCATTGCCGCAAGACCAGATCAAAATCGATGGGTGATTTTTGTCCCTCTCGATCATCGAAATGGCACGGTCCAACACGATATCCTGCCATTCCGGCCTGCTGCCCGGTATGTTCCAGGACGGCTCAACGGCCCCCATTTTCTGCCACGATCCATGCGTCTCCAGATTCATCTCGTCGATGACATACACGCCGTACTCATCACACAGCTCGTACCACATCGTCTGATTCGGATAATGCGACGTCCGTACGGCGTTGATATTCGCCTGCTTCAATGTCTTGATATCCCACAGCATATCCTCTTTCGTAATGCTGCGTCCGCGGCGGGAATTGAATTCGTGCCGGTTGACGCCTTTGAACACGATGCGCTTGCCATTTACATGCATCACCTTGTCAATCATCTCGAATTTGCGAAAACCTATCTTTTGCGGCACGACCTCCACAAGGTTTCCGGATGCGTCATAGACGGATACGTACAATGTATATAAATTAGGCTCTTCTGCGCTCCATCGCTTGACCTTACCTGCAGCCAACGCAATCGACGCCGTTTCCCCGGAAGCATGGGTCTCTCCCCGGACCACCGGATTTCCTGCTGCATCCTTGAGCTCTAGGGCTGCTTTCGAAGCCGGCTTTCCCCTCAGCTGCATGGTAACCCTCAGCGTTCCAAGTTCATACGTTTCATCCAAATCGGTTTGAACATGCAGATCCTGCACATGAACGTCAGGTACCGTGTACAGATACACATCGCGAAAAATACCGGAAAAACGCCAAAAATCCTGATCCTCCAGCCAGCTTCCGGTGCTGCGTTGATAGACCTCGACAGCCAGCTTATTCTCGCCTTCCGTCAAGTACGGTGTGAGATCGAAATCGCTCGGCGTAAAGCTGTCTTCGCTGTAACCGACAAACTCCCCGTTCAACCATACATAGAAAGCCGATTCAACTCCCTGAAAAGAGATATACAGCGGGCGCTGCCGCCAGCCGGCAGGAACGTTGAAGAACTTCACATAGCTGCCCACGGGATTGTGGTCCTCTGAGATCATCGGGGGTCTAAGAAACTCCTGACCGTCCCATGGATACATCGTGTTCACGTACTGCGGCTGCCCATAACCCTGAAGCTGGATATGCCCGGGAACCTCAATATCATCCCATCCTCTGCAGGATTCTTCCGTTTTATAAAAATCCGCTTGGCGTTCCTTGGCATTACGGGCGTAACTAAACTTCCAGCTCCCATTCAGACTGCGGCGCCAAGGCATCTCTCCAAGCTGTTCAGCTTCGAGCATCGATTCGTAATACCGGTGATCGGAGTGCGCGGGCATCCTGCCTACCGCAAATACACCGGGATCGGACAACCACGCAAGACTTGGCGCGGCTCCTCGTTCAACCTGCTGTTTCATCTGTTTCCCTCCATTTTTCACAACTTTATTTCACTGAACCAGTCATTCCAGCGACAAATTGCTTCTGCATCATAAAGAACACAAGCGCCGTCGGCAGCGTCGTAATGACGATGGCGGACATGATCAACCCGTAGTCTGGAGCATAGCCTGATCCCAGGTTCGATATCAGCAGCGGCACGGTCATATTCTCCGGCGACTGCAGCACGATCAGCGGCCACAGATAGTTATTCCAGCTGTTCAAGAAAGTAATAATCGCTGCGGCTGCATAGGTCGATTTCATCGTCGGCATATAGATGCGGAAGAATAGGCCCAGCTCCGACAGACCATCGATGCGACCGGCTTCCATCATATCCTTGGGAAACATTTTGGTGCTTTGACGGAAGAAGAAGATAAGGAACGCCGTAGTGAACGTCGGCAGAATGACAGCCCCTGCCGTATCAATGCCTAGAAAGGGCACAACCCCCGATACTTTGGCAAACATCTGAAATAAAGGCACCATGATCGCCGCGAATGGAATCATCATCGAGGCTAGCAGAATATTAAATACGATATCTTTGCCGCGGCTGCGGTACATCTCAAAACCATAACCTGCCGCTGAGGCTACCAGCAGTGAAAGCACGGTAGTCACCACCGAAATTTTGGCGGAATTCCAGAGAGCTTGCCACATGTCCACGGAGCTGAACAGATTGTTGATATTCTTGACCAGGTGCGAACCCGGCAGCAGCGTCCCTTTCGTTACGTCCACGGACTGGTTGGTGGCACTGACAACCATCCAGATAAACGGAAAGATAGAGATCAGGGCAGCGATGACTAGAAACAGGTAAGTAAACACGCGTTTGGTTTTCATGATCTCTTGTCACCTCCAACTTTGTTCTGGATCATCGTCAATATGATCACCATGAGTACGATCGAGTAGGAAACGGTAGCAGCGTATCCAAAGTCAGGCGTGTATTCGAAGGAAAGATTGTAAATATATTGCGATATCGACATGGTTGCGTTTCCGGGTCCGCCTTTGGTGATGTTAACCACCTCGTCAAACAACTGGAGCGTTCCAATGGTCGATGTGATCGTCGTAAACAAGATGATCGGCTTCAAGAGCGGAATCGTAATTTTGAAAAACTGCGTGAAGGCATTCGCACCATCGATGCGTGCAGCTTCATACACGGATTTATCGATATTTTGCAGTGACGATAAATAAAAAATCATATTATAGCCTGTAAAACGCCAGGTGATCGCGATGATAATCGTGATTTTGGCCCAGAACGGGTCGGTAATCCATTGAATCGGTTCCTGGATGAGATGTAGATTTACCAGAAATTTATTGACGATGCCGTCGGCTCCGAACATGTACTTAAAAACGACGGAGTACGCTACAAGCGAAGTTACCGTCGGCAGGAAAATAGCCGTTCTGAAAAAACCTTTAAATTTCAGTCTATCGTCATTGAGCAGCACAGCGATAAAGAGCGCCAGCACCAGCATGACCGGAACCTGAATGAGCAAGTAAATAAATGTGTTCTTGACGGCCGTAAGGAAGGTGGTATCGCTGAACAGGCGAATATAGTTGTCGATACCGACAAACTGCAGATTGCTGCCCCTGCCCGATTTGAAGGATAGAATTAACGCTTGAACCATTGGATAGAAATAAAAAATACTAATCATGACAACCGGCACAAGAACAAAGAACCAACCTGTCAAACGTATCCGCCTTTGACTGTTCAGGCCCTTATGAATTGGCGGGTTTAGCTTCGCTTTTTCTGTATTCACACCACTCCACACCCTTCTGTTGATCCCATTTCTTATGGATAGAAATAATAACACCCTCGCTCCCCTTCCTTCAGCAGATGTCCACTTTACAGGAGAAGAAGGAGCAAGGGCATTGGTTATACTGCCTGAGTGTGTTTAACGAATTTGCGTATCGGCCTGCGCCTGCGCATCTTTCAGAACGGTTTCCACATCTTTACCGCCGAGATACGCCTGCATGGCAACGACCATAATGTCCTCGATGGCGTACGTGTTCATGCCGTAGTTAACGTTAGGAATTTGTTCGGTCCAAGCGGCAAAGTCTGATACGACTTTTTGGCCTTGGAAATATTCATCCGCTGCCGCGTAAGCTTCTCCGCTTGCGGCGGCTTTCAGGGTGCCGATGACCCCAACTTTTGTGTTCAACGTCTGATACAGCTCAGCGTCGGAAGCAAATGTCTTCGCGAGGAACTCCGCAGCTGCTTCTTTACCCTCTACATTCATGACATACCAGGAGCTGCCGCCAAGGTTGGATGCATGGACAGAGCCTTCGGTTGCCGCAAGCTTAGGCAGCGGAGCTACCGCCCATTTACCGGATTGCGAAGCTTCAGCTTTGATCGAAGGCGTAATCCAGTTTCCGGTCGGCACGGTAGCCACTTCACCGCTGTTGAATGCTCCGACGAATTGGCTCCAGTCCGAGTTCACCTTCACGATGCCGGAGTCCATCATTTCTTTGTACAATTCAAAGGCTTCTTGCAGCGCAGCATTGTCAGCAATCGTCGGAGTCTGGCCATCTTCCGCCGTATACCATGCCCCCGCGGATTGGATCATCATGCGGATAAGTCCCAGATCGTTAGGATCGAGCGTAATCATACTTTTGCCGGTTTTCTCTTTAACGGCTTTGCCAATCTCGATGTACTGCTTCCAGTCGATGTCCTGCAGGTCATCCAGACTGTAGCCTGCCTGCTCGAGATAATCCGTTCGCACGTACATTCCCGTCACGCCGGAGTCAAATGGAACGCCGTACTGCTTGCCTTCTACGCTCGTCGGGGCAATCTTATAGTCCGCGAAGTCATCCACTTTCACGATGTCCGTCAATTCGTAGAAGGAATCCGGATACGCTTGCAAGAAGCTCTGCGCACGGTAATCCTCAATGAGCACGATGTTAGGCAAGCCTTTCGTGGAACCGGAATTCAACCCGGTGTTCAGCTTTTGGACGATATCGGCCTGCGCATTCTCTACCACATGAATCGTGACATCCGGATTCACTTGAGCGTAGGCTTCCTTGGCAACATTCATGGCGGCAATGTTAAATGCCGGGTCCCAAGCCCATACCGTGATTTCTTTGGGAGCTGCACTGCCTTCACCGCCAGAGCTGCCGTTACTGCCCGACCCGCCTTCCGTACCGCCGCCCGAGGAACATGCCGACAAGAGGACAACTCCCGCCAGCAGTAAGCCCATTAATTTTTTCAATGTATAAACCCCCTTATAAGTCTGAAATAATAAAAAATGGAAGCGTTTTCCTTGCTACGCATCCATCTTATCACTTTGTATTCGTTTTCATTGGCACTATCTTTGTTAGCTTTGGTGCTATTATTGGATCCTGTTTCCGCTTTCATGTCGTATCTGGTACAATCTTTAGGTTCTTGTAATATCTTTAGCTTTGGATCAATGGAAGCGTAATCATGATTTTTGTTCCTTCACTGCGTTTGCTTGTAATATGGATCCCGTATTTCTCACCGTACATCAACTTGATTCGGTCATCCACATTGCGTATCCCAATGCCGGAGAACAATTGGCGTTTGCCCATCGGTGCAGGCAACGATTCTTCCTCCGCCGGGTTCTGCTCCTGATTCATTCCGTCCCCGTCATCTACAACTTCACATACAAGCTGGTCTTCCTGAACCGCAATCATGATCAGAATTGTTCCCTCTCCCTTGATGTTGAATGCGTGAAAGAATGCATTCTCAATAAAAGGCTGAAGAATGAGCTTGGGCATATGATAATCCAGGCTATCCGGCTCCACAAAGTAATGAACGCGTATTTTCTCACCATAACGCACGTGATTAATATACACATAATGCTTCAGTGTCTCCAGTTCCTGCCGCACAGGTATGGTGGAATGAATATCGCTGACTGTATTTTGCAGGAGCGATATAAGCGCGTTGATCGTACCCGCGGCTTTTTCCTTGTTGCCCTGCTGCACCAGAAATTTGATCGAAGCCAGCGTATTGTATAAAAAATGTGGATTGATTTGCATTTGGAGCGCGGCCAGCTCTGCATTTCGCTGCTGCTTCTGGGTTTCCATCAATCGATCCACATAATCGTGCAGCTCATCAAGCATATAATTATACGCATTCCCTAATTCCTTGACTTCATAACTGCTATTGGCAACATCTACATGATGATCGAATCCGCTTGTCGGCATACTCGACATCTGTTCGACGAGCACACGGAGCGACTGCGTCATTCGCCGGGTGATCAGAAAAACAATGACAAGTGATATGGCAACGATGGACATGATTGTCAAGGTGACTGCTTTAGCGTTCACCATCTGTCCGGTCACGGCTTTCTTGTCGATCATATTGACCAAATAAAACTCGAATTCCGGCAAGTATTCCGAGAACACAATTCGTTCGTTCCCCATCACATGGGCGGATGGATCGTCCTCTCCCTCGCCCTGATCCGTTACGACTTCTTGAAGCAGCCCCTCATCCGCCATCCCGATCAACTCGGTCCTGTTGCTGGATACAATAACCCCATCCTCGTTCAACAGCACAACGTCATTGCCTTCGCTTGTAAAATTCGCATAGAAGGGTTTAAAATTCCGGTCGCGAATGACCACGTATAGCGTGCCATACATTCTCCCGGTCGACTGATCAAAGAGAGCTTTGGATGCGACGAGCATGGGCTCCTTTGTGTCTGCGCTATAATCCTCGCCGCGATAGAGTTGGTATAAGATTTGCGCAGGGTGAGCCATGGTCGCTTTTGTAATCGGGTGATCCTTCAGTTCCTTGGCCGAGACAGACCAATACCAAGGATCTGTGGAATAACTTCTCCCATTCGCTCCAACGATCATGATGCCGACGTCATAAGCACTAAAGTTAGACTGGACCGACTTCATGCCCTCTGTCATCTGGTACGTTTTCATCGCAAGCGCCACGGCCTCCGTCTCTCCGCCCGATAAATAACTGCGGATTGCCGCATTCTGGGCGATCATGGTGGCACCGGTTGCTATGGCGTTATTATAGGACTCCAGGTTTGATTTCATCTGGTTTAACAGCTTGCCGTTCGTGATGCTGAATGTCTGCAAAAATAACTTTTCCGACATACTGATGGTAATGGACAGCGTCAGAAGTGACACGGTAACGATGCTGATGAGGGTCACGAGGAACAACTTAAGGAATAACCCCTGTTTTCTAAGCTTGTTTATGGCTTGTCCAATCATGATTCCCGTATCTCCCGCGCGACTTGTCTCCGAAACTGGCTCGGGGAGATGCCTGTCTGCTTCTTGAACACCTTGGTGAAATAGCTCTGATCCGAATAGCCCACGCTTGCGCTGATATCGGAAATCGTGTGCTCCGTGGTAATAAGCAGCTCCATGGCTTTTTCCAACCGAATCTTGTTGAGGTACTCACTAAAACCTTCTCCATTGTAGGCAGCGAAGTAACTCGACAGATAAGATGCATTGAAGTGAAATTGCCTGGCCACCCCGGTGAGTGTGATGGGATCGGCATAATGGTCCTGAATATATTCGAGCAGCCGGGTCATATTGGGATTGACGGATGTAGTCGTCTCGCCTATCGCACGCTCTGCTTCGCGAATGAATGCTTCAACAACGGCAATGGCTTCTCCGGCATACCTGGCTTCGTCTATTTTTCGGAAATCATCGTATTTGGCATTCTCCAGGCTTCCGGTCTCGACCTTCATTTTTCCAAGCGTGGTGGCCACGTTAAATATGAAATTCCCCAGAAATGATTTAAATTCGAAAATATCCGTACGGTAATCCATCGAACGCAAGTGGACGTGCTCCAAAAAGCCTGTGAAGGCCTTGTGGTACTGCCTACGTTTCAACTGATCCATGAATTCACCCATGTCATACTCGAGATACGCATCCGGGAGGGACGGTAAATGATCATGTTCAATCAAAGCCCGATCCTCAAGGAAGAAGCCGTATCGCATGAGTCTCAGATAATTGCCATTATAAATCTCACCAAGATTCTTAAAATCTGAGAAGCCCTGGCTGATAACGAAATGCGTCTCTTGCGTAAAATGTGCCATTTTCGAGATCAGGTGGCGGAGTTCAATAACAAGCTCGTCCCACCGCTCAGGATTCACATTGAGCAGAAAAAGTGCCGTATCGTTGATAAACTTCAAGCGTATATACACGATCTCGGACAAAGCAAGCTTCTGAAGCCCTCGTTCCATTTCGTTTCCGAAACTCCATTTGTCACCGGAATCTTTCATGTGCTTCATTTCCACTCCAAAAAACAAATACTGTCCATAAGGGAATTTCGAATCCAGCAACACGGGATCCAGCGCAGGCTCATATCCGGTCATAAGTTTCTCGATGGCTTGCAGGATCTGCCCTTCCTCTCGATCCGCGCTTGGATCATCCTCCGGCTTCATGGCGACCATTTTGGCCGTAGTCTTATTTAGGATGGATAATAGATAATCTGCTTCCAGCTTTGGCTTCAGGATATAGTCCGCTACACCACTCTGAAAAGTAGACCGGACGTAATCGTACTCACTGAAACTGCTGAGCACGATGACTTCGATATGAGGATGCTTCTCCTTGACAATCTTGACCAGTTTCTCCCCGCCCATGACAGGCATTACGATATCTGTAAGAATGACGTGGGGATTCACCTCATCCATCAAATTCAGTGCTTCCAGACCGTTGGAAGCCTCACCGACGATTTGGTATCCTTCCTGTTCCCAATTGAGCAGGTGTTTAATCCCCTGCCTGACAAGCATTTCGTCATCCACAATCATGATCTTGAATAATGGTTTCATACCTGCCCCCCTTGCAGCCTTGTAACCGTTTACGATTTACCGGATATGTCTTAGCCAACCTTCATTTCAACGGCATGATCTAAATAACTCAAAGATTATGGCATACAGATATCATACACTGCAACCTACGATACGGCATACCAAAAAGTCGACCCATTTTAGGTCGACTTTTTGTTTTAAAGTATGGAACTACGCCAAGGTTTGACATTTGACATGCGTTACTGGGAGGCAGCAGCTTTCTTGACGCCGCTGATCTGCCCACCATGCTGAACGACCAGCACGTTTTGACCGATAAGCGTCGGCAATGGAGTGCCTTTGTATTGAGCAGAGGCCAGCGTACGTCCGCTGTTCGTATCTAGCGTAAACAGCTTGCCGTTTTCCAGTCTTACATAGGCGATGCCTGCATCCCCGAGGGACCATTCGGCCACTCCCGCTTCAAATGCATAGGTTTGATCCGGCTCGGCTTTGGAACGACTAGCCGTCGGGAATCGGGAGACTACAGCTTTCTTTTGAGTGTCATCATACTTTTCAATGACATAGAAATATTCCCCGTCGGATACGACATCGGATGCACTTTGGTCTTCCACGAAATCCACGGGTATATAGGATCGGGTAGCCATAATTTTTCCGTTGGTCAGATTAATTTCATCAATGTTCGCTGCATATCCGGCATCGATGCCTTCGGTTACGTCACGCGTATAAAACGACTTGTCATTCGAGAAGAGAATGTCCTGATGGTCACCGTCGGTCTGTGTCCATTTTACTTTACCGTTCTGGGCATCGATTCCCAGTAACCCGCTCGTGGTCAATGCTCCGTCGATAATCGTGGTTGCGACAAGGATTTTTCCCGTCTGGAGCAGTTTGTATCCATGGGCGCTGCCCTTCAATTTCCACTTAACCTTCCCGCTTGATGCGTTGTACGCCGTCAGCCCATACGCGTCACCGACATAGATCACACCATCGGCTGCATGCAAGCTGAGGTTCACATAGCTCTCTTTCTTTCCTGGCTGGGATTGTGTTTTGACCTTCCACTGCAGCTTGCCAGTTGCAGCATTGAGCTTGATTAATCGGCCTGTCGCATCCGTAAACCATGCCGATTGGCCATCCGTTACGGTCTGTGAGACGGCAGCGGCGGGATACGTCCAGCGGGTTTTGCCTGCCAACGCGTCAAAAGCAATATACTTCTTCCCAACGGTATAGTATAAGTTGTTCTTAATTAATGTCGTCTGGGGGTCAATCCTGCTTGGATCTCCCAACGTCTTCGTCCATATTGGCTTCAGGTTGTGGGAAGACTTGCCCACAGCAGACGCAGCAGCGGCGACATGCCCCGGCCCTGGCAGCATGGAAGAGATTGGCGATGCGAGTAGAGCTAAGGCCATACCTGTTGTGACGAGTCGAGCGACGGTTTTCTTTTGATTGGTATACATGAATATTATTCCTCCTATGACTGAATATACATATCAGACGTTAAGATTAAGATAAGGTTGCATGAAAATACTAAAAAGCCCAAAAAATATATGAATATATTAAAATAATCCAAATATTAGCCGTTCTACGAATCTATGAAATAACTGCGTCCAACTCACCATGGGGTATCGGTCGGAGAATCCATAACATGTTGAGAGTCCGTGTGAAAACGGAATAATGCTTTCTCTTTCTGACTGGGAACAAATGTTATTGTAGTATGACTGAATAGTTTTTTCAAGAACTATTTAGTTTTTGTGCAGATATAAGAAATTACGCATTCGCTTGGATAGCTAGGACCCATTAAATGCATCATCGTTGTTTAGTCGAATATAAACAGCTCCTCAATGGGCGCTCCTACCACCCGCGAAATATCGATCGCCAGTTTTAGGGAGGGATTATATTTGCCCGCCTCCAGACGGATGATGGTTTCCCTGCGAACCCCGACCTTGCCCGCCAACTCGTCCTGGGTCATCTCCGCTAACTGCCTGTACTTTTTTAAATTGCATTTGAATGGTTCCATGGGCATCCACCTAACAATATTTATCCAGATAATAAAAAGTTATGGAATACGTCAGAAACGTAGCTGCCCAACCCGCTGCGCTCACGATGATCATGAATTCTTTTGTTCCGAAGGGAAACATGCTGCCGATTCCGATGATAAACAAACATACGGCCGGCACCCACATGGTGATGGACCGCGCCTTCTGGGCATTCATGTAATACCGCTCATCCGGCATCTCCTCCGCCAGCTTCCCATGGAAATAGAAACTGAAAAAGCTGAAAAAACTAAAGTAAAACAAAAATGAAGGATCATGGGTCTTGAAATACTGAAGGCCGTTAAACCCCAATAAACCAAGCAGCCATCCGTGCTTGCCGATTCGTACGTAACGCTTCTTCTGTCCCTTATACATTCCTGATTCCTCTCCTGCGGTTAAAAATCAAAACCATCTCTGTCCCTACCAGCAGAGCGATCATATACACGGCCGGCTCCATGCTTATCACCGTGACCGCCAATAAACACATGATGAGCGGAACGGCATATTTGCGGGGATGATGCCATAAGTCGCTCTCCACCTTCCAACGGAAAATGGGATGTTTCCATTCGAGCCAAACGGTCGAAATGGCGCATTGGGCGGCAAATAACACACTAAGTACATAATACATGATTTCCACCGATCCATGAAATAGATACCAGCATGCCAAGTAGATCGCATATATGAATAAGTTTACTGCCAGTATAAACAGCCCATACGGAACCACTATACGTTGAAGCTGGCCGGGCAGCATTTGGATTTTCCGGTAAAGCCCGCGATTACTCGACAGCAGGATGCCGATCGGCGTGTTGAAGGATAGCACCGCAAATCCAAGCGGCAGGTACGAGGCAAGGTGCATCTGCTCCAGCATGAACGCCATGAAGCCTGCAAATATGCATAATGCAATCGTATTGTATAGATAGCTTTTATGGGAGAATAGGTAGCGTCCTATATACCGGAGGAACGAAGAGTTTCGAATCGGCGTTCCATGGATCTCCGTCGTCTTCAAATCCTTGTAAAATCGGTAAGAATCTGTCCGATGCAGTACGAACCATTGGAGGATGAAGCTGATCAGCAATCCCGTCAAACGATAGGACGGCTCATGGAGCAGACAAACCGCCGCTTGCAGCAGCATCCAGAAACAGGCCGGAATCCTGTTCCCCCTGTTCAGCAGGGCAAATACCACGAAGGCGGTCACCCCCGCATTCAAGAAGCTCAGCAGAAATGCCGGTACATGCATAGCGGTAAATGACGAAAATGCCATGTAGAATACGAGGATGTACGAAGTTTTAGTGACCAAGGTATATAGTGCTATCGCAAGAAAATAAGCTGCGTTGAACTTGCTTGGCCTGAATGGAAGCATGAACGCCCCTTTCAGCTTCCTGCGGTTATCGTCCGAGGATAAGGTTCTCAGCACCATGCCGAACGTAAATACGGAGATAGCCGTCATGAATAAATTCAAGGATACCTGGTAATGGATATCCAGACTGCTCATGGCCACAAAGATAGCAGCTACGGCTGCGGCATGCTTCCACAATCGGTCGTAGCTTGACCCCAGGAGCCTTTTGGCGAATCCATGAAATGTCGAGATCACTTGTTTAGTACCCCTCTAATAAACTCGGGATCCATGTCTCCCTGCAAAAAGGTATAACGGATGGTTCCGGCTTCCAAAATGATGATGCTGTCTGATGTTAGACATAAACTCTCCAGAACGTGAGAAGAAAACAAAATCGTCCCATGTTTCCTGTATTCGTTCATCATTTGATACAGAAATTCCGTGCTTTCGAAATCCAGTCCGTTAACCGGCTCATCCAGCAGCAGCAGCTCCGGGCGCAATGCAAATCCCGTGATCAGGTAGGCTTTCCTCCTGTTGCCCATCGATAATTGGCCCAAGAATGCGTTCCGGTATTTCTGAAAATGGAATCCTGCAGCGAGCTCGTCCAAGATATCGTGACGAACCTCTTGTCCGTAGGATTGAAACACATGCCTTACATACTCCTCGAACGTAAAATACTCAAACGACTCGTCTTCCGAGAACACCGTATACCGGTTTCGTTTAAATGCAGGGCTTGTCAGGGAAGTTTCCTCGTTCTTCCACTGTAGCCGCTCCAGCGAATAATGCCGGTGAATGCCGCTCAGGACATGGAGCAGCGTGCTCTTGCCTGCCCCGTTCAATCCCACCAAACCTATGATCTGATTGGGGCCGATCTCCAAATTAAGATTCGAGATGACGGCGTCTGTTTCCGCACGGTACCAAGCAGCTAACCCCTTCAAGCTTAATAAATGCCGCCCATCCACCCCCTCATTGCTTGCCGACTTTCCAACGTCTCCAGCCTGCATATACAAAAAGAACGCCTCCTGCCAAAAATAATAGCGCCAGCGGGTACGACTGTTGGGTAAGTCTCTGAATGCCAATGCCGATCCAGAGCAGTCCCATCGTGAATCGGAGAATGATTTTCATCGCAAACGCCTCTTTCAATAGTGATATATTTGTAACTTTACGTGATAAATATATCACCTCATGATTTGCGGGTCAAATGGAATGACGAATTGACATCCGTCAGGAAATCTTTTACAATACGGGTCGTATGTCTGTAGCAAACGTTTTATACACTGGAGTGAATACGATGCAAATTCGATTGATGACCGACAAGGATATGGACAGCCTCATTGACATTTGGCTGGCCGCATCGGAGGATGCCCACCATTTCATCCCCCTCGAATACTGGAAATCCAAGCAGCAGGACATGCGAAACGTGTATTTGCCAATGGCCGATACCTATGTGCTGGAGGAAGCGGGCGTTACGGTCGGCTTTGTTTCGACCGTACAGCATGCCTTGGCCGCTTTGTTCGTTCACCCACGCCATCAGGGCAAGGGATATGGCCGTGCTCTTCTTCAATTCGTGAAGGAACGCAGCCCCAAACTCGAGCTCAAGGCATATAAAGAGAACGGGAACGCTTTTCGTTTTTATTCCCGGAACGGCTTTGCCGTCGTTGAAGAAACCATCGACGAGGATACCCGTCAGGCGGAAATCGTAATGGCTTGGGAAGCACGATAAAAATAGCAACATGCGCCTTTATATTCAAACAGGCAGAAGGTGACCGGAGTGGTTCGGTCACCTTCTGCCTGTATTTTTTTACTGAACCTATTGATGTCTCAGAGCGAATATATAGGTGAGGTCACATTAAAGGAGGAGCAAGCTTGCAAGGTTCAGACTTAACGCCGTGGCTGCAAAGACTAAAGGAGGGGGACAAGGAAGCATTCCGGTATGTTTATGATCTAACCGTCGATAATGTGTACCGAACTGTGGCACTCCTAGTATCCGGCCGGCAGGATATAGAGGATATCATGAATGAAATCTATTTGAAGCTTTGGCTCTCGCTTCCGAACTATGACTCAAGTCGTCCCTTTCGAAATTGGCTGCACGGAATCACAATCCGGCAGGTTCAGGACTGGAGACGCAAAAAGTGGCGGAAATTCCGGCTGTTCGAGCGTCAAAAGTTGCTTGAAATCGAGCCTGAACACCCGCGGACGGACCGGGTCATTATGTTGAACGAGACAAGCCGTGAAATGCTTGATATTCTTAACCATTTATCTTACAAGCTGCGAATTGTCGTCGTTCTCCGCTATTATCACGAATACAGCATGAATGAGATTTCCGAACTGCTCGAGATTCCCATGGGGACCGTCAAATCAAGGCACCACCAAGCTTTAAAAGAGCTTCGTAAACACTCTATACTCCTGGATCACGAAGAAGGAGGTGATTGCTTTGTCCATTGAAGAGCAGTTAAAAGATCAAATGCACCGTGCCGCCAATCATATGGCGACCCCTCAGGATATTTATGACCGTGTATGGAACTCAACCGAGAGAAATATTTCAAACCAAGGCCCGTTAACCAGAAGATCACGTAATCGAAGTTTCATTCGAAAAGCCTTGGTCATAAGCACAGTCGCTGTTTTATTAGGCATTAGCATCGTATCCTCGGCCTTTATCTCCCCCGCGATGGCTGAAACCTTAAGCCGAATTCCGCTGATGCATAATGTGTTCAAACTCGCCGGGGATTTGGGATTGCAGACAGCCGAACAACATGGGTTGGCGATGGAAACTCATTATCGTGACACGCACGACAGCTTTACCTTGACAGCGTCACAGGTCGTATTTGACGGTTTGCGTGGAGGCATTGCCCTTCAACTGGACGGGACAGGGCACCCTGCCTCTCTGTACGATCCTCACGCCCGCAGCCATTACGAAGATTCGTTTCCAAAAAGCAAGGGTTCCTTTGGAATGATGAAAGCGTTCGTGAACGGAGAAGAAGGAGGCATCACCTGGGAGATCGGCCCCGGCAGCGATACCGGATCGGCCATCGTGACGATTACCGGCGCATCCTTGGACGGAGTTAGCCGTAGGCCTCCACTGCCTGCGGCGTTTGATTTGACGCTGGAAGTTAGACTGGAGGGGATCCCGGAGCCTTTTGTTCTACAAATTCCGATGCAACAAAATACGGATACCCATGCTCTGTATCCCGCTGCGCAAAAATCGTCGGGGGATATCGGCTGGAAGCTGGAAGAAATGGAGCGTTCCCTTGTCTCCACCCGTTTGGAAATGGTGTTAAAGGACCGTTCTCCGGATGAACGAGCCATGTTTTTTGAGATTGTCGATCAGAACGGCAAAGAAATTAGAATGGTAGACCGATATGGATATGATATGAACCAAGGTTACCGTCATTACGACATGCTGTACGAGCCCCTTCCTTCCGATGCGCAGTCATTCACCATTAAGCCGTTTCGGTATGCAATCGAACAAGAGCTTGAGGAAAAGAAAGAGAGGAAAACTGCCAGCGGCTCTTGGAAGAAGGAATATATCCCCGCTCTAGAAATGACGATACCTATTGCGGGAGAACAGAATAAATGATCCGAATCATAGGAGGAAAAAATGAACAAGCATATTAAAATGGTGACGATTCTGACCGCTGCAGGCCTTTTGCTGAACAGCACACCGGCTCTGACCGGTCATACTCACGCCGCCCAAACTCATTCCTCGGCGGCTGCGGTTTCATCTTTGAAAAAAATTGATGCCAAATTATTAACAGAGGCACAGAACAGCCTTAAAGAAGTAACCGGTAAAAGCTATGCTTTCAGCAAGGCGGAAAAATGGAGCACCGGAAATGATACAGGCTGGACCCTGACGATTAAGGGAGTCAAAAACGGTTACGTCAACATCGTCAATAATAAAGTGGACACCATTCAACTGGAACAAAAATGGGCCGATCTTCAAAACACATACAAGCAGACGCTCAAATCCGTGCTCAAGGAGCTGAACGTGGAGACGCTTCCCGATTCCGTCAGCCTTTACAAATATGCCGGTTCGGGGAAACTTGAAATGTTTGCGAGCGTAAATAACCATTACATTACACTGTTAGATGGCGAAATCAAGCGGGTTATGTCCACCATGCCGCTCGAATCCGTATCTCAGGACATGCTGGATGCTGCAAATGCCGCTGTTGAAGGCCTCAATGGAATAAGCCTGGGGAAATTGACGAAGGCAGCATATGTTAAAGGACAGGACAGCAATCACGCGGAACTCCAATTCGAGGGTGACTCTCCTAAAACCCCGGTCTTCATAAACATCGAGGAAGGGGCGCATCGAATCACGAAAATAGAAGTAACGAGCTTACAAGATTCCGTAACCGAATATACCAAGGGGTACAACAAACTTATAAGCTATAGCGAAAACAAACTATTGCAAGCTGCGATTCCTGTAGCCAAGGGTGTCTTAAACCTGGACTTGTCCGACTACAAAATCTCAAAAGATAAAGACCGTCCGGGCGTCGTTCAGTTTACCAAGAAGAATGCACCATCCGTGAATGGATTGTATAATTCGAAAGGGCAGTTCTATCTTTTCGAGACGAAATAGATATTTTCAGAAATAAATACGAAGCGCCACGCAAGTTTTATTTTGCGTGGCGCTTTCTAGTTGGAAACGATGAATATGCTTTAACATCCCATTCGCTCCTTTCGCTCATGTCTTGGTCAATCGAATATGAACAACGGTGCCCTCCGCCTCCGGATCAAGCCAAATTTGCCCGGCATGCCGCTCAACCGAGCTTCGTGCGATAGCTAAACCGAGCCCGCTGCCGCCGTCACTTCTCCTGGCCTGATCACCGCGCACGAAAGGTTCGAACACCGTATCTCTCACAGAGTCCGATATTCCCGGACCGTCATCTCCCACGGTAAGCAGGATGCCTTCATCACTTGCCTCCAGCTCCAGCCATACATGTGCACCCTCCTTATTGTATTTCAGGGCATTCGTCAATAAATTCGAAATAGCTCTATGCATGAGACCTTCGTGATAAGACAGCATGACCGGCGATTCCGGAATGCGGATGTCGAGCGTGATTCCCTTCCGTTCAAACGAATCGTACAGATCGGCCGCTGCAGTGCGGCACAGCTCTGCTAAATCGCCTATCTTCCGCTCGTATGACAGTTCCGTGCTCTCCAGCTTGGTTAGCTCAAACAGGTCATCGACAAGCGAGGCGATAAACCTCGCCTTGGCATGGATGCGGTTCGCATATTTCAGGCGCTGCTCCTCGTCCTGCTCCATACCGAGCCGCAGCACCTCCGCATAACCCTGTATCGTTGTGATCGGCGTTTTCAGATCATGGGAAATGTCCATCATCAGCCGGCGGCGCCCTTCTTCAAGTCTTCGCTTTGCCGTCTCCGCCTGCTCAAGCCTGTCCGCCATCCGGTTGAAATGAAGCTGAAGATCCATTAACTCCTTATTGGCTCGAAAAAATAGCCGCTTCCCTCCCCTACCTTCCGCAATCTGTGCGAGCTCGCGGGAAACGTCCGTAAGCGGATTCGTGATCCTTCTTCCCGTAATCCGGCCGTATAACCATAAACTCAATAAAAATGCGGCGGCAAACCACAGAAATCCCTCAATCAGGAGTCCGGTGAAAACTTCAGTTATCTCGGCGTTTGTCTTCACCAAACGGCTTTCCTTCATCACAGCTCCGCCAGGTATCGTAACAAGCAGCCGGTATTCCCGGCCTTCCGGTGAAACGAAAGGGGCTAGGGAGTGATAGCCCGACCCGTTCCCTTCATAGAACAGGGCGAGCAGCTCCTCCTCCGTATAGGAGACTTTTGCCTTCTCCATTCCGCTGCCCCGCGAAAAGACAACGTTCAGGCTCTTGTCCAGCACCTGGATGTAACCGCCAAAGGATTGGACGGTTTCATAGGGGATGCTCTCCCAATCGTTCCGTATCAGCTGGCTCGCTTCAACCATGGGAAGTGTCCGGCTTATATATTCCTCACGGGCATCATACATGTTTTCATATACCAGAAAACCGATAACCCCTAGAATGACGGAAAACAGGACATAATTTATCATCAGGCTGTTATGGACGCTTCTTCGATTTCTCATGGTGCCACGTCTCTCGGATCGAGCTTGTACCCAAGTCCCTTAACGGTGATAAGAAACCTCGGTTCCCGAGGGTCGTCCTCGAGCTTGTCCCTCAGTCTGCTGATCTGCACCATAACGGTATTGCTGTCTTCCAGATACGGCTCGTTCCAGACATTCTCATAAATTTGACGCTTCGTAAAGATCCGTCCCGGCGCTTCCATCAATAACCTGAGCAGCTTGTATTCCAGCGGGCCCAACGTTATCGCCTCGCCTCGCTTGTAAAGGACGCAAGCTTCATGATCCAGCATCAGTGGTCCGCACACCGTCTTTAACGTCTCCGACCGCTGGGCGGGTTCCGCGCCCTTCAGTTCGTAATAACGACGAAGCTGCGCCTTGATTCTCGCTACGACTTCGATCAGACTGAACGGTTTGGAGATAAAATCGTCCGCCCCGAGCCCCAGCCCGGTAACTTTATCTACATCCCCGGTTTTAGCCGACAAAATAATGACAGGAAGCCTGTGATTCTCCCGGATCCGGGCGATCAGCTGATAGCCGTCAAGTTCTGGCATCATAATGTCGACTACCGCCAGGTCGACCGGCTCGCACTGCAATATATTCCATGCTTCCCGTCCGGTTACAGCTTCCAGCACGCGATAGCCCTCTCGCTCCAAGAACAGCCTCAGCAGCTCCGTGATGTCCGACTCGTCGTCCGCGATCAAGATCGTCCGCTCTTTTACTAGTCTCGTATCTTGTTCCATATCGTTCCTCCATATGTATACGGCAAAGCCGCGGCTCTCTTTATAAAAATATACACTGTAATTATCGGTCAGACGTAGCCATTTTTAATTGTAAGGATTATGTAAGGTTGACTACAGCTAGTCTACAGCTCCGGTTGATAAGCTTATTTTACGATGAAACAGGAGGATACTTATGCGTATATATGAAACAGCATTATGGATCATGAATCTGGCGCTAATCATAGGTTGCGTCACGTTTTTTGGGAAACACAAGCGTTCTCTACATCTCTCCTTCTGGGCAGCCGCACTGTCCGGGGGCCTCAGCCTTATCCAGATGATAACCGAAGGCTACCGATGGCAGATGATCCCGGCCTATGCGGGGTGTCTAATTGTAGGAGGACTGGCCCTCTATCATTTACGGCAGTCCACTCATTCGAAGGATCACCCCTCGGTCCAGCCTGCAAAGCAGTTTGCCGGAATGACAGCAATCAAACGCTGGATTACCGCACTGCTTCTGCTCGTGTATATCGGCGTTTCGGCTGCATTGCCGTCACTCCTTCCGGTTTTCTCCTTTGCCAAACTTCAAGGACCCTATCCTGTCGGAACGACCACGATGGTACTCGAGGATGAGCGCAGAGAAGAGCCGGCCACGGATGATCCTGCGGATCACAGAAAGCTTATGATCCAAATCTGGTACCCTGCGTCACCGGGCACAGGGACCGGGCCATCTCCGTATATAGAGCATCTCCCGGTCGTTCTTGAAGGTTTACAGCAGGCCATCTCCATTCCCCCGTTGTTGTTAGGTCAGTTGAAATACGTGCAGCCCCATTCCACGCAAGATGCGGAGTTATCCACGGACCAGGATCGTTATCCCGTGCTGTTGTTCTCCCACGGACTGACCGGCTTCCGTAACCAGAACACGTTTCAGGTTGAAGAATTGGCCAGTCGGGGATACGTCGTTGTCGGCATCGATCACGCCTATGATGCCGCCGCCGTTGTCTATCCGGACCATACAGCCATGTTGAAACTCGAGAACCTGTCGGGCTTCGATGCATACGAGAAGAAGAGCCGGCTGTGGGTCGAAGATGCCAAATTCGTATTGGATCAAATTGAGCTGCTTAACGAATCGGACCATAAAGGGATCTTATCCGATAGACTCGATATGGATAAGGTCGGCATGTTCGGCCATTCCTTTGGCGGCGCCACGGCAGCGCAGATGCTGCTGGCGGATAACAGAGTGAAAGCTGCCCTCAATATGGACGGAACGCTTTACGGCCAGCCAGTGCCTGAAGGCGGATACGGGAAGCCATATATGCAGATGAATGCGGAGCTTAGCATAGACCGCCTCGCATTCGAGCGATCCTTGGACCAGGCAATGGAATCCTCCGGCCGTAGTCGGGAAGATTACGAGCAGTTTTGGGCCGAGTCGGCGGATCGCCGACAACGGGCTGGGGCTGGAGAAGCATACTCGGTCGAATTCGCCCATGCGAACCATATGAGTTTCACGGATTTTTACCTATTCTCTCCATTACTACCGCCAACAGGGGCTGCCCCTCGTCAGATGCACCGCTCCATTAACGAGCTCTCATCCGCATTCTTCGACCGTTATGTCAAAGGTGATTCCAATGTCTCGCTGGAAAAGGTCGCTGATGGCTTGCCCCATGTGACCATGCCGTAGTTTCTATAAAAGTTGGAACAAGGGGGCTTCACCCTGATCAGAATGAAGCCCCCTTTCCACGTTTACTTAAGAAGATAATACCTCTCGAATTAATTGAATTTTAAATAAGCATAATATACAACAAATAAATGAAAACCCCGCCTGTCCAAAAGAACAGGCGGGGTTATGAAGAAATAGATTCGTTTACTTACCGGACAAATAGAGGCCGAACTCTGATAACAATGCACTTCCCACGTACGTGCCCGTGAACACGAATACCGCAACGATGGCGACGCGCCACGATGTTTTGCGAAGATCAACCAGCCTGTCGGCAACGGAAATGCCGGCAAACGCCAAGATCGGGGTCGTAATGGACAAGAAGTTGACGTTGGCAATGGCATCCACGAACACATCCGAAATCAGGCAGCAGATAAGCGAAACGATGGATACCCAGCCGAGAACCGGGAAGTCCTGCAAGAATTTCACCGGCGTCTTTTTCATGAGTGACGAGATCAGAACACCAATGAAGGAAAAAAGCCACAGCACGGCCAAGCCGGCTATCGTCCCCAACGTAATATGGCCTTCGCCGTTTTTGATGAACTTCATTTGCTCCGTAAATAAAATAAGACCGACGCTAAGCAGCAGGACGAGGGCGTATTTTGCGTATTTATTCAAACCGGTGCTCATTTCTTCTCACCTCTGACCATTAATTTGTACATAAACCGCTGCAGCGGCACCGCGAGAAATACCATCGTATACGTTCCGAGGAAGCTGGTAAGCAGCTGACTCGCAGCAGCGTATCCGTTAATGGTCTCCGTCATCTCAGGAGAATGCGCAATTAATGCGGAAGAAGAGCCTGTCATCATGCTGGCGGAGCCGACGCCGGAGGACATGGCCAGCGCTTCGATCGAGAAGCCCGCGGCAACCATGACCGGCGCCAAAATGCTGAAGAACAGCGTCCCGAACAGGGTACCGATAATATAGAGGGACAGTACCCCGCGGCCTTCGTCGGAGTCGAGCGTATACTTCTCGGATATGTAAGCAAGTTCCCCTTCCCTTCCAAGTCCAAGCGTAGCGCCGATGGCTTCCCTTCTCAGGCCGAGCAGGATGGCGATGGGAAGTCCGAGCAGAATCGTCCCCAGGTTGCCGATTTCCTGTATGATGAATACCCAGCCCACTTTTAAGATTTCTTCTAATCTAGGGGCAACGTCGGCGCCGTATCTCGCCATAAGCGGCAGCATAATAAAGATCAGATACTTGCTGGAGAAGCCGACGTTTTCCTTGCTGTAAATTTTCTTCATCAAGCCTTTCCGGAATATCGACAAACCGAGCACCATCGTGATCAAAATGGCGAATACGAGCGGAAGCAGGCTTATTTTCACGGAGCCCACCTGGATCGACTGAATGCCGATAAATTCGGCAACCGCGATTACAATGAGCACGAATGCAAGCAAATAAAGATACTGTAGTTTTAACTTCATGCCATGATGTCCTCTTTTCTGTTCTTAGTTGGGGCTAACTATCGACGCAAGGAGATGCTCGTATTCGGCGAATGTACGACGGTAGAGCTTCGACCGATCGATACGTCCGCTCATTCGCTCCAGCACCTGGGTTAAAAATCTCGGGAACACTTCATAGATAAACTCGGGATCGATATCTTTGAAATCGTCGCCGTGGATCGTCCCCGTAAAACCGCTGTAGCCGATTTGAATGCAAGGCATCATGAAGGCCAGATCGCCGATATCTCCTGCCGCGCTGATGGCGTTATTGTTCCAAATACGGGATATCTCCTCGTTATCCTGGAACGCCTCCATCACGAATTCGGACAAATACCGGTCCTGAACGAACGGCAAATATCCCATCTGCGTCTTAATCTCGACCTCGCCTTGAAGGGCCAGTGCGCTGCCCTTGGCCGCATCGTCCATCTTGGAGGCCGCTTCCTTCATATAGTCGACCGACTGGGTGCGCAGATCGCTGCCCACCGTAATCCGGTTGGGAATGACGTTTGTCGACATGTCGGAGTCCAGAACGATCGGATTCATGCGAACCTTCTCACTGTCCTTCATTTGCTGCCTGCTGAGCCCTAACGCCACATTGAACAGGGTTGACATGCTGTAGGCATTTTTGGCGGAGAAAGGATCGAAACCAGCATGGGTCGCTTTTCCGGTAAACGTATAATGCTTGTATAGGAATCCTGCCAGATCGCAGTTGATTTCGATCGTGCGCTCTGCAAACTCACCACCCATGGCGTGCACGCATAACCCGATGTCGATATCGTCGAACACGCCGAGTTTCATTGCTTCGGGTTTCCCCCCGTAATAGGAAATCCTACCGCTGGCCAGCAGCTCGTCCCTATAAGCGAGATCCAAATACTCCTCAGCAGGAACGAAAATAAACGTTAAGCTATAATCAAGGGCTTCGTACGCCTTTGATTCAACATAATATTTGTATAAAGCCAGTGCGATCGCCACCTGCGTATAATGACCGCAATTGTGTGCCGCACCCGTCTCTTTATCCGATCGCCAATGCGTTGGAGCGTAAACGGCGTCCAACTCCGCAATAAAAGCGATATTCAGCGGCTTGCCGCTGCCGAGGGTTGTCCGAAGCCCGGTTGTACTGAATGATTGCAGCTCGATATCCGGATTTACCTTCTTCAAAAATTCGGTCACTGTTTGATGGGTCTTAAATTCCTTGTAGCCAAGTTCGGGGTTATCGAATATGGTCCGCCCAACGCCTGCAATTTCTTCGTACTGTTCTTTAAAGCTCATGGCTGCCTCCTTCGTGATGAAAATAATTATTATGTTATTTTAATTCTCTTCATTATGTCAATAAAAATCACGTTATATTATTTTTCTATAGAGGTAATTATAATTTGATATAACTCGATCTTCCCGTAAGAGGATGCAGATGGTCTGCAATTCAACCCCTATTTTTTTCCATTATGAAAAAATCAAACCTATTTTTCTGTAAAGCGCCAAAAATATCTGATTTTAGCTTCGATGTAATAAAAGTAAACATAAAGTGGTTATGTAAAAGATTTAATATCCCTGCTTATCACAGATCAAGAACCAAAAACCCTTGATGATATTCCATCAAGGGTTTTCTTATTATGGAGCCTTGGAGGATCGAAACGCTGACCTCAATCTTCCGATAGCAATTTCTTCATTTACTTTCTGCCACCGTCTACCATGAAAAAGGAGTCCCTATCGATATGTTCATTGTTTGTGATTTATCACTACATTTCCTTCGAACGTATACCTCTTACCCGCCTCTGCGATAAAGGAGACGGGAGCGAAGCCGGGAGCCTCGAACTCGCATGGTCCAGACACAGTACATTCTACGACGACTTCTGAAATCTTCGATTCTGCCCACTTGAAGCTGAACGTGAATCCGCCACGTGCGCGAAGACCATTAACCTCGCCTTTGCTCCATGCGTCCGGAATCGCTGGCAGCAACCGAATGATGCCGGCATGGCTTTGCAACAGCATTTCCGCGATACCGGCAGTTCCGCCGAAGTTTCCGTCAATCTGGAACGGAGGATGATTGTCAAACAGGTTGGCCATCGTAGAATGTTGCAGCAGTGCCATCACGTTGTCGTATGCGAGCATCCCATCCTGGAGCCTGGCCCAGAAATTGATGATCCAGGCCCGACTCCAGCCGGTATGACCCCCACCGGAAGACAGTCTGCGCTTCAGTGTGGTCCGCGCGGCAGCGGCTAGATTAGGCGTGCGCTCGGTCGTGAACGCATCGCCAGGATACAGGGCGAACAGATGGGAAATATGGCGATGACCCGGCTCCTCCTCTTCGTAATCCTCCATCCACTCCTGGATCTGTCCGTACTTGCCGATCTTCGGCTGCGGCAGCCGTTTCAGGGCAGTCTCCAGTTCGCCCTTGAAAGTCTCATCCTTCCCAAGCAGCTTCGCGCCCTCGATGCAGGCGCCGAACAGCGCGCCAATAATCTGAAAATCCATGGACGCGCCCGCACATAACACACCGGCTTCCCCACTTGAAAGAATATATCGATTTTCGGGCGAGACGGATGGGCAAGTTATGAGCTCTCCCTGCTCGTCTTCGATCAGATAATCGAGCAGAAAGAGTGCAGCCTCCTTCATTGTTTCGTATGCTCTATCAAGGAAAGTGAGATCTCGCCCGAATCGGTAATGCTCCCATACATGCAGACAGAGCCAGGCCGCACCCATTGGCCAGAATGAAGCCGGCAAGTACGTATCCTGCGGCGCCGTATCCGCCCAGATATCGGTGTTGTGATGGGCCGTAAAACCGCGGCACCCGTACATCGCTTGTGCGGTTACCCTGCCCGGCTCCCGCATGCGTTCGATGAGATCGAACAGCGGCTCGTGACATTCCGCCAGGTTGCAAAGCTCAGCTGGCCAGTAGTTCATCTGCGTGTTGATATTGATCGTAAATTTACTGTCCCACGGCGGCGTGAAACTGTCGTTCCAGATGCCCTGCAGGTTCGCTGGTAGTGAACCGGGACGGCTGGACGCAATAAGCAGATACCGGCCGAAATGAAAATACAGGGCGATCAGGCCATGATCCGTTTCGCCCCGCTTTACGCGATCCAGCCGCTCGTCGGTAGGCAAACCGGCCAGCTCGGCACTTCCCGGCAGCGACAGACTCGTACGGCTATAAAGTGACTGATAATCGGCAAGATGCCGCTCCAGCAGCTCTGAGTAAGGTTGATTCAGCAGGCCATTCAGATGCGATCTGCAGTGTGCGGAGGGGTCCGTTTGGCGGAAGGTCGTTGCCGCAGCAAGGAACAATGTTACGGAATCGGCGTTCTCGATTACAAGATGCTCACCGATCGTCTGGGCGGTCCCTCCTTCATTGACCGCCTTCAAAGCGGCGCAGAAGGTGCTTCCGCCCTCCCCGCCGCTATGTCCGGTCATGACCAGTCCGTCTTCGCCCCATTTCTCGGTCTTCTCCAGGTACCTCCATCGACCGCGATTAAAACGAGCCTTGAACGAAACCGCGCCGATTTTATCGGCTGATAGTCGGATGACCAGCGCTTGATCGGGATAGCTAGACAAAACTTCACGTGTATACAGGATATCTCCGATCCGGTAACGCACCGTGGCTGTTCCGCGTTCAAGATCCAGCTCCCGGCTGTACTCCGTGCAGGGCTCATCCTGACCCTTAAACATCAGGAGAAGATCGCCTAGCGGAAGGTAGTGGCGCTGCGTTTCCGGAAGTCCGGGAAGGGCTAGCGAGGCCAGCTCCTCCGCTTCCTTCAGACGCCCCTCCAGGATCAGTTTCCGCAGCTCCGTCAAATTGGGTAGCGCGTCCGGATTGTTCCGGTCTCGTGGGCCTCCGTACCATAGGGAGTCCTCGTTGAGCTGTAAACGCTCCGCCGAAACTCCCCCGAAGACCATCGCCCCCAGCCGTCCATTGCCTACCGGCAGCGCTTCGTTCCATTCCTTCGCGGGCTTTGAATACCACAAGCGGTGCTCCTGTAACCGGTTGTCCATTCTTATCTCTCCTCCTCTAAAAACTGGTTTTAGTTGATCTCTACAATGGCTTTGACCACGCAGGATTCCGGCTTCAGCCAGGCGTCGAACTGCTCTGTCATCCGATCGAGCGTACAACGGTGCGTAATATAGGCGTTTAGATCGACTTTTGAGCTCGTCACCGCGTCAGCCACACGTCTGAAATCTTCCCGTGTAGCGTTACGACTGCTCAGGAGCGTTAGTTCCCGCGCGTGAAAATCAGGATCGTTAAACGTAATGTCGCCATTCACGAGTCCGACGTAAACAAGCGAGCCGCCGTGACCGACCAGCCCGAATGCATCCGTCATCGAACGCAGGTTACCTGTCGCGTCGATGACAACGGACGGCAGTTCTCCATCGTTCCATTCGAGAAGGCGATCCTTCGGACTTTCCGTCGCAAGAACGGCATGTACTGATTTGGCCCAGGATTTGGCGAAGGCAAGACGGTCTGCATTCACGTCCATCGCGGCCACCTCGGAACCGGAAGCTGCCGCCATCGCCATGACGCCAAGTCCGATTGGCCCGGCTCCAATTACGAGGGCACGCACGCCGGGATGTAGTCCCGATCGGTTGAGGGCATGCGCGCCGATCGCCAGAGGCTCGAGTAGAGCCGCCTGATCCAGTGACAGCCCTTCCATCCGGAATAGATGGGAGACGGGAACAGAAATCCGCTCGCGCATGCCGCCATCCAGGTGCACGCCCAGCACGCGCATGCTGCGGCAGCAGTTCGTTTTCCCGCTTAGGCAGGCGCCGCAATTGCCGCAGTGCAGGTACGGAATCATACTAACCTGATCGCCTACTCTTAGCCCTTCCGGATTATCACCAATCTCTTCGATCACCCCGGAGAGCTCATGCCCGAGGATGCGAGGGTAAGTAAAATAAGGCTGGTTTCCCTGGTATGCGTGCAGGTCCGTGCCACAGATGCCGATGCGCCGAATCGCGACGATCGCCTCTCCTTCGCCCCTGACTGGCTCGGGTAAATCCTCTCGATAAACCAGCCTTCCGGCTTCTGAGCAGACAACCCCCTTCATTACGCCCGCCCCTCTTTCGCTGCCGTCCGTGGACTGCCATTATACTCAGGCAGTCCGCTCGTCCAGGTCCGATTATGGACCGGAGCGAGAATGTCCGACACTTCACCCAGCAGCTCCTGGTCCATCGGCTCTTCGACCCACCTTGCGTTCTTGACGATGTTCTCCGGATTGGCCGTGCTCACCAGCGTCGTCGGGATGCGTTCGTTAGCGGTCGAGAACTGCACGGCCAACTGGGCGATATCGTATCCGCGGGTAGCACAGTATTCGGCCGCCTTCCTGCAGGCAGCTTTGAGCTCGGGATCGGCCGGGTGCCAGTCGGCGGTTTCTCGGGTGCTCAGCAGTCCCATGGATAGCGGTGAAGCATTGACCAGGCCGACGCTGTACTCCTCTAACAGCGGAAGCAGATTAAGCAATGAGGTATCGTTGAGAGAATAGTGGCAATATGACAGGATCGCATCCACTTCAATCTGCGGAAGCATCTGCTCGAATAGTTTCAGCGGAAGACCGCTGACGCCTGCAAAACGGATCTTCCCCTGCTCCTTCAGCTTGTGCAGTGCAGGTACGGCTTCCTCTAGAATGATGCCGGACGGCACGAATTCAATATCATGCAAAAAAAGAATATCGAGATAATCCGTGTTCAGTCGGCTCAGGCTTTCTTCAACGCTGTCAAAAATTCGTTTCGCAGAAAAATCAAATGTATTCTCACCGTATCGTCCTGCTTTGCTCGATAGCAGGAAACGATCCCGCGGAAGCTCCTTGATCGCCTGGCCGAGTACGGACTCCGCCTTGGTCAATCCATAGTAAGGCGAAACATCAATATAGTTGATGCCTGCGTCAAGGGCAGCATGCACCGTTTTAATGCTCTCGCGGTCTGACGTTTCCCGGAACACCGATCCTAGCGAAGAGGCGCCGAAGCTGAGGACCGACACCTCGAGTCCCATGCGACCCCATTTTCGAAACTTCATTTTGGTTTCCCTCCATCCATGCATATTGGCCATTCTTTTTCCAGACTTTTTGACCGATTACCAGCATTGCGAGCTGAGGTTCAGATCGTTCATCGCTTGTAGAACTCTTTTGCATTGACTCCGAACAAACGCGACTGTTCCTCTTCTCCCCAAGACTTCGGTAGAGCCCGCCGAACAATCTCTATAACCTCGTCATACCCGGCAGCAAGCAGGCAGACTGGCCAATCGCTGCCAAACATGACTCTGTCTGGGCCGAATGTCTCCAGAATGTGCTGGACATAGGGAGCGAACTCTTCGTAATTCCAGCTTTCATGATGGGCTTCCGTCACCATCCCCGAAATTTTGCAGTGGATGCCTGGAAACGCAGCAGCCTGGCTCATCGCCTCTGCCCATGGCTCCCATTCATCGCTTCGGATCGACGGCTTTCCGATATGATCCATGACGCCCCTCAGGTCTGGAACCTGCCTCAGCAGCTCCAGTACGGGGGGGAGTTGTCCGGATACGATCAACAGATCGATCGGAACATCATCCCCGGCGTAGCCTTTAAGCGCTTTCACAAATGCCGGCTCCAAAATTCGCGCTGCGTCGGGCATGTCCTGGATCATGATACGAAAGCCTGCAAATTTCGGGTGGCGGCTGAATCTCTCGTAATGCAGTCGATGGTTCGGGTCGAACAGATCGAGCCAGCCTACGACGCCAAGTATGGAAGGCGTCTGTTCAGCCAGCCTCAGAATAAAGTCTGTTTCCGAGACAGTCGGGGCGGCTTGAACCAGGATCGTACCATCCAGCCCATGGACGCGTAAATGCGGCTCCAGATCGGCTGGCAAAAAATCGCGGTAAAGCTTCGGAATCTCCGGCGTAATCCATCCGTAATCCCCGCGTGCGATAGACCAGTAGTGCTGATGGGCATCGATTCTCATGTTAAACAACCACCTCGTTATCACCATTTCATTGGTATCTAAGCTTGAATACCCTTATTGTATATTCCGTTTTATGATATTGTAATGTCTAGAACAGGCATTTTTATATCCTTTTTTGATATGAACAAGCAGCCGAAAAGGAGGTCTCCATCCATGCAGCCCTACCGTAAATCATTTGCAGGAGATCCGCTGTTTCCGTTTGAAATTGTGTATAAGACAATAAAGTACCCGGACAATGAACTCCCCGATCATCTGCATGATCATTATGAACTCGTTTATGTGCACAGTGGCCAAGGGATATTTTTCATCGACAATTGCTGGTACCAAAAAAGCGCCGGCGATCTGTTCGTCATCCCCGGCAACACGATCCATCATTCTCTACCGGACCTAGAAGACCCAATCGTCTCATCGGCGATATTCTTTGCACCGTCTCTCATTGCCGGGCCTTCGCTCGGCGACGGATACTTTCCGCTTCAATGCTATGAAATCGCCCGCAAAAAAAAGCAGTTCAAGATTGGACTGGCGGGATCACTGCGAATCGCTGCCGAAATGGCAATCAAGCAAATCGCGGACGAGTTCGCGAACCAGGAAACGGGATACCGTGAAGCCGTGCTGCTGACGATCGGCCAGTTACTTCTGCAAATTAATCGTCATCTCCTTACCGATGAAATAACCCAGCACGAAAGCCCGCGGATTGGCCCCTCCTGGATACTGCGGGCTCTAAAGCGGATTGACGAGCATCCCGAGCGAGAGATTCATCTGACTGACCTTGCAAGGGAAGCCTGCGTATCGCCTTCTCATTTCTCCAGAGTGTTCCGGCAGTTAACTTCACTGAACGTTATAGGCTATGTCAACACCAAACGAATCATTAAAGCCAAGGAACTTCTATCGTTTTCCGACGAGAATGTGAATGTGATCGCAGAGAAATGCGGATATGAGACACCTGCTCATTTTTACAGAGTATTCAAATCGTTAACGGGAGAGACGCCCGGCCAGTACAGAAACCGAAGCCAGGCTGTCAAGCCGCGAAGACGTTTGCCTGAGAGGAGCGACGGTATCTGGTGAGTTCCGCTACTACTAACAATCATATTGGAATCACAATATTCGATGTAAAAAAGGTCCGGTATCAATCCAGGGTTGTACTAGATTACACCCAGTCGTGCTACACTGTCTCCTATATGAAACAAGGCAATCTAATCACGAGCTCGGAAGGCAAGGAATACGCAGCCCAAACCGGAGATGTGTTAATTCACCGCCCCAACATCCCTTTCAGTGTCATTTCTAAAGAGGGTGGCGTGCACTATCTGTTTAACTTGGACGTAAAGGTTCATGAGGAAGAGGATTTTGTTAACCGTTTATGTTGAAAAGGGGCACTTAAGGAGTGCTTTTATTGTCATCATCTGACTTACAAAGAACGTGCTACACGAAATCCACAGTTTCCTGACGAACTATCCGCGTATTGGAGCTCGTGCGTCTACGCGGTAACGGTTGCAATACGATCGGTGACGCAAGTATAATCCGCCACGCATCGAACGTTTTCCCGTCGGCTTCAGGTATTCGGGTTGCGGGCGGCTGTCAGCCGGTGATAGGCCGCTAAACCTGTATAATCTGACAATCTCTTTATCTAGTTAAAATAATACGATACCTGCAGCCGCGCCGACAAGAATAAGCAGGAGCGGATGAAGCTTATACTTAAACAGCAAAAAGAGACTGGCACCGCAGATCACCAGTGTCCCTATGGTAAACCATGAGAAACCCATCTGATGCTGCCCCATAAAGCCGAAATGGATAGCCGCATAAAAGATTAGTCCCGCAATGATCGGTCTTAGACCATAGAAGGAGGACTTCACCCATCGGTTATGCTGCACGCGATAAAAAAATGCAGCTAAGGCGATAATGATAACCAACGAAGGCAGCACCATGCCAAGCGTAGAGAAAATGGCGCCAAGCGTTCCCTTGGTCTGATATCCGATCAGTGTCGCTGTATTCGTGGCAATCGGCCCCGGAGCCATGCCTGCAAGCGTAATGGCTTCTTGCAGCTGTTCCGTTGTTAGCCATCCCTTCTCGGTAACCTCATATTGAATCAGCGGAATTACGGCATATCCTCCGCCGAACGATACTAGTCCGATTATCAAAAACGTAAACAATAACTCCCAGAGCATAGTTATCCTTCTTTCTTATGCTGTTTAAATGAAATATTCAGGCTGTACAGGATCCTGATTGCTGTGGCTTTTCTTTTCTTTTTCGGTGTGGATATCTAAACCGAACCATTTCTTTCCCTGGATGACGATAATCCCGGCGAGCAGACCGAACGCAATCATATACATCGGACTGAACTGTGCAGATAGAAGCAGGACAATGGTCACAATAACCATAACGGCCGTTGAACTGTCAAATACGGCTTGTTTGGCGATCCGGTAAGCTGCCATAAGGATCAGGGCGATAACTGCGCCGTGAATACCTTTTAATGCTGCTTCCACCTTAGGCATATCGTGAAGAAACAAATACCCCAAGCTGAGTGAAAGCACGATTAAAAACGTCGGCAGCGTTATGCCGGCGACGGCTGCTACCGCCCCGGCCATTCCTGCATTTCTGTATCCTATAAAGGCTGCCAAGTTTACACCAACGCCTCCGGGTCCCGTACCCGCCAGGGAAATCATATCCGTCATTTCTAATTCGTCAAACCACTTTCGTTTTCGTAAAAATTCTTTTTCAATTACCGGTATCATTGCATATCCCCCGCCAAAGGTTGAAGGACCGATCCGAAAAAAAACAGCAAACAACTGTAGTACGAGGGATAACTTTTCACGTGACCATAACATGTCTTCCCATCTCCTTTCACCCATCTCATTGTATCATCTTTATTTCATTTTGGTATAAAGTTTGCTTATTATCATCTAAATATTTTATAAACTTGGTTGTGGACAGGGTATTTTTTTGTTATTAACGAAAAATCCGAGGATAAATGCAATATATTTATTCCTTTTTGGCAAAAAGTTAGCCCCGTGGTATTTAAGCATATTGTCCGCTATAATCAGATTAACTAAGGGATGAATTGAAGGAGCAGCATATGTTAATCGATGAACAATACATAATGGGGCCTAAAAAACTGGTTTATACACGGATTGCAGAGAAGGATACGGCTGCCAAGGCTGATTTGCTCGCTCAAACCAACCTAACCAGCAGCACCCTCACCCGTCTCCTTGATGAAATGATCGAGGAAAAGCTGATTGAGGCCGCGGAGTTTGGACCTTCTCGGGGCGGGAGACGGCCAATTCTATACCGAACCCTTGCCGATTATGGTTACATCTTCGGACTGGAGATTTCCAGGATTCACTCCTCTCTCGGCTTGTTCGATATGCATTTGAATCCGCGGTCTGTTGTCCACTGGCGGATGGACGAGGCGATGACTCCCGAGCGCTTTCTGGAGTACACCGTAGGACAAATGCGAAATTTCTTGAGGGACCATGCCATTCCTCAGGACAAGATCCTGGGGGTCGGGATCGGATCCGTCGGTCCCTTAGACCGGAATACGGGAACCGTTCTGGACCCGTTGTATTTTCCGGCGAAGGGCTGGCATGACATTCCGATCTGTGAACTGTTCCACCGCGAAACCGGCTGGTTGACGTTGCTGGAAAATGGAACAAATGCGGCCCTAATGGGCGAACAATGGGCCCTGCGTGATCAAAGTATCCAACATGCCTTGTACGTCCATGCGGGAGTAAGCCTGCGTTCAGCCATAATGTCTCACGGGCGGATCGTGCATGGAACGGTCGATATGGAGGGTTCCATTGGGCAAATGATTATTCAGTGCGACGGTCCCCGATTGAATGCTTCGGGCAATTATGGTGCTCTTGAGGCATATGCATCCATTGAAGCTTTAGAAAAGGAAGCAAGGTCTCTTGCAAAAATGGGCGTTTTCTTAAACCATGACCAACAGTTGGAGATTCCGCCCGAGCAGCTTCGTTACGATACACTGCTTCAGGCATTAAAGGCAGGCGATCCATCCGTGAGAGAGATGTTCAGCCGCTCCGCAGCCTATTTTGGTATCGGCTTGGCCAACCTAATCAACACCTTGCATCCTGAGATGGTCATCCTTGGCGGTTCGCTCATTACATCAAACCAAATGTATTTCGAAGAATCGACTAAAATAGCTCTTAAACACGTGCATTACTCTTCGAAATATAAACCTCAGTTCTCGAAAGGCCAGCTCAAAGAGGCCGCCGTCGTTACCGGGGCAGCCTTGAATGTGTGGAAAACAATAGAGCTTTAACTTAGGCACTATTTCGGCTTGAAAGTGTTGGATAGATTATATAGAAACCGCAAGTCCCGTTACGAAGCGACTGCAACACTGAAATACGATCGGCATGTTTAACATCTGTTCATGGGGGCGCTGAATCTTGGTCGTCTGGCACATGTGGGTACAATCTTTCGACCGGGCCTATCGTCCAAATCCTCCGTCGACACCAAGCCGCGCCTTCATTATTGAATGTACCTAGTCAGCATGGAACATGGACACTCGGCAGCTCGCCGTGATCGCTCGTAAACACAACCAGTCATTCTTCCTCCATCCCATTTGCATCGAGGATCGAAAATGCATTTTACCAACCCCAACCGTACGGTAACCAGACTGCTTCAGATGGTCACAGAGCGTTATTTCATCCTCATTCAGTGATACTCCTATATTCCATGCTCCATGAACATGAGGTATCGGCCCGTAAAGAGTGATGCACGGGAAGGCGTACATCAAAGATGTTCTTGTAACAACGTCAGTTACTATGAAATCACGTGTGACGAAATCAGCCGAATGAACAATCGATTGTATAATCAAATCCTGAACTTTGATAGAATGAAGTAAAAAGTCATAGTTTGGAGGCATGAAGTGAAACCCAATATTTTGCTAATTACAGTCGATCAGATGAGAGCAGATTGCCTGAGCCTTCTCGGTCACCCGATTGTAGAGACACCGAACTTGGATCATTTGGCCCAAACCGGTGTGCTCTTTGATCGCGCTTACTCGGCAACACCGACATGCATCCCGGCAAGAGCTGCCATTTTCACAGGTATGAGCCAGCGTTCTCATGGCCGAGTAGGATATCAGGATAAAGTGCCATGGCGTTACGAGCATATGCTGCCGGGGGAACTGGCTAAGGCCGGCTACCACACCCAATGTGTAGGCAAAATGCACGTGTACCCCGCACGTAATCTGTGCGGCTTCCATAATGTTGTACTGCATGACGGATACCTGCACCACAATCGAGATCGACATACTCCTTACGGCTCTCATTTTGATCAGGCTGACGACTACCTGGTATGGCTGCGGCAAACAGCAGGCGCAGAACATGATCTGCTGGACTTGGGGCTCGACTGTAATGCCTCCACGGTAGCACGGCCTTGGCATCTGCCTGAGCGCCTTCATCCCACCAACTGGGCCGTCGAACAATCTATCGACTTTCTGAGACGGCGTGATCCCGATAAGCCTTTCTTTTTGTGGACATCCTTTGTTCGCCCGCATTCTCCGCTGGACCCGCCGCAGGCGTATTTTGACATGTACAAAGATTTGGAAATGCCAGATCCCCCTATCGGTGACTGGGTGGATCAAGTTAAAGCCGAAGCGGGAAGCTTTGATCCAACAACGAATCGCGGTAAAATACCGGAACGTCGTCTCCATCGGGCCCAGGCCGCCTACTACGCTTTGCTCACCCACATTGACGATCAGATCGGCAGATTGCTCAATGCTGTGAAGGAATACGGAATCTACCAAAATACAATTATCCTATTCACCTCAGATCATGGGGAGTTATTAGGGGACCATCATTATTTCCGCAAGTCCCTTGCTTATGAAGGCAGCACCAGAATTCCGTTTATTGTTAACGACCCTTCAGGCAGATACGGCTTCTCAAAGGGCAGCCGGGTACAAGAAGTGATAGAGCTCCGGGACATTATGCCAACCTTCCTTGATGCAGCGGGTGCGGAAATCCCACCATCCGTCGAAGGACAGAGCCTGCTGCCGCTGTGTACAGGTAGAGACACGGCTTGGCGCTCCTACATTCATGGAGAGCAGGCATTCGGCGAACAATCCAACCATTGGGTTACAGACGGGTCAACGAAATACATATGGTACTCCCAGACGGGGGAGGAGCAGCTGTTCGACCTGACGGCGGACCCGCATGAAACAGTGAATTTAGCAGCCAATACGGATCAAGAACCGAGACTTCATGAATGGAGGGCGAGACTCATTCAGGAGCTGGAAGATCGAGAAGAAGGATTTGTACAGGACGGTAAATTGATGATAGGAAGAAAAACGGTAGCTTGCCTGAGCCATATTCTATAATGAACACAAGGAACCAGGACAGACCCGAACGGGCCTGCCCTGGTTTTTTCCTGTGCAGCAAGGCAAATCCGCCCTGAATCGGAATAACACCGCTGATCTCTCCCGGGTTCAATGGTTTTGCCGCTTCAAACTCCCGCTGTGATACATCTGTACCGTTACCGTTAAAATTTGTTTCTCCTCACTCCCGTCTCGATTCATGATCTAGAAACCAGATAACGCAAAAGAGCCCCTATTTATTAGAATTTGTTCCAAGTCACTGGACATTTCCTTTAATAAAAGAGACGCTTTTTGCGGTACTACCTGCTGCTATTGCCTTTTGTTATTCAATGCCGGACTCTTTCGCTTTGGCGTTGACCTCTTCAATCATCTGATCGAGTCCCTTGGATTTGTAGTTATTCAAAATATTATTCCAAGCCTGCTCTACCGGCTCTTTGCTCAGCATGACCTTCAGCAAATCATCATGATCCAGCACACTGAATTTATCCTTGGTCGGTGTGGACAGGTAAGTCAGGCGGATATCATAATCCGGCAGTTTGGAGTTTTTAATACTCCAATCAATGAAGTCAACCGCTTCCTGTCTGACCTTTTTGTTAGTAATCGTTGGATTATCCATTGCATAAGTATCCGAAGTGTTGTAAGTAACCAGGTTTAACAGTGTGTTAATAGCTGGATACTTCAACATCAGGCTCTCTTCGTGGAGAGGAACCTTCTTGTCCCCTTCAATTTTGTAATCTTCACCTTCAATGCCATAAGTCAGCAATGTGCTGCCTTCTTCGGAAAGAATATAATCGTACAGTCTCATAATACGGTCAAGCTTCTTATCATCCATCTTGGCGTTAAAGTAGCTTTCAGACCAATAAGTCTTAAATACTGGATGATAGCGTTCGCCGTCCGGACCTATTAGCGGCTTCAATATTTTTACGTTTTCCGTGAATTCTGCGTCTGGATACACTGTTTTCCAACGCTTCTCATAAACGTTCTGATCAATGCCTTTAAATCCTCCACCCATCAGCAGTGCTGCTGATTTACCGGAAACAAATTTATCATACGCAGAGTCCGGTTTGGTCAATGCGATATCCGGGTCAACCAGTTTGTTGTCATACATATCCCTCATGTTTTGCAGAGCAGGAAGCGCGTTTTTGCTGAATACAGCCGGTATGAACTTCCCGTCTTCCTTGATCCATTTAAAATCGCTTCCGCTGCCGTCGCTTGTTGCCGCAGCATTACCGTACAACCAGAAGAATCCGCCAAGCATTTTAACCGTAGATGATGTAAGACCTGTAATCCCTTTGCCTTCCGGATCTTGTTCTACAATCGCTTGCAGCATGGCTTTGAATTCATCCCAGGTTTCAGGCTCCTTGGTGATACCCGCTTGCTGGGCAAGATCCCATCTGTACAATACAGGGCGGTCAAGTACGCTCCACTGAACCGTAGGGAACATACGTCTCGGAACGTTATAGAATTTCCCGTCCTCACTCAATCCTTTAATATCTGGCGTTTCAAAGTACTCTTTCAAGTTCGGGTAAGCGGACAGGTCCTCAGGAAGCGCCTTAACGACCCCCTGATTCACCCAGTTTCTGTAATATTGAGTTCCGATGGCATCTGTTGCAAAAATATCCGGAAGCTGGCCGGAAGCGGCCCACATCTGATATTTTTGTACATAGTCATCCCATGTCACGTTTACAGGCTTGATGGTAATGTTGAATTTCTTCATAACATCCTGAAAAATCTTATCCTCTTGAAACTTGGGAGCAATCGTGTCGATATCCCAAAAACCAACCGAAATTTCGAGATGTTCCTTGAACGGATCATCACTGGCCGCGCCCGTCCCGCCATTGCTGTTGGGTTCTTGATTTGAAGCATCCTTTGTTCCGCATCCAGCCAACAATCCTGCCATCAGCACTAGAATGATGGTCAGCGTGCTGAATTTTCGTAGCTTTTGCATTGTAAAACCTCCCTTTTTTATGTGTACAACCGGATGACTGTATATGAAAGTATTATTCTTTCATGGATCCGACAAGGACGCCCTTGGCGAAGTGTTTCTGCAGGAACGGGTATACCAGCATGATCGGCAAACAGGAAATCACGATGCTGGCCATCTGGAGACTCGGGGTGTAAACCTTCGTCAAATTTTTCTGCTCGGCCATGGTCATAGCAATGCTATTTAGCGAAGAGCTGGCCGTAATCAAGATATTTCTAAGGTAAATCTGCAGCGGGGCCTTGTCTGCATCACTGATAAAGATGAGGGCGTGCCACCACTCATTCCACCTTTCCACCGCATAGAACAAACCGAAGGTTGCCATAAATGGCATGGAAATCGGGATGATAATTTTGAGCAAAATATACATATCATTCGCGCCGTCCAGCTTGGCTGATTCTTCCAGGCCATCTGGAATCGTGCTGAAGTAATTCTTCATAATAATCAGGTACATCGTATTAATCCCCGCAGGGATGATCATGACCAGGATGTTATTAATCAAGCCTACTTCCTTTACCACCAGGTAAAAGGGAATGAGCCCCCCGTTAAAAAACATCGTGAACAAGATGAGTGTAAGAACCGCGTTCCTTCCCGGCATCCCTTTTTTGGAGAGAGCATAAGCACCCGCCACCGAGATGACCATACTGAAGATCACCCCGCCGATGGTTACCAAGATCGTAACCAGGAAGGAGCTCCAGAATTTCGTATCCGACAATACAACCTTATAAGCTGAGAAGTCAAAGGATTGCGGCAGCCAGTATAAATCACTTTTGCTGATGACATCAAACTTAGCAAATGAAATGATGATCACGTTATAGAAAGGATAAAAAGTAATTAGTGCAAGAATGCCCAGAACAATATAAGTTACGATATCGAAGGTGCTCATTTTCTTTTTAGCTCGCGTTGGTTCCATCCTCTTTAGCAGCTCCTTTCAGCTAGTACAATCCTTGTTCTCCCATTCTTTTCACAGCCATGTTCGCCAGCACTAAAAGCACCAGGTTGATCACCGACTTTAGCAATCCGACCGCTGTCATATAACCAAAATCAGCACCGACTGTAAATGTGGTCCGGTATATATAGGTATCGATTGTATCCGCTACGGAATATACCGGTGAACTGTACAGGTTGAAGATTTGATCAAAGCTGCCTCCCAGACTCATCAGCCCGCCAATTGTAAGTACAAACAGGATGGCTACTGTGCTCTTAATACCTGGCCAAGCGATATACCGTAGTCGCTGGAACCGGCTGGCCCCATCGATTTCAGCAGCTTCATACAGATCCGGATTGATGCCTGCGAGCGCTGCCATATAAATGATGGAATCCCATCCTATCTCTTTCCATACATGGGTTATGTAAAGCATCGGCCGGAACTCATTTTCATTGACCAACGGTGATGATGTTTCAATACCTAGCAGTGACAAGAGCTGTGTATATACTCCGTCATTACTTAGAATATTGGTAAGGATCCCCGCCAGGACAACCCAAGAGATGAAATGCGGAAACGTAAAGAGTGTCTGGAAGAACTTTCTTGCTCGGCTGCGTGAAAACTCGTTCATGACTATAGCTAAAATGATCGGAAGCGGAAAATGGATGACCAGCTTAGCCAAGCTGATGATAACGGTGTTTTCGAAAGCATTCCAGAATTCCTGGTCATGCATAAGCGTCTTGAAATGATCGAACCCGATCCAGGGACTTCCTAATATCCCCTTGCTGAAATCAAACGTTTTTAAAGCAAGTGTGACCCCATACATCGGCAAATAGCTAAACACTAGGTACCAGATCACGACGGGAAGCAGCATTAAATAATGATACTTATATTGACGAATGGTGCTCCACAAAGCAATTTTAGAGGGGTGCGCCTCCAATCTTTTCTCTGATTTCATTCTTTCTCGCCGCCTTATTCCGTATTTTCATGATCGTGTGCCGTCTCTATGTATACGTTTTCACGTTTCAAATAGAGACTGCAGTCCATATCGACTTGATGTGATTTATTATATTAATCATCCGTTTCGGCGCATATAGACATAATTCGGGTTCTGTTTGGACTTATTTATGATCTGATCCGCATTCCCCAATTCTAAGTTTTGTACATAGGAATCCGTAATAATGTCTATATCGTAAGGCCCGCTTCCCCGTTTACCCGAATCAAAAAGTAGTGTATTCTTTCCATAAGAAATGAGTGCGCTTTCAGCAGCATCCATACTTGCACATCGTTCTACACAGGAGGTCATATGTACAAAGCTATTATTGTAGATGACGAAAAATGGATCATGGAAGGCATTAAAGCAGGAGTAGAATGGGGATCATACGGCTTCGAGGTCGTCGGCAGTGCCGAAAACGGTCAGGACGCGCTTACCATGATGGAACAGCTTCGACCGGATGTCGTATTTACGGATATCAAGATGCCGCTGATGAACGGTCTTGAGCTCATCAAAACAGGCAGAGAACGATTTCCCAATACATTATTTGTCGTGCTCAGCGCCCATGCTGAATTTGCGTACGCCCAGAAAGCCTTAAATTACGGGACGTTCGGCTATTGTCTTAAACCGTTCGAGGTTGAGGAAATTCACAATATGTTAAAGCGGCTGTCGGATGTACTATCGGCGCGTCCGCAAGAATCAGTCCTGCCTCCTTCACCTGAACTCTACGAGGCGATCTGCGCCAATGAGACGGTCCTGGTTAAGAAGATAATCACACGAAGCGAGATGAACTTACATGATAAACATAAAATCCAGCCTCTGGTAATTGTTGTTCATGGCAATAAGTTCTCCGTTATTTCAGGGACAATCAAGCATCTCCGCTTTCAAATGAGCCCCCGCCGGTTCGGCTTTCTAGTCTATGAAAATGAGACGGAAGCTTTGATTCACAGCCTGTTTTCTACTAACAGTAAAGAATCATTGTGCAGCATCGGGATCGGTTATGCCCTCTCCGACTTGTCCGAGCTCAGTTCTTCCTTAGAAGCGGCTTCTCTTGCATCGTACGGGATCTTTACAACCGGAAAACCCGGTGTGTTCAATGCTCCTCCACATACCAATCCCCGAATTGAAGAGGTACTAAGGAATTTATCGCAAGCAATGGAACAGAAGGATAGAATCCAATTCAGCGCTGCCATGAACCACGCCAGGCTCCAATTTCGCAGCGGTGTTTTCAGCATAAAGGATGCCTATCTCATCTTCACTGCCTTAATGACTTTGTTCTACAGGGAAGGCGTATCAAGCTCAGCCCGGGTGTATGAAGGCTATGAGGAGCTTTCATATCATTACGGGGATGCGGATGCCATGATTGACTACTTGATGGAGCACACGCTGGGTTACCTCTCGGAAGAACAGCCTGTACTCATAACCGAGGTTTCCCATAAAACGATCAGAAAAATGTTGGAGTTTATCCATGACAACTTTACAACCGAAATCTCCATTCAGAGTCTTTCCGAGCGATTTTATCTAAGCCCTAATTATTTATGTCACTTATTCAAAAAAGAAGTTGGCGAAAACTTTATCGAGTATATCTCCCGTCTTCGGATCGAATATGCGTGCAAGCTGCTTGCTCAAAAGGACCTCCCTATCAAGCAAATTGGTGAGAAATGCGGCTTTAACGATTATTTCTACTTCACCCGTATATTTAAAAGGATCGTAAGCCAAACACCGACGCAGTACAGAGAGAGTATTTCCAAATGAAGTTTTTCAAAAAGCTGTCTATCCGAGTTCAGGTCATGACGATCGGACTCATTATTATCGCCATGGTCCCTGTTATTGTACTAAATGCGTACAAGCAGTCTAGTGAATTAATTATCGATCAGAACACTCAGTATAACAAAGAGCTTATCGCTATCATGAAGCAGCGGATATCCTCCAACTACTCTGAGATTTCCGAACTCATGGTCAATCTGGGGTATGATGCTACGGTTCAGAATTTCTTAGCGGAAAGCGATGATCTAACAATTTACGAGCTTGCCAAGAAGGTTGAAAGCGTCATGGGCGTCATCAAAAATACCAATCCCGATATATTGGACATCTCCGTCGTCAGCAACACCCGCAAAGTCGTCTCGTTAAAGGGAACGATTACCGATGTTTACGATGCGGAAAACATACCGGAGCAAGACGGTGCCGCTCACTATGCCGGGTTCCGAAAGGGCAGTCCCACGCTTGACCGGGACAAATTCCTGTTCAGCATGAATATTTTCTCCCTAGGCAATAGAATCCCGTACGGGGACAACGCCGGCTTTATGATGATCGGGCTCGATGTGCGCTCCATAAATAAGGAGATCGAAAAATACCCCCGCTTGGCCGGTACCAACTTTTATCTGTTTGACAACCGCGATCTGGTGTACTCCAACAGCAGCCAGGATGAGCAACTAATCCAGCTGATCAACGGCCCCTTGTTGAACAAGGACCAGGATCACATGGTCGTAGAAACGAATGCCGGCGCCCGTTATATCGTGCAATCCCATGTGCTGCCCGAAATTGGAGGCAAAATTGTGACGGCTACGCCGATCAGCCTGCTGACTAAGGGTCTCCAGCCTTTAAAAACGAAGAGCTACATTCTGGTTGTGTTGATGCTTCTGATTATATCCATTCCGTACAGTATTCTAATGATGAACTTATTAAAGCCGCTGTCCAAGCTCATGACCTTCATGAAACAATTAAAGACCGGAAACTTGAATGTGCTGCATTCAAAGGTCCGACTGGAAGGTTATGCGGAAATCGAAATGATCTCGAATGAATTCAACACGATGCTTCAGCGGATCAATGGTTTAACGAATCAGCTGGTTCAATCCGATACCCAACTGTATCAATCCGAGCTGGAGAAACAGCGGTTGCAGTACGCCTTCCTTCAGAGCCAGATCAATCCGCATTTTCTAAGCAATACGCTGGATACGATGAAAGGGATCGCCATTTCGCAGGGCAGCAGAGAAACGTATGAAATGGCGGGTGCCTTAAGCCGGATGCTCCGGTACAGCATCAAGGGAGGGGATGAGGTCAGTCTCGGGGAAGAGCTTCAAATCGTAAACGCGTATATCACCATCTATCAGATAAGGTTCTCCGGCCGCTTTACGTATGGATTGGTCTGCCCAGAGGAGTTTTTGCCCCTCCTCATACCCAAGATGATCATCCAGCCGATCGTGGAAAATGCGCTCACGCACGGTCTTGAAACCTTGGCTCAAGGCGGGGCAGTACATATCCATGTGCACACCAACGAAAATGGGGATCTTGTTGTCATGGTAAAAGATAATGGGATTGGAATGTCATCTGACCGGCTGGAGCAGCTTAACCATCTTCTCCATTCTGAGGGCAAGGACTCGATATTAAACGGACATATCGGGGTGGCTAACGTTCATCACCGCATCCAATTCAAATACGGCAGCGCTTATGGATTAAGCCTTCAGAGTGAAACGGGAAAAGGAACCGAGGTAACCCTCATCTTTCCTTCCATTCTTCCCAATGCTAAGTCTTCAGACTAATAAGAGCTTTTTCATGGCCCCTTAGATACCGAACCAAAGCAAGATCGATCATATCGGCACCCGGAACTGGCCGCATATAGCTCTACGGAAAATTATAAATCTACGTTCATTATGTTCGATTCTCGTCCCCAATTCTCCTCAAGACCATTCTTGGGGAGAATTAAAGAATCACTAAAAAAGCAAAAAACCCTTGATGATATACCATCAAGGGTTTTCTTATTATGGAGCCTAGGGGGATCGAACCCCTGACCTCATCGCTGCCAGCGATGCGCTCTCCCAGCTGAGCTAAGGCCCCGTAAGCGACTTCTATATCATATAAAAAATCAGCAGGCATGTCAACAGGTTTTTCACATTTTTTGATGACGTGCTGTATCCCTTTTACTTCTCTATATAATGTCACTTATCGATGATGAGGATGGGGCTCCTTGAGAGCACCGGAAGAGCACCTGGATCACGCACAAGCCTGGCGCTCTTACAGCTCCTGACCGTCCGTATCCTTGGACAGCAAGCTTTTCAGTTCCTTCATAAACATATTGATATCCTTGAACTGCCGATACACGGACGCAAACCGGACGTATGCTACCTCATCGACCGGATACAGCCGTTCCATCAGAAGCTCCCCGATTTGGCGGCTCTCCACCTCTGCTGCTGCGGTATTGCGCACTGCCTTCTCGACATCCGATACGATCATATCCAGCTGGTCCACGGATACCGGACGCTTCTCGCATGCCCGAATCAAACCGCGGAGTACCTTCTCCCGGCTGAATTCTTCGCGGCTTCCATCCTTCTTCACAACAATCAGCGGCGTTTCCTCCACCATCTCAAAGGTTGTAAATCTCTTGCTGCACTGCTCGCATTCCCTGCGGCGGCGGATGGATTTATTCTCGTTGGCAGGCCTGGAATCCAGCACTTTCGTTCCGGCATAACTGCAATATGGACACTTCATAAAGTCATCTTCACTTCCTTTGTTTCAGCGTATTTTAGCCTTAAAGGCACTAATGAAAAATTTACCAACAAAACTTTTTTCTTTTATGTTATGAAAATGCGAAACCCGAGACATAATACTTTTACCAACCCAAGGAGGTGAACTTAACATGGCACAAAGCAACAACAACTCCAACAACCTGGTTGTTCCTCGCGCAAACGCTGCTCTTGAGCAATTGAAGTACGAGGTAGCTCAAGAACTTGGTATCTCCATTCCACAAGACGGATACCAAGGTAACATGACTTCCTACGAGAACGGTTCGATCGGGGGATACATCACAAAGCGTCTTGTAACCCTGGCCGAGCAACAATTGGCTGGTCAATTCTCCGGTCAATAATTGATTCTTCCTTAAAAAGGAGTGTTGGACGGCTCAATGTAAGAGCCTGTCCAGCGCTCTTTTTTCGTTAAAAGCCGTCCTTATACACATCCGTATATTGATTATAATAATAAATCACGCGCTGTACATAGTGGCGGGTTTCCCCGATGGGAATACTCTTCACATTCTCGTAGGTTCCATCCCACATGCCCTTATTGATCCAATTCTTGACGTTCCCGGGGCCTGCATTGTAGGCGGCGATGGCAGCAATCGGGTTGCCGTCCATTTCCTTGTGCAGGTTCTGAATATACCAGGTGCCCAGCTGGATATTTGCATCCACTTCATTCTTAACGTTCAGCAGGTTTACCGATGGCAGCTTGGCCATTTCCATCGCCCAATTCGCCGTATCCGGCATCAGCTGCATAATGCCCAGCGCGCCTTTCTTGGACTCCTTGCCCGGCTTAAAGTTCGTTTCCACACGAATAATGGATGCCACCAGGAACGGATCGACCTCATAGTAAGCGGCATGCTTCCGTATTTCATCTTTATAATGAATCGGATACAGCAAGGTCATCCAGTTCGAGCTCAGATACAGCAGCGCTACGAAAGAGACAAACAGCAGAAGCAGCACTCTTTTTTTACGGAGCCACTTCATAGACTAACCAACCTGCCCCACAGGTTGTCCACCTGCTGCTGCGTTTCGGCCAATGTTCCGCTGTTATCGATGAGGATATCCGCCAGACGCTTCTTCTCCTCGATATCCATCTGACTGTTTAAACGCGCTTCTGCCGCTTCCCTGTTAAGATCATCGCGCACCATCAGACGCTCAAGCTGCAGCTCTCGCGGTACATAAACAACAGCGACCTGGTCAAGATAAGAATAATGTTCCTTGGCCTCAAGCAGCAGCGGAATATCCGCTACAACGAGCCGGTCGGGATACTGCCGCTCATACGCTTCCGTCCGTTCCCGGATTTCCTGCCGGATCGCCGGATGCGTGATCTCATTCAATACCGTTCTCTGCTCGGGATGGTGGAAGATCATCTCCCCGAGTTTTTTTCGATTCAACGTACCGTCCTCAAACAGGATTGCTTGTCCAAAATGTTCGGTCACTTTACCCAGCACCGGATGACCCGGGAGCATGACTTCCCGGGCGATGAGATCCGCATCGACGAGAAGTGCTCCCTTCATGGTCAACATGGAGGACACGGTGCTCTTGCCAGTTGCAATTCCTCCGGTTAAACCGATATTCATGACTTCACCTCATAACAGCTTCATTATACCCATGACGATTAACAAAAAAGCAGGCAAATAAGAGATAAAACGCATCCCGCCCTTGGATGCAAAACGTAAACCAACCCTCATGCCCAGCACCAGGAATACCCCGCTAAACAAAGAAACAACAGCCGCGGTACCTAACGGTGAGAAGCCCAGCATGGCAGCGCCAAGCCCTGCGCCGAACGCATCGAGCGATAACGCGATCCCGAGCCACATCGCCTCCCACGGGGAGATGCTGCCGGAGTCGTCCAGATCCGCCTTCGAGGGACTGCGCAGAATTTGAATGACAACCCCGACCTTCGGAATCTCAAGAGAGAATACCGTCCGCTGAAGATGCACTTGACCTGCCGTGTTAACCTCACGTCTTGATTTCACTTGATGGTCAGATGCCTTCGTTTCCATAAGAGTCTTCGAAACATCCTTACTGGAAACCGGCTGCACATCTGACTCGTTTCTTCTGCGAACTTGCTGATATAGAGACCATAAGCCCAGCAGAATCAAAATGGCGGCTCCGATCACGGACGCCACGGATGGGGATAAGAACCGCTGTAACAGCGCGCCCGCCTGCATGGAGGCGCCAAGCACCAAGCCGGAACATAGCGAGATGATCAATACAGACAGCAGCGGTATCCTTGTTTTGCGCAGACCGTATGTAACCCCCGCACCGAATCCGTCCAGGCTTAATGCCATGGCCAGCAGCGCAGACGAGAAAATATGACTGAGCACCCTTTTCCCTCCTCGTAAGCTCCACATCAAGCGGCTCATTCATGAAGAAGAGCAGCTCCATGCGCTCCACATATGTTCCACATTATATGTGTAGGGATAGGAATGGGTGCACGCCTATTGGATTACTTCTTAACCGGCTGACACTTCGGGCAGTAGTGGGTCCCCCGTCCGCCAACCACGATCTTATGAATCGGTCCACCGCATGTATGACACGGCTTGTCCTTCCGTCCGTAAATCTGATGACTATGCTGGAACATCCCCATTTCACCCTGTCCATTGACATAGGATTTAATGGAGGAACCACCCGCTTCTACGGCTTCGGACAGTGTATCCACAATGGCATGATACAATCGCTTGAGTTCGGCATCCTTCAGGCTGTTGGCGTTACGCTCTGGATGAATCTTGGCTCGAAACAATGCCTCATCGACATATATATTGCCGATGCCGACCACATATGCCTGATTCAGGAGCACCGCTTTAATCTTCGTTTTTTTGCTGCCGATGACTTCCTTGAAGGTTCCGAACGTAAACGTTTCATCCAGCGGCTCATACCCCAGCTTGGCAAGAGGAGCATGCTGAAATTCTTCCCCCGTTGCAAAGAGATGCATCGTTCCGAATTGGCGTACGTCCTTATAGCGCAGCTCCGTGCCGTCCGAGAAATGGAATATAACATGGGTGTGCTTCTCCACCGGCTCCTCGGCAGAGTACAACCCGTAACGCCCTTCCATCCGAAGATGCGAGACGAGCACCAGTCCGTCCAGCAATATCCGTAAAAATTTCCCGCGGCGCTCTACACCTTCCACGGTATGATCCTTCAACATAAACGCAAATGCCTCAATATCGTCAGGACGCTGAATAATCCGCGGCAGATGTATGGATACATGATCTATATGCTTACCTTTAATCAATTGGTTAAGTGTTCGTTTCACCGTTTCTACTTCCGGCAATTCCGGCATAATGACTTCACCTCATCTCCCATTATACCGGAAGTTAGGACAGAGCGGGACCATGGTTTTGTGGAAAGGTATGGTGCATAATGCGCCCCTCTTCACGCCATGATCCCTATAAACGATTCTCTATCCGCTAACACATTGTATAACTTTACTTCGCTTCGTACCAGTTCTCGCCATAGCTGACTTCCGATTTCAGCGGTACCGACAGCTTCAGTGCCTGACTCATCACTTCCGGCACCAATTCCTTCATGATCTCCAGCTCATCCTCCGGCACCTCGAACACCAATTCATCGTGCACCTGAAGCAGCATGCGGCTCTTCAATTGACGATCATGCAGCGCCTTGTCCATATGGACCATGGCCAGCTTGATAATGTCGGCCGCGGTTCCCTGAATCGGCGTATTCATTGCCGTCCGCTCGGCAAAAGACCGCAGGTTGAAGTTGCTGGCGTTAATCTCCGGCAGGTAACGTCTGCGTTCAAGCAATGTCTTCACATAGCCGTCTTGCTTCGCCTGCTTGACGATCACGTCCATATAACGCCGCACGCCCTGGAACACCTCGAAATACTGGTCGATGAAGGCCGCGGCTTCCTTCCGGGTAATATTCAGGTTCTGGGACAAGCCATAGTCGCTGATTCCATACACAATGCCGAAGTTAACCGCCTTGGCGGATCGGCGCATATTGGAGTCCACCTCATCCATGCTGACTCCGAACACGTCCATCGCGGTCTTTGTATGGATATCCATATCGTGGACGAAGGCTTCCTTCAGCCGTTCATCATCCGAGATATGCGCAAGTACGCGCAGCTCGATCTGAGAGTAGTCCGCCGCCAAAATGCTCCAGCCCGGCTCGGACGGAACGAAGACCTTGCGCAGCTTGCGGCCCTCCTCCAGACGGATCGGAATGTTCTGCAAATTCGGATATTGGCTGCTCAGACGACCCGTCGCGGCAATCGTCTGACGATAGAATGTGTGCACTTTGCCAGTTTGCGACGAAATTTCCTTCAGAAGACCTTCCACATAAGTGGATTGCAGCTTGGCCAAGGTACGATACTTCAGAATCAAGCGGACAATATCATGATAAGGCGCCAGCTTTTCGAGCACCTCGGCATCGGTGGAATAACCGGTTTTGGTCTTCTTGATGACCGGAAGCTCCAGCTTCACAAACAGAATCTCGCCCAGCTGTTTAGGCGAATTAAGATTGAATTCCGTTCCGGCGATCTCATATATCTCATGAACTAGCTTCTCGATCTGTCCTTCAAACTCGCGCCCCAGCTCCTTCAAATCCTCCGCATTCACGGCAATTCCCTGCTTCTCCATATCAGCCAGAATGCGGGACAGCGGCATCTCCAGCTCATGGAACAGCGGCAGCATTTCATTGGCAGCCAGCTCTTTCTCCTGAACGGGAACCAGTTCGGATACAGCCAGGCATTTTCTGGCCATGTGCTCGCTAAGCTTCTCCATATCGGGAACCTTGTACTTTGCCCCTTTACCGAACACATCCTCATCGGCTTGTAGATACGCAAGCCCGTATTTGGAGGCCAGACCGCTGAGACTTTGATTCGATTCGGTCGGGTCCAGCAGGTAGGCAGCCAGATGAACGTCGAATGCCGCGCCGGCAAAAGCGATGCCCTGCCAGTGGAGGGCCAGATCAATGCGGTGCAGATCATATCCGCGTTTAGGGATCCCGCTATCGGCAAGCCAAGCACGGACAGGCTCGGCCTCTTCCGACTTCAGAACCTCAAACGGAATGAAGTACTGCCGTTCCTCCGTAGCGAGTGCAAGCCCGATCACCTCGGCTTGATGAGGATTGTCCCCATGCGTCTCTACGTGGAGTACGGTGACCTGGGCCAGGTTATCCGCAACCTCCTTAAGCCCCTTCGTGTCTACAAGGGTCACTTCAATCTTCGCTTCGGGCTTCGACTCAGCCGCATCCCCGCCCACTCCGCTTGTGCTCAGGTTTAACCGTTCAATCAGCGATTTGAACTCCAGCTTCGCCAGTGCGGGTCCCGCTGTCTCTTCATTCAAGCCAGTAAACGCCATGTCATCCAGCGACTGCTCCAGCGGCACTTCGCGGAAGATCGTAGCCAGCTTCTTGCTGAGTATGGCGGAATCCGCATGCTCTTCGATTTTCTCTTTCATTTTGCCTTTCAGCTCGTCGGTGCGTGACACCACGGCTTCAACGGATCCAAATTCATGAAGCAGCTTCAGAGCCGTCTTCTCACCCACTCCCGGAACGCCGGGAATGTTATCGGAAGCATCGCCCATCAGTCCCTTAAGGTCGATAATCTGATCAGGCGTCAGATCATATCGCTCCTTAATCTGTTCTGGTCCGTAATACTCGATATCGGTAACGCCCTTGCGGACCATCGCGATGGTGGTATGCTCCGAGGCCAGCTGCAGCATATCCTTATCTCCGGATACCACCATCACCTTCCGACCAGCTTCGTCAGCCTGACGGGTAATGGTCCCGATAATGTCGTCGGCCTCATAACCGCCGATTTCAAATTGGGAGACGCCAAGGCCTTTCAACAGCTCTTTGAGCAGTGGGAATTGTCCGGAGAGCTCGGGAGGCGTTTTCTGGCGGCCACCCTTGTAATCCTGAAAATCCGCATGCCGAAACGTTTCCTTGCCTGCATCGAATGCGACCATCATATGGGTCGGTTTGTGTTCCTCAATCAAGCGAAGCAGCATCGTCGTAAAGCCGTAAACCGCATTTGTCTGCTGTCCGCTGGCATTGGTCAGCGGCGGCATCGCGAAGAATGCCCGGTAAATGATATTATTTCCATCAATCAAAATCAGCTTGTCCATAGAACACCTCGCACCAATATTACTTCCTTTCCACATGATAACATAGGTTACCGCCAATTCCGAACAATCCGTTCGATTAACGGTGAATTCCTAAGAATACGCAAAAAAACGCCAGCTTTCGCCAGCGTTTGACTTAACATTATGCTATTGGTTGAGGTCGGGACGATGACCTGTTACGAGGTACACCGTGCTCTCGCCAATGTTGGTTGCATGGTCAGCGATCCGTTCGATGTAACGTCCCACCATGATCAGCAGCATCGCCTGATTGGCCGAATCCGGATCGGAGGTCAGATGCGCATACAGGTCCTGCAAAATCACGCTGTACAAATGATCCACCTGATCATCGTCCTGGGCCATTTTATAGGCCAGATCCGTATTTTCCGTCAGATAGGATTCGATGGATTCCGAAACCATCGCGCGCACCAAATCCGACATCCGTGGAAGATCCACTAGTGGCTTGATCAGCTTCTGGCCTTGCAGACGGATCGTAACTTTAGCGACATCCCGCGCCAAGTCTCCCATACGCTCCAAATCGCTTGCAATCCGGAAAGCAACCAATATCCGGCGTAAATCCTTCGCCACAGGCTGCTGAGTCACGATCAAGCGGGAGCCGATGTCCATAATCTGCTCTTCCATTGTGTTTAACTGCACATCGTTCTTGATAACCGTCTGCGCTTTCTCCGCATCCAAGGTCTGAAGAGACTCTACGCTGCTCGCCAGTGCCTCCTCCATATGTTTGCCCATATCCTGCAGCAAGGTTTTCAGCTCATCAAGCTGCTGATCAAACTCAATTCTCCGGATCATGTGTGATGCTCCTCCTATCTACTTTTAAGAAAGATCATTGTCGTGATAATGGCTTAACCGAAACGGCCCGAGATATAATCCTCAGTACGTGCGTCCGACGGCGTCGAGAACAGCGTATCGGTGTTTGCGGATTCGACCACTTCGCCATTCAGGAAAAAGACCGTTTGCCCGGATACGCGTGCTGCCTGATGCATGTTGTGCGTAACCATGACGATGGTGTATTTGCTCTTCAGCTCCTGCACCAGCTCTTCGATTTTCAGGGTCGAGATCGGGTCCAACGCGGAAGTTGCTTCGTCCATCAGCAGGATATCCGGCTGCACGGCAAGTGCCCGGGCAATGCATAGACGCTGCTGTTGGCCGCCGGACAAACTCAGCGCGGACCGCTTGAGATAGTCCTTGACTTCATCCCACAGCACGGCTTGTTTCAAGCTCTGTTCCACGATTTGGTCCAGCTCCGCTTTACTGCGGATACCGTGGAGTCTCGGCCCGTAAGCGATGTTGTCATAAATGGATTTAGGAAACGGGTTCGGCTGCTGAAATACCATCCCTACCTGCTTGCGCAAGGCTTCAACGTGGACTTCCTCGCTATAGATTTCGGTTCCTCCGATTTGCACGCTGCCTTCAATCCGAGTGGAAGGAATCATGTCATTCATGCGGTTCAGCGTGCGCAGCAGCGTAGACTTACCGCAGCCAGACGGTCCGATGAACGCCGTCACCGTTTTCTCCGGAATGTCCAGATCCACGTTTTTAAGTGCATGGTACGTGTCGTAGTAAAGGTTTAATTTCTTAATCTGTATGATGGATTCCATATCTTATTCATGTCTCCTTTTTCACGATTAGATCTGCTTTATGCGTCTCTTAGATGTTCTTCGAATACTTGTTCCGGATCCACACGGCTGCAATGTTCATGATGAACAGCATGATGAGCAACAGAATAATACCCGAAGCCGCCAGCTCGTGGAAAGCCTCACTTGGTCTTGATACCCAGTTAAAGATCTGGATCGGCATGACAGTAAACGAATCGAGCAGATTTTCCGGCAAGAAGGCCACGTACGTTAAAGCACCGATCATGATCAGCGGTGCGGTTTCGCCGATCGCACGAGACAAGGCCAGGATAACCCCGGTCATAATTCCAGGAATCGCTGATGGCAGCACGGCGCTGGATACCGTTTGCCATTTCGTTGCGCCCAGCGCATAAGAAGCATCGCGCCGGTTCTTAGGCACGGCGCGAAGCGCCTCCTGAGCGGCAACGATAATAATTGGCAGCACCAGCAGCGTCATCGTTAATACCCCGGACAACAGGCTGCGGCCAAGATTCATGCCGCGCACGAAAATCGCCAGTCCCAGGATACCGTATATAATAGAAGGAACCCCTGCAAGCGTACTGATATTCAGCTGGATCAGCCGAACCCAGCGGCTGCGGCCCGCATACTCTTCGAGAAAGATTGCCGCGCCTACGCCTAATACAAAAGACAGCGGGGCCATGAGCAGGAGCAGATAAATCGTGCCGACAATCGGCGATTTCAAGCCTGCTTTATCCGCGATACGCGACGGAAAGTTCGTGAACAGATCGGGTGAGAGTCTGTGAACGCCATCCATCACGATCGTAACAATCAAAGCCATCAAGGCTAGAATACCGATACTGGTACAAGCCAGGAATATCATATGCAGCGTTTGGTCACCCAGACGTCTCCGGTTGATTCCTTTGCTATCCCCCAGATTCAATTGTTTCATCTAGTATTCCTCCCTGAAGCGGCGAGCGACCCACTGCGCCAATATATTAAGCAAGAAGGTGATGACAAACAAGGTCAGACCTACCGCAAAAATCGTGCCGTATTCAATCGTTCCTCGCGGAACGTCTCCCATGCTTACCTGAACAATATAAGAAGTCATCGTCTGAATGCTTTCCAGCGGATTCAGTGTCAGCTGCGGTGTAGCACCTGCAGCCACCGTAACGATCATCGTCTCGCCAATTGCGCGCGAGAATGCCAATACGAAGGAGGATACAACCCCCGATAAAGCGGCAGGCAGTACAATTTTCAGTGCAACCTCAAATCGGGTAGCACCCAGCGCGTATGCTCCGTGACGAAGGCTCTTAGGCACCGCACGCATCGCGTCTTCACTTAAAGACGAGATCATCGGCAGTACCATGATGCCGACCACGAGACCCGCGCTAAGCGCATTGAATATCCCCATGTCGGGAAAAATCTTTTGAAGGAATGGCGTTACCGTTTCAAGCGCAAAATATCCGTAAACAATCGTTGGTACACCAGCCAACACTTCAAGCACTGGCTTTACAACCCCCCGAACCCGGGCAGGAGCGTATTCATTGAGATAAATAGCGCATGCCAAGCCGATAGGCACTGCGAAAATGATCGCAATGCCTGTAATCAGCAATGTGCCGCCCAGCAAGGGCAGCACGCCGAATTCTTTTGGAGGGAGAATCGGACTCCATGTCGTTCCGGTCAAGAAGGACCATACTGGCACTTCCTTGAAGAAGATCACGGATTCCTGTAGAAGCGTATATACAATACCGATGGTGGTAAACACCGAAAGCATGGCACACAAGCCGAGCAGGATTGGAACGATTTTGTCTGAGAGGCGTGTTTTGCTTCGACGGAATGTCATGCTTTTAGTGTTTGCCGCCACGGGTGAAGTTTTGTTCATTCTCCTCTTCCCTTTCTATGGGTTGCCCGAAGGATTCCCTTCGGGCATGAAGTCTTTAATTATTTTGCCAACTTGTCTTTTTCTTCTTGATACTGTTCATCTTGAAGCGGTACGAAACCAACTTCGCCAGCAAGACTAGCGGCATTATCAAGGTAGAAGTTCATGAATGCATTCACTTCCGGACGCTCAAGCTCCTTGTCATTTACATAGAGCAGCAGCGGACGGGACAATGGAGCATAACTGTTATCCTTGATCGTTTCCATGCTTGGAGCTACTGTAGCCGTACCGTTATCGATCGGAACCAGCTTCAATTTGTCTTGGTTCTCTTCATAGAAGGAGAATCCGAAGTATCCGATGGAGTTCTTGTCACCAGCAACCCCTTGTACGACTGCGTTTGTATCGGCACTGAACGTGATTTGGCTATCGTTTCTGCTTGCTTGCGCTTCACCGTTAATCGCTTCTGTGAAGTAATCGAATGTTCCGTGGTCTGTACCAGGGGAGTAAATTTTGATTTCCTCTGCCGGCCATCCTTCGCGAACGTCAGCCCATGTTTTTACGGTGCTGTTCGGCTCGTAAATTTTCTTCAGCTCATCTACTGTTAATTTATCTACGAATTCATTGCTCGGGTTAACAACAACGGAAAGTCCGTCATAAGCTACCAGAACCTCATGATAAGTAATGCCTTTGGATTTTGCTTCTTCAGCTTCACTGTCTTTAATTGGACGGGATGCATTGGAGATTGGAATCTCTCCGTTATTGAAGCGTTTGAAACCGCCACCTGTTCCGCCTGTTCCAATCGGAATGCGGACATCCGGGTTCGCTGCGCCGAACTCTTCAGCAATGGCTTCAGTTAACGGATGCAATGTACTGGAACCGTCAATTTCAATCGTTCCCGACAAAGCTGTTGTGGTGCTTCCTTCATTTTGCTGTGCTGAACCGTTGTCTGTATTTTCTCCTGAAGCACCGCCGGAAGTTGTTCCTCCGCCGCATGCCGCCAAAAGCGTGCTCAGCATCAATACCAGTACGAGAATACCTGCTGGTTTACGACCCCTTCTTTTAAACAAACGAATCCACTCCTTCAAAATGGTTGTTGTCTCTACTTCCTACTTACAATATTGATATTAATCCCCGAATGTAATAGCAGTTTCTGAGAAATGTAAACGCAGTGTAAAATATTTTAATAAAGGTAGAGTTATAGATTCGACCTTTATTCCACGATCGGAGCTTCACCTGTGTTCATTCCGGCAAGCTCATCCTTAACCCGCTCCACACGCTTCACGGTTTCCTCGGCCAGTTGATAAACCTGATTACCGGACTTCTGAACCTCTTGAACGGCGTTGTCCATTTCATTAAACATTTGGGCACCTTCCGTTACATACCCCTCGCAGGATTGGATTTCCTTCAGCGACGATACAGCCCCCTTGGCTGTATCTCCTGCCAGCCGCTGGATTTGCTCGAGCAGCTGGGATATATCCCCTGACAGCTTGCGTGTTTGTTTTGCGAGCGATTGTACCTCTGCCGCAACCACTTGGAATCCACGCCCATGCTCTCCAGCATGTGCTGCTTCAATTGAGGCATTCATGGCCAGCAGACTGCTTTGGTTCGCAAGCTCGGTAATCATGCCGGTGATGGAAAAGATGCGGCTGGCATCGGCAGCGAGCTCCGAGGCCTGGCCTTCACGCTTCGTCATATCCTCAACAAGACCAAGGTACGAGCTTCGGACAAGATCCAGTTTCTCCCTCCCGGTTTGGGACCACTCCCTCATCCGTATACATTCCGAGTTTGTTCTCGCTGCTGCCGTTCGGACCTCGGTTAAAGAGGATTGAATGTTTCGGGTATGCCGGTAGCTTTCCTGCAGGATCAGTTCCCGCTTCGCCTCCGCTTCCGCTTGGAGCACACTGGACAGGCTCATCAGATCCCGGACGGTAAGCACCCCTAGCAGTCGTCCTTCATCCGTGACCAGGACACAATCGTAAAATTTGGAATCCGGGCGCTGCAGGGACAATTCCAGCAGCGTTCCGACCTTCTCGAATACGTCGATACGCGTCGGTTGATGGTCCGCAAACTGGTAGGCAGGCTTGGAATAATACAGGTCCACGGCAAACCTGCCCATCATTCGCTGGTAAAACACATCCCTCATGATCAGTCCTGCAGGTGTGTCTGCCTCATCGCAATAAATAACACACGGTATACGCTGGTCCTTCGCAAACACATTCAGCACATCGAGGCAGGATTCAGACTTTGTTATAACAGGGACCCTTCTTATGTATTGCCGATATAATGCGCCTGCTTCAGGCTCGTTTGCTGCTTGTCCATTAAGTTCCGGCTTTACCCCCATCTTCATTCTCTCTGTCTGAATCGGTTTGGTTTGAAGCAGTGTCATGTGCCTTCACCCCTTCTTCATCTGGTCCTTTAGACGCATCTTACCGGACAAGTATTATGGGAATATGCTCGAATGATTAAGGGAGCGTAAACTGCGGAAGGATAATGGCGCGGAAATGAGACATTCGACATGTCAGGATCTGACCAAAGACCCAAAAAAAAGACTCCTCATCATTTCAAACGGAATGATGGGAGCCTTTTTTCGGATTCACTACAAGTTTATAACCAACCCCGCGAATGGAGTCAATGTGTACAGATTCAGGATCAAGCTCGAGCTTCTTGCGCAGAGAACTCACATGAACGTCCACGGTTCGCTGACCTCCGATATAATCGAAGCCCCAAACCACGTTCATCAGATCATCCCTCGTTAACACAACGCCCGGTTTTTTGGCCAGGTAGAGCAGCACCTCAAATTCTTTCGGGCGGAGATTAATGCTCTGACCGCCAAGTCGGACCTCATATTTCTCAGGATAGATTTCCAATTCTCCAAGTGAAATGACGTTTCCCTGGTGGTCCGTCGTCTTTACTTCATCGGCGTGACCGGAAACCCTGCGCATGACGGCTGATACACGGGCCAGCAGCTCAGATACGCCAAATGGCTTGGTAATATAGTCATCCGCCCCCATCTTCAGACCTTGAACAACTTCCTCTTCGGCGTTCTTCGCCGTCAGAATAATGATCGGCGTGGTAATTCCGTTACTTCGAAGCTTCTCTAAAATCTGAAAGCCGTTCATGCCAGGCAGCATGACATCCAGCAGGATCAGATCATAATCATGATTCGACGCTTTCTCGTAACCTGCGGTACCGTGTTCCTCTACCTCGACTTGAAAACCTTCCTGCGTCAGATTGTAGGACAACAGCCGCGAAAGTGTCGGCTCATCTTCAATAACAAGCATGCGTTGCGTCAATGTTACCCCCGCCCTTATCTTGATAATTGGACTACTTATGCAAGTATATCAACAGAATGTTAACGGAGTGTTAACTTCCTGTATCGTCCGTTTCCTGTAGGATCGGAAGCTCAATGATGAAGGAGCTGCCGATTCCCAGCTCGCTCTCCACCTTGATGGTTCCGTGATGAAGATCCACCAGATGCTTCACGATCGACAGTCCAAGCCCCGTTCCGCCTGATCCGCGCGAACGCGCCTTATCCACCCGATAGAAACGTTCAAATATACGTGGGAGATCTTTCTTCGGAATGCCTATCCCGGAATCCTTAACAATGAACTCCACAATATCCTCGGCGTTCCTGTTACTATGCTTTTCACGAGCCGTTAATTTTACTCGTCCGCCTTCTTGTGTGTAATTGATTGCATTCGAGAGCAGATTCATAAAAATCTGGCGGAGTTTGTCCTCGTCCCCCTCCATAAACAGCTCTTCCGGAATATCGAGCTCCAGGCTGATCCGCTTCTTCTCCGCGACCGTGCGCATCATTTCGGATATCGTATCAAAGAAGGCCGACAGATGAATCGGCGAGTAATCCATCTGAATCCGCTTGGACTCGATCTTGGACAGCTCTAGAATGTCACCGATCAGCCGGTTTAGCCGTTCGGATTCGTCATAGATAATCTGGAGGAAGGAGCGCGATGTCTTCTCATCGGTCACCCCGCCGCCAAGCAGCGTTTCGGCAAACCCTTTCACCGCAGCAAGCGGAGTCTTCAGCTCGTGAGATACGTTGGCTACGAATTCGCTCCGCATGCGTTCAAGTCTGCGGATATCACTTACATCCTGCAGCAGGAACAGCATCCCCCGATAAGACTCCTGCTCTTCCTCCTGCATCATCGCAACCCCATCCAGGCGGATGATCGATTCCACTGGATAATAAATGTTGCGCTCCTCATGGAAGTCCTCCTTGCTCTCAAGGCCTTCCTCCATCAGTTTGGTCAATTCATAATGCTGCTTAAGTTCACGGTACGATTTGCCTGTTATCACTTCGGCATTTATGCCGAGCATTCTCTCGGCAGCCCGGTTCACAAGAATGATCTGGCCTGCCCCGCTCACCATGACAATACCGCCTGTCATATTGTTTAGAACGCTTTGCAGCAAATCTTCATTATCCCGTATCGTCCGCAGCTGGGTTTGCAGGCTGTCGGCCATTCCGTTAATGGCTTGCGCCAATTGACCGATCTCGTCTTTACGGTGAATCTTTACCCTCGCATCATATTCAAGGCGCGATATCCGTCTGGCTACGCGCGTGATTTTCTCTAGGGGCGAGGTCAAACCCTTGGCGACGCGATAACTCACCAAGGCAGCAAGCAGGAACAGCACCAGCAGGCCGATTCCCATCACGGTCCAGCCTTGTTTGACTCCCTGGTCCACTTCCTTGAGACTGACGGACAATCGGACGAATCCGTCGAAATTCTCTCCGGCCTTGACCGGAAGAGCGACGTACAGCATGTCCTGCCCAAGCGTATCGCTCCGACGAATGGTACTCCCGCGCCCCGCTTTTACCGCTTGAAGCATCTCTTCACGATAAGCATGGTTATCCATGGTTAACGGATCACTCTCCGAATCCCCGATAACCCTCCCATCCTTCAATATAAACGTCACTCTTGCATCAGACAGTTCTTCAAGCTGCAAGGATCTATCGGTGTAATACGAAAGAGCATCCGCGCTGTTCGTATCCGGAAACTCCATCATGGTTTGCAGAAGCCGAATCTCCCGGACCATATTGTCCTCCAGCAGCTGAATATGGGACTGCTTGAATACCGTCACCATAGCCAGTCCTGCCGCGAGCATAGATAATCCAATTAAAGTAAGCATAATCAGAGTCAAACGATTGCGATACTGCCTCATGGTCTCTCCTTTTTCTGCCGCGTGATCATTTTGGATAACTTACCGCCCGTGTGCGTCTTCGGTGGAATAACGCATGAATGATGGTTGCCGCCGGCTGCTGGAACATAATGCCCAGCACCACCGGGATGGAAGCCTGGGGTGAGAAATACGTTGTAGCCAACACCATCCCGAGTGATATATTACGCATTCCGGATGCGTATGTAAATGTAATTTGCATTTCCCGTGTCGGTCCAAGCATCGCATAGGAGCCAAAGTAGCCAAGCAAATAGCAGATCACAATCAGCGTAACGACAACCGGAATGACCACCAGCATCTCCTCCTTCATGCCTGCTGCATGGGGAGCGATGGCTGCCGCGTTCAGCATCACCACGAGCATAAAAAACAGCTTCGATACGGGCTGGGCTACAGGAGCCGACCAATCCTTGATCCGTCCTTTGGATCCCTCATACAGCATCACCCCGATCAGAGTAGGCAATACCACCATGGTCAGCAAATCGAGAATCAGCTCAGACGCATTCCATGTAACCAGTGCATCCCCGATAAACATATCCATCAGAGCCGGTACGACTATGGGACTGAGTATGGTATCCAGCACAACTACCGCCAGGATGAACGGAACGCTGCCGCCGGAGCTTCCGACCCACATCACCGAGGATATTCCCAGCGGAATGATCGCGAACAGCAGCAAGCCAATCGTATAATCCGAGTGCGCACCAAACACGGCCGAGCCCAATCCATAGGCAAGCACCGGAGCGGCCGCATGGGCAAGAAAGAGCGTTAATATAACGGCAAAGGGGCGTTTCAGAACCCCTTGCAGATGACGGATCCCGCAGCCAAGTGCCATCACCAGTGTAATATAACCGAATAGATAAGGAATCCAGTGAACAAAGTCCACCAAAACATCCGAGAGCAGCCAGCCTAGCACCAGCGAGCCTGGAATCAAGAGAAAGGTGTACTTTTCAAACCAAGATGCAAAGGCTAGTCCAAAACTTCTCACCTGTTTCCTCCTATGACTGAATTGACGTATTTGACTTTCATCATAAACCGGAGTGTCCGAAAACCGCAACGAAAATTCGAAATAAGTACCCCATTCCCGTATTTAACAAAAAAACATCGACCGGCACATGATGGCCAATCGATGCTTCTTCGGATGCTCCGGATTAGGAGAACACCGGCTCTTTAAACATAGCCAGCTTCTCTGCCGAATCCTTGCTCACGTCGGCATGCAGGCTGTTTCCGTGCGAATCCATGGTGACGATCGCGGCAAAGCCGTCAACCTCCAAATGCCACATCGCTTCCGGAATGCCAAACTCCATGAAATCCACGCCGTTCACTTTTTTGATGCATCTCGCATAATACTGGGCGGCCCCGCCAATCGCATTCAGATAAACGCCGCCATGCTCCTGCAGGGCTTGAAGCGTCTTTGGACCCATGCCGCCCTTTCCGATAACCGCGCGAATGCCGAATTTTTTCAAAATATCCCCCTGGTAAGGTTCCTCTCGAATGCTCGTTGTCGGGCCTGCCGCCTTGACATGCCATCCCTCTTCATCCTGCATCATAACCGGACCGCAGTGATAAATGACGGACCCGTTCAGGTCGATAGGAGCATCGTGATCCATCAGATATTTATGAAGCGCATCCCGTCCGGTATGCATCTCGCCTCGGATCACCACCACATCCCCAACACGCAGGGAACGAATTTGCTCCTCGCTGATTGGCGTCTGCAGCACCACTTCGCGGCCCTTGGAATCACTTGGACCGGAGTCTTCGGCTTGGGAAACAGCCGTTTCGGAATTGGCGTTCATCTGCACCTGACTGCCTGCTTCATACAGCCATTCCGTGATCTCCCCCGTGTCCGGCTCAACCATTACGCCCTGACGGCGGAACGCCCAGCAGTTATAAGCAACCGATACAAAAAAGCTTGCCGGCAGACGGTTCATCGCACCGATTTTGCAGCCGAGCAGCGTGACTTCTCCGCCAAAGCCCATCGTGCCGATCCCGAGTTTATTTGCATTTTCCAATATGTAATCTTCGAGCTTCGCCAAATCTTCATTCGGGTTCACATCTTCGACATGACGGAACAGCTGATGCTTCGCAAGCTCATAACCAGTCGTCCGGTCGCCGCCGATGCCTACGCCGATAAATCCGGCGCTGCAGCCTTGGCCTTGAGCTTGGTACACGGCATGCATAATGCATTTGCGGATCCCGTCCAAATCACGGCCCGCTTTCCCGAGCCCTTCAAGCTCTGCAGGAAGACTGTACTGAATGTTTTTGTTCTCGCAGCCGCCCCCTTTCAGGATGAGACGGACGTCCACCTTATCCTGCTCCCATTGCTCGAAATGGATGACGGGCGTACCAGGGCCGAGATTATCCCCGCTGTTAGCGCCAGTCAACGAATCCACCGAGTTTGGACGCAGCTTGCCTTCCTTCGTGGCGCGAATCACCGCAGAGTAAATCGCCTTCTTCATCTCGATTTGGTTCGCACCCACAGGCGTATGTACGATGAATGTTGGCATGCCGGTATCCTGGCAGATCGGCGATACTTCCTGCTCGGCCATCTCAATATTTTGAGCGATCGTTGCCAGTGCCAGCCCCGCTCGCGTTGCCGCATCCTCAGACGCTCGGCCGCGGTTGACTGCTCTTCGTACATCCCCGGGCAAATTCGTGGAGGTTTCTACAATCAGTCGATACATACTCTCTTCAAATACTTTCATAACGTTGGTAAACTCCTCTCTTTCATAACCCAGACATGATAGCAAAATAAGAATCATTATAAACTGCCAATATTGTTATCATATCATATCATTTCGCACATGAAAGGGTTTACTTCAAAAAATGAAAGAGTAGAGAAAATGTGTTGATTTTCCCCGTCGCATCAACCATGCCAATCTATGAATCTCGCATATATTGGTTAAGGAAAGGAGGTGATTGCTATGATGAAAGCCTCAATCTCCCAAGTGGTCTTTCCAAGGCTTACCCTGTTTAGAAATGAGTTTTTCAGAGGACGCCGATTTGTGGTTCGCGGAAACGTCGGGATCCGGAATCTCGAGAGAACTTTCGGTGACATTGAAAGCTTGAGATTCTTCTCGACAAGCTCCAACGCCACCCTGGTCCTGTTCTCGGAGACGAATTTTAGGGGCGCCTTCAGGGTATTCCGAGGCAACACTAACCTCGCCGATCTTGATGATATTATTCGCGGCGAAGAACCGGAATCCATTATCAGCTCCAACCGTCGTTTGACGCGCGCTCAGATCAGAGCGATCCGGGAAACCGGCGTGCTTCCTTCCGGTTTCAGAAGCATCTGATTCGCCTAAGCCAAGCCCCATAACCCCTCCTCTCACCCATGATAAAATAGCGGACATCCGGGCCGAAGCCCCGGATGTCCGCTCTGTTTTCCATGGATTATGTTGTAACGAACGGTTGTTAGCGAATGAAACGTCTTAGCCGTTAATGACTTCGCCGCCATTCACGTGAATGACTTGTCCACTCACATAGGAAGAGTCCGTTGAGGCCAGATATACATAGGCTGGGGCCAGCTCTTCCGGTTGACCCGGACGTTTCATCGGCTGGGTCGCCCCAAACTCGGCCACCTGATCCGGTGGGAATGTTGAAGGAATCAGCGGCGTCCAGATCGGTCCCGGGGCAACGGCATTTACCCGGATCCCTTGACCGACCACATTCATTGATAACGAGCGTGTAAAGGCAACGATGGCCCCCTTCGTCGATGCATAATCCAGCAGCTGCGGGCTTCCCCGGTAAGCCGTGATGGAGGTCGTATTAATAATGGAGCTGCCCTTGGACAGATGCGGCATCGCCGCCTGCGTCAGATAGAACATGCCGAATATATTCGTACGGAAGGTCCGCTCCAATTGTTCTTTGGTAATATCCTCAATCTTCTTCTGCGGATGCTGTTCGGCTGCGTTGTTAACGAGAATATCGAGTTTTCCGAGCTTCTCCACGGTTTCGGTAACCGCATCGCGGCAAAAAGCATCATCGCCGACGTCACCGGCGATCAGCAAACATTTTCGGCCTTCCTGCTCCACCTGTCGTTTGGTCTCTTCCGCATCCTTATGCTCATTCAGGTACACAATGGATACGTCCGCGCCTTCCTTGGCGTAGTAGACCGCAACCGCACGGCCGATCCCGCTGTCGCCTCCGGTAATCAGCGCTACCTTTCCTTTTAGCTTACCGGCTGCTTTGTATTCGTTACTCTCAAACTCCGGCTTCGGGTGCATCTCAGACTCGGTTCCGGGTCTGTGATCCTGATGCTGGGGCGGCAAGGTTTGTTTCGGTTGATCTTGTGGCATATGAACATTTCTCCTTTCAGGTCAGTATCTCAAACTACCTCTCATAGGATGCGTTCGACGCGGCTTCTTATTCTCATAAAAAGCCCTTCGCTATTGTTTTTACCCAGATTGTACGAGATCAAACGAAAGTAAAGCTCTTTTTGCCCAACAAAAAAGTCCCAAAAACGAGGCCTTGCTCCGAGGACCGTTCAGATCCTTGGCAAGCCCCCGGTCACTTAACAATTCTAAATGTCAAAAAAAAAGCCGCCCGATAAACGGAACGACTTCTCTTTCGTATGTAGCTATTCTTAGATGATATGGTTGAATACCATGAAGAAGATCATAACCAAGAGCAGCAAGGCAAGAAGTGCGCTAAGCGTACCCAGCTTGCTTGTTTCTTCCTTCACTTCACGCTTCTCGCGGATCCCTGCAAGCGCATTCTTCAATGGCTTGCTCATGATGCCTCCAATAGCAAACATCGCCAGCAGCAATACCGTTACAATGATCATCCAAGGTACCGAATACTCGCCTTGGGACATCATGTATCCGCCAGTCAACAACTGAATAACCAAGCCGTACTGAGCAAAACGGTTCGCTACTCGAATCGTATTAACGGCTCCTTCTTGAGCGCCGAGGGACAGCTTCTGAATACCGCCAACAACAAACGGCAGAATCAAGTAAAATCCTAGAGCCGCCGTACCGACCATATGCAGAAAAAATGTCACGTTCCACATAAATAATTCCTCCAAAGTCGTTAGTGTGATTTTTATTACATTAAGTTCATCGTCTCTTATTATACTGGAGAGATCATCCAAAGAAAAGCAATCCCGCCCCGAATCACGGGACGGGATTGCATTATTAGACGATTTTGTGAATCCTGATTCAATTACAGGGTCACGACCGAGGTTACGTTACGTACGGATTCCGCAGACTTATCGAGCGCCGCTTTCTCTTCGGCCGTCAGCTCAAGCTCGAAAATTCGCTCAATACCGTCTCCGCCCAGAATGGCCGGTACGCCCATGAACAGATTGTCATAACCGTACTCGCCCTCCAGCAGAGCAATAACCGGAATGATCCGTTTTTTGTCCTTCAGAATCGCTTCGGTCATTTGTACGAGGGAAGCAGCCGGCGCATAGTATGCGCTGCCGTTACCCAGCAGGTTCACGATTTCGCCGCCGCCAACCCGGGTACGCTGCACAATCGCTTCAATGCGCTCAGCCGGAATCAGCGTGTCGATCGGAATGCCCCCCACGCTGGAGTAGCGAACGAGCGGAACCATGTCGTCGCCATGACCGCCAAGTACGAATCCGCGGACATCCTCAACGGATACGTTCAGCTCTTGCGCGATGAAGGTGCAATAGCGGGCCGTATCCAGCACGCCGGATTGGCCGATAACGCGGTTCTTGGGAAATCCGAGCGTGTTGTATGCCACATAGGTCATGGCATCCACTGGGTTGCTCAGAATGATGACCGTGGCGTTCGGTGCGTGACTCTTCACATTCTCGCATACGGATTTCACGATCCCTGCGTTGGTATTAACGAGATCATCGCGGCTCATGCCCGGCTTGCGGGCTACACCTGCTGTAATGATTACGATATCGGAATTAGCTGCATCCTCATAGTTGGATGTACCGACTATGTTGCTGTCAAATCCTTGAACGGGACTTGCTTCGAGCATATCCAGCGCTTTACCTTTTGTCGGGTTCTCGAGCTGTGGGATATCCAGCAGCACCACATCACCCAATTCTTTTTGAGCAAGCATCAGGGCGGTAGTCGCACCTGTGAAGCCAGCACCTACTACCGTAATCTTTTTACGAGTAATTGCCACGATGAATCTCCTCCTTACAGGTTTTTAATGATTTCGTCTGCGAACTCGGAGCATTTCACTTCCGTAGCGCCTTCCATCAGGCGGGCGAAGTCATACGTTACGGTTTTGTTGTTGATGGACGTTTCCATGCCTTTGTAGATCAGGTCAGCCGCTTCCTGCCATCCGAGATGCTCAAGCAGCATGACGCCGGAGAGGATAACGGAACCAGGGTTTACTACGTCTTTGTCTGCATATTTCGGAGCCGTACCGTGAGTCGCTTCGAAAATTGCATGTCCTGTTACATAGTTGATGTTAGCGCCCGGAGCGATACCGATACCGCCAACTTGTGCAGCCAGCGCGTCAGACAGGTAGTCCCCGTTCAGGTTCAACGTCGCAATGACATCAAAGTCGGTTGGACGAGTCAGAACTTGCTGCAGCGCGATGTCGGCAATCGCATCTTTAACGATGATTTTGCCAGCTTCTTCAGCCGCTTTTTGAGCCGCATTAGCTGCATCTACGCCGTCTTTGTCCTTGATGATATCGTATTGAGCCCAAGTGAACACTTTATCGCCGAATTCAGCTTCAGCCACTTCGTAGCCCCAGTTTTTGAAGGCTCCTTCTGTAAATTTCATGATGTTGCCTTTGTGAACCAGTGTCACGGATTTGCGGCCATGCTTGATCGCATACTCAACCGCTGCACGTACAAGACGCTTGGAACCTTCGGAGGATACAGGCTTAATCCCGATACCGGACGTTTCAGGGAAGCGGATTTTGTTCGCGCCCATTTCGTCTTGAAGGAACTTGATCATTTTCTTCACTTCTTCGGAGCCTTCTTTATACTCAATACCTGCGTAGATGTCTTCCGTATTCTCACGGAAAATAACCATGTCAACCAGCTCAGGGCGTTTTACCGGAGACGGTACGCCGTTGAAGTAACGAACAGGACGCAGGCAAGTGTACAGGTCCAGCTCTTGGCGAAGGGCAACGTTCAGGGAACGGATACCGCCGCCGATTGGCGTTGTAAGTGGTCCTTTGATAGCAACGATGTACTCGCGAATCGCTTCAAGCGTATCGTTCGGGAGCCATTCACCGTATGTATTGTATGCCTTCTCACCGGCAAATACTTCATACCAAGCAATTTTCTTGGAACCGTTATATGCTTTTTCTACTGCTGCATCCAGGACGCGCTTGGAAGCTTTCCAGATGTCGCGGCCTGTGCCGTCGCCTTCAATAAAAGGAATGACAGGGTTGTTAGGCACCTGCAGGGTTCCGTTATCAATCGTGATTTTCTCGCCTTCAGTTGGTAATGCGAATTTTTCCAATTTCATGAGTATGAGTTCCTCCTTCGAATATGGTTCTTGTCTCTGCCATTTCCAAAATACTTGCGTGAATAGGCACAGAGAAACCAGCCACCCGCGATTCACTCACGTTTGAGCGGTTCTCTAGCCTATTGTACATGATTGCCAGCCACTTAGCGAAGTTCTATCGGCACATATTTTTGGTCAGTCATTCCTGTATACTCTGCGCGAGGGCGGATGATACGGTTGCCTTCATACTGCTCAAGAATATGCGCGGTCCATCCGGATACACGGCTGATCGCAAAAATCGGCGTAAAAAGTTCATGCTCGATGCCGAGCTGCGTATAGACCGATGCGGAATAGAAATCAACGTTCGGCTTCAGTCCTTTTTGGTTGGTAACCGTTTCGTCGATCAGCACCGACATGTCGTACAGCGTGGTGTCGCCTTTCATTTCACCAAGCTCGCGCGACATTTTTTGGAGATGCTTCGCGCGCGGATCGCCGTTTTTGTATACGCGGTGTCCAAAGCCCATGATTTTTTCACGGTTGTCCAGCTTCTCCTGAATGTATGCCTGGGCCCGCTCAATCGAACCGACTTCGTTCAGCATCTTCATGACGGCTTCATTCGCGCCGCCGTGCAGAGGACCTTTAAGCGCGCCAATAGCGGAAGTAACGCCGGAATATATGTCGGACAGCGTAGCTACGGTTACACGAGCAGCAAACGTGGATGCGTTAAGCTCGTGATCCGCGTGCAATACCAGTGCCTGGTCCAGAGCCTTGATTGAAGTCTGATCAGGATCTTCGCCTCTGAGCATATACAGGAAATTCTCCGCGATGGAGACGCCGGCTTTCGGAGCCACCGGCTCTTTACCCTGACGAACACGGGCGATGGCAGCAATGATCGTTGGAAGCTGAGCTTGAAGTTTAACCGCTTTCTTCTCATTCGCTTCACGGCTCATATCGTCGCCTTCGGCGTCATACAGAGCAAGCGCGGATACAGCCGAGCGAAGCGCAGCCATCGTATTGGTATCCTTCGGATACAATTTGATCTGCTGGATAAGCTCATCCGGAATGGCAGCATAGTCGCTCAAATCTTGTTGAAGGGCCTTAAGCTCTTCGGCATTCGGAAGCTTTCCGAACCAGAGCAGATAGGCTACCTCTTCAAAACTTGCATGTTCTGCGAGATCGTCAATATCATATCCACGGTAAGTCAGAACGCCATCGACGATCGAACTAATCGCGGAGGTGGTAGCTACAATGCCTTCCAAACCCTTGGTAGCTGTCATGCAACATCTCTCCTTTATGATCGGGATAAACTGAACTATTTTGACATTCATGAAAACATTTTCATGAAGTCGGATAAAAAAGAAAAACGCGAAAAAAATTGCTATGGTCCTAGTCGCAAACCTTCTCATATCATACTGGATTTTGTCTGATATGTGAACATGAGCAGCGATATTCGCCGCATCAAATTGTTTTATCGACACCATAAACATTTTTTTGAAATCACTTACAATTCCATTATACCTGTGATAATTCTCATTGTCGAATCATGAAGACAAGCGTTTTCCAACTCTTTATCCTTATATTGAATCTCCCTGCATACGTATAGGAATGAGCGTTTCTGCTCGTCCCTGAAGTTGCTGCAAAGGAGTGTGATTGTTTGGAACGATTGATGCTCAAGCGTTTTGGCCGGGGAGTGTGGGTGCTGTCTTCCATCTTCGTGATTGCCTATTTGATATATGTACTGCTGCCGCTGCTTTATCCCTTCCTTCTGGCCTGGATCATCGCTTATGCCATGAATCCTTGCGTCCGCCTGCTTCAGCGGAGTTTGAGACTGCCGCGGTGGCTTGCTGTCATGTTGTCCCTACTGCTGTATTTCGGAGCGGCCCTGCTGATTCTCACGGCGGCTGTCACGAGACTGGTCAAGGAGCTGATTATCCTGTCCCAGTCCTTCAATCTTCATATTGATGCCTGGATGGAATGGCTGACCGCCTGGACCCAGAATGACAGCTTCCAGAATATCATCAATGAGATTAGCCGATTCTATCAGAACAACCCGAATTATCACGATACCATCAATCAGAATATTACGCGCACGACGCAAACCATCGGCACGGCCGTGACCGACCTCGTTACCGGTATTTTTAACGGAATCCTGCAAATTATTTATTACCTGCCCAACTTGGGCACGATTCTCATTGTTGTTTTACTGTCCACGTTCTTTCTCAGCAACAGCTGGGAGCGCCATAATCGCGGGCTTATCCGCATCCTGCCCGACGTTATTCGCAAACCCCTGATCTATATTTTCACGGATCTAAAAAAAGCGTTGTTCGGATTCGCAAGGGCCCAGCTGATTCTGATCTCCATCACGGCCCTGATCGTTATGATCACGCTTCATGCGCTCGGGGTCGATTCCGCCTTCTCCATCGGTCTTCTGATCGGCTTGGTGGATCTTCTCCCCTACTTGGGCGTCGGCATCGTCCTGATCCCCTGGTCGCTGTATGCCTTTATGTCGGGCGACCTGACGCTTGGCATCGGACTCACCGTCCTGTACAGCATCATCCTGATCGTCAGACAGATCATGGAGCCCAAGGTGCTCGCCAGCAGTGTGGGACTGGATCCGCTCGCCGCCCTGCTGGGCATGTTCGTCGGTCTCAAGCTGTTCGGCATTCTGGGACTGATTATAGGTCCAGTGTCGCTTGTCATCCTGGATGCTTTTCACCGGGCCCACGTATTCAAGGACCTAAGGAATTATATTATCGGGGGCAGGTTCAGATAGCAGCCAGACGAAGTTTGACTCGTCATAGAGGCATAGTGATTTGATACCATAGGATTGATAGGGTACTTCAAATAATGGCGATTCCTTATATTTCCTCGTGCTCCATAAATAAATAGACCGGCCCATGATGGGCCGGTCTTATGGGTGATCCTGTTTGTATTATCTGCGAAAGATCGTAATCTTGCCGTTTTTCATATTTTTCTTCATCCATTTCAGCAGCAATATCCGATACAGCGGGCGAGTCAGCGGAAATATCAGCGTAAATCCGATCATGTCAGTTACAAAGCCCGGCAGAATAAGTAGCACTCCACCCGCAAATATACATAGGCCATCGGCCATGGAAGCACCCGGAACCATGCCTGAGTTCATTCTCTGCTTGGCATCTTCCATCGCTTTGCGACCTTCGAACCTCATCATGGCCACACCAACCGCGGAGGTCAGCAGTGTCAATAGCAATGTATTCATCCCGCCCACGCGATCCGCAACAAACTGGAAGCCGAATATTTCAATAGCAGGCACGAAGATCATCGCTGCCAGCAACCATTTGAACATGAAGCTACTCCTTCCTCCCCCAAAGGGTGTCCCTCAATGCATCATACAGCTTTGGCGCGCATTTATCCAGTCGGGCCGGCTTCCACTCTCTATTCAGCCATACATGACGGGTCGCGCCGGCCGTTAACAAGGCACCGGGAAGCTCGGATTCAGGAGACAGATCCATCGTCCCCAGATCTGCCTGCTCCTGTTCGCTCAGCAATCGGACCTCATATTCATAGTGTATTCGAAGCGGGGAGAAAGCAGTCATTCTGGTAAATACCGTTACAAGATCATCATACCGCGCAGGCTGGCGGTACTTAATATCAAGATCAACCACGGGGAGGAGGACACCTTCTTCCTCCATTCCGCGATACGTAAATCCCATTTCACGGATCATTTGGGTACGCCCGATCTCGAACCAGTTTAAATAGTTGGCATGGTATACGACACCCATTTGATCGCTTTCCTGGTAACGCACCCGAAATGACGTCCAGAACCAGCGGCTTAGTGTCGGTACGGATGGTTTAGGCATCAACATCACCCCTTATCTATGCAAAAAGCAATGGTCGACAGAATTATCGTCCATTGCTTGTATGCTGCTATATTCAGAATCCAACGGATTCTTGACGGTTGTATTACTTCTCCTGTGGAATTTGATCCACTTTCAGGAGGTTGGTCGAACCGGAACGGCCCAGCGGCACGCCTGCTGTAATCACAACAAGATCGCCTTCTTTCACGAGTCCGGACTTCACGCCGCCTTGCAGCGCGTAATCAAACATCTCGTCCGTAGAAGAAGCCTGTTCGCCTTTAACCGGCGTTACGCCCCAAGTCAGTGCCAATCGTCTCAATGTTCTGTCTTGAGTCGTAACGGCGACGATAGGAGCCTCTGGACGGTATTTGGATACCATGCGAGCCGTTTGACCGGATTCCGTTGACGAAATGATGGCTTTGGCATTCAGGTCAAGTGCCGAGATCGCAACGGATTGGCTGATTGCTTCGGTAACGCTGGTATCTTGAGCAATGCGCTGCTTCAAGAACATTTCACGGTAGTTCAGCGCGGATTCCGCTTTCTCCGCGATACGGGACATGGTCAATACAGATTCTACAGGGTATTTACCTGCAGCCGTTTCGCCGGACAGCATGATGGCATCGGTACCGTCAAAAATCGCATTGGCAACGTCACTGGCTTCCGCACGGGTAGGGCGTGGGTTGCGCTGCATGGAATCCAGCATTTGCGTAGCCGTAATGACCGGTTTGCCAGCCAGGTTACATTTTTCGATCATGCGTTTTTGAACCAATGGAACTTCCTCTGCCGGAATTTCTACGCCGAGGTCGCCACGGGCTACCATCAAGCCGTCGGATACTTCGAGGATTTCATCCAGGTTGTCCACGCCCTGCTGGTTCTCGATTTTGGAGATGATTTGGATGTGCTCGCCATGATGCTTCTTCAGCAATTCGCGAATTTCAAGCACGTCACTTGCTTTACGAACGAAGGAAGCGGCAATAAAATCGATGCCCTGTTCGATCCCGAAAATGATATCGTTGGCGTCTTTTTCCGTAATGCCTGGGAGAGAAATCGCGACTCCCGGTACGTTTACACCTTTTTTGCTCTTAATGGTTCCGCCATTGACGATGCGGCATCTGATTTCAGTGCCTTGAATCTCCACCACGGTCAGACCGATCAGACCGTCATCGATCAAGATCGTGGATCCGACTTGAACATCTTGCGGCAACTCTTTATAAGTAATGGACAAACGATTCTTATCACCAAGGATTTCCTCGGTAGTAAGGGTGATATATTCATCTTGTACAAGCTCAATCGGTTCCACTTCAAGTTTACCTGTACGGATTTCCGGTCCTTTGGTGTCAAGCAGGATCGCTACCGTTTTGTTCAACTCTTCGCAAGCTTGGCGGATGTTCTTGATCCGGTTGCCATGCTCCTCGAAGTCGCCGTGAGAGAAGTTCAGACGAGCCACGTTCATGCCGGCCATAATGAGCTTCTTGGTGTTTTCCAACGATTCACTGGAAGGACCGATGGTACATACAATTTTTGTTTTGCGCATTTGGGTTTCCTCCGTTTATTAAAGGGTTCTCTATATCTCTTTTTCCAACAACTAAATCTACTACAAAAAGTCTAATTTGTATAGGAACTTTGTCATATCGTCACATCCTGATCAGAACTTTTACGAAATCACGTCTTCCGGTTCCGCCTTCGCAAAATCGAATTCGCCAATCTTGCGGAATTTGCGGTACCGGTCTTCCTTCAGCTCGCAGGCATCCATAACGGATAGTTCTTTCAGCTGACTGATCAGTGCGCTTTGAATCGCGGCGGCCGTCTCTTCATAGTTTCGGTGCGCACCGCCCTTAGGCTCCGGTATAATTTCTTCAATGACTTCCATCTCGAGCAGGTCCTTTGCGGTGATCTTCATCGCTTCCGCAGCCTGATCCGCTTTGGATGCGTCCTTCCACAGAATGGATGCGGCGCCGTTCGGTGAAATGGCAGAGTAGATAGCATGCTCCAGCATCAGGACACGATTGCCTACAGCCATCGCAAGAGCACCGCCGCTTCCACCTTCGCCGATGACCACACAAACAATAGGCACCCCAAGGGACGACATTTCCCGTAGATTACGGGCAATCGCCTCGGACTGACCTCGTTCTTCTGCTGTATTACCCGGATATGCGCCTTTTGTATCAATAAACGTGATAATAGGACGCTTGAACTTGTTCGCCTGCTGCATAAGCCGCAGGGCTTTACGGAAGCCTTCCGGATGCGGACTTCCGAAGAAGCGCGCGATATTGTCCTTCGTATCCTTACCGCGCTGCTGACCGACCACCGTGACGGGAACACCGTCAAGCTTGGCCAAGCCGCCGACAATGGCAAGATCGTCCCCGTAGAGACGATCTCCATGCAGCTCGATAAAATCCGTAAAGATCAGCTGGATCAAATCAAGCGACGTCGGTCGCTGCTGATGACGGGCCAGATGCATTTTCTGGGAAGGCGAAATCGAAGAATAGATTTCTTCCTCCAAGCGACTATATCGTTCTTCCAGGCGGGCGATTTCATCCGTGAAATCGATCCCTTTTTCCTGTCCGAATTGTTTCAATTCATCGATCTTCTTGCGCATTTCGGCAAGTGGCATTTCAAAAGGCAATTCGCCTGACATCAGAATCCCCCTCTCACGGTATGCATCTCCAGCAGTTTACCAAGCATGGAGCGCATATCTTTCCGATGAATAACCATGTCAAGCTGACCATGCGCCAAGTTGAACTCCGCTGTCTGGAAATCATCCGGCAGCTTCTGGCGAATGGTCTGTTCAATAACGATACGGCCCGCAAAACCGAATACGGCTCCCGGCTCGGCAATATTGATATCGCCAAGCGTCGCAAAGCTGGCGGATACACCGCCGGTCGTCGGATCCGTGATCACTGAAATATAGAGCCCGCCGAGCTCGTTAAACCTGGACAGGGCTGCGCTTGTTTTGGCCATCTGCATCAAACTGAGAATGCTCTCCTGCATCCGGGCGCCGCCGGAGGTGGAGAAAATAATGAGCGGTAAACGCTTGTCCGTCGCAAACTCGATCGCTCGGGTGATTTTTTCCCCGACGACGGAGCCCATGCTTCCCGTGAAGAAATCAAAACTCATCACAGCTACCACAACAGGCTGACCGAGAATCGACCCTTGACCGGTAATAACCGCATCATGAAGACCGGATTTCATCTTCTGCTGCTCAAGCTTGGCCGCATATCCCGGAAAACTGAGCGGATCCACCGAGATCATATCCGCATCAAACTCTTCAAAGCCTGTCTCATCCAGCGTCATGGCAATGCGTTCTACCGCGTTCAGGCGCATATGATGCCCGCATTCCTGACACACCTTCAGATTCTTCTCAAGCTCTTTGCTGTATTGAATGGTGCCGCACTTAGCACACTTATTCATCAAACCTTCCGGAATTTCCCGTTTCGGGCGTTCGCCTTCCTGAGGCTGCCCTGCTGTCCCAAGTCGTTCCGATGGGATCGTTGCGTATTTCCTTTTTTTCTGAAACAAGTCTTTAAACACAACTACACCTCTCCAGCCGTAAATTTGAATGGCCGCCGCAATAGCACATCGCCGATCCGTACGCTAAGCTTCGCTATGTAACCCAGATGAAACTAGGGGTGCAATATCGAATTCAACACTTCCTGGACTTCCTCAAGCTCTCCGGAGGGTACCAAAATCTCAAACTGCTGTTTGGAAAGATTCACAGGACGGCTTTGAACCAAAAAACCTTCTTCCGTTAGCCTGGTCTTGATCATTTCCGCCACCTTTGCAGTTGGCGCAATATAGATTACCGTCCACATGCCTTTCAGATCCCCCTAATCTCGTCCCACAGGCATATCCTGAGCCGATATAATGGATAATGATAACATACTTCAGTTTTTACCTCAACAAAGAGAGCAGGGGGCTGAAAGCCAAATCTGTACCCTCAGGCAGCGATTCGACACCGCTCGCGCAAATCAGTCAGAACCCGCGGTATAATGCGCCGCATCAGGATTGTTATGCGCGATGCGCGAGGAAGCGGCAGCGGCGATGCCTGCAACGAGATCATCCAGAAACACATGGATCCCGTCCGACTTTTCATTTAATATCTCGATTACACCCATTTTTTCCTTGTCCAGGTAACCGAAACTGGTCAGTCCTATCATGCCATAAATGCTCGTGACGCCGAGCGCCATGGTCTCATCCACTCCGTAAAGCGGTTCGTCTTGCTCCATAATCGATTGCAGCGGCTCCGGCAGCAGCTTCTTCTCGGCCAGCTCATCCAGCGCAATGCCTGTATACAGCGTGTACTGCACTTCGCGCTTGCCGAGAACGGCCCGGACGCTTTCTTCACACTGCTCGATGGTTAACTTCGGATGATAACGCTGTTGAAGCTGCAACACAATATCCGCGATGGAGCTTACGCTGACTCCTCTGCGGCTGAGCATGCTTTCTGCCAAGTCCATTGACATCACAAATCCCCCCCGCGTCTTTGGCCGCGCTCTTTCAATCCTTCTCTATCACGAAAGAGCTATCTTCATACGAGTACTCGGCCAACATTACCTGTAGTGTCCTAATTGTATGCGGGAGGGATGCGAAACGTTCTTAAATTTTCAAGTTACTTCACTTTAACGGTGTCCTTGCCCAGCATGCTCTCCATTTCGGCAAAAAGCTCTGTGGAAGGCTTGATTCGATAGGCATCGCTAAGCGCAAGCACCTTCTGGCTTCGCTCATAAAACAGCACCGTTGGCACATGTCCCGGATGCTGCTGAAGAAGCTCTTTCAGCTTCACCAGCAGCTCCGATTGCTCCGCATCGGCCGTTATTTTCACAAACACACGCTGCTCAACCTTATGATTCGATACGACGGTACGAGATTCCTTCTCGGGCGATAGGCTGCCACCCGACGCTTCGTTTCGGATAGAGATCGAATCCTGTCCACACCGGGCGGCAAGCGACTCCGGAGTCGGGACTGCCGATGGATTACCGGCCGAAACCGGCTGGATGCCGGCAACACCCGATTTACCACTACGGCCGTTACTCTCTCCGCCTGATCTTCCTCTGCCGCCCGCTGTTCCCCGAACCTTGCTCCGGTGAACCAGTTGACTCAAGGTTTGCGGCTCAAGCGGCGCGATTTCTTCGGCCAGCAGCTTGAAGCCTTCGTCCTGCAGCTGGACCTTCGCCCGGATTGCAAGCAGCGCGCCTTTTTCAATCAGATGCGCGCTTCGCTTCCACACTTCAGGAAAGAGAACGACCTCGCAGCGCTCAATTTGATCCTCGCACTCCATGAAGGCCATCGCCTTTCCCTGTTTCGTCGTAATGGTCTTCAGTGTAACCACCATCCCGGCAACCGTAGCCATCGACTCATCTTCCGCTTCATGGAGATCCATTAACCGATCAGCTCCGGACTCTGTCAACGTATCTTCGAAGCCGTCCAGCGGATGGCCGGACAAATACATGCCCAGCAGCTCGCGTTCGAATTCGAGCTGCTGACTTGCGGTATACGGCGGGATGTCCGGATATTCGATGTCCCAATTCGTGGTTTCCACGAAGTCGAAAAGCTGAATCTGGAGATCATCCCGTTCCTTTCTCCACTTCACGGCCGCTTCGACCGTTTCGTCCAGCATGGCAACCAGCTGGGAACGGTGTCCCTGCAAGGAATCGAAAGCCCCTGCCTGGATAAGCGACTCGATCACGCGCTTGTTGCATACACGGAGGTCTACCCGGCGGCAAAAATCGAGCAGGCTTTCAAACGGCTTTTCACGCCGAATCTCGACGATATTTTCCACCGCCTGCGTGCCTACGTTCTTGATCGCGGCTAGCCCGAATCGGATTCCGCCTCCGGCGGGACGTTGGACTTCATCATCATCGCCCTGGGCAGCAGAACCGCTCATGACCGGCGTAAAATACGTTCCGCTTTCGTTGACGTCCGGCGGCATGACCTCGATGTCGAGACGCCGTGCCTCCAGCACGTATTCGGCTACCTTCCGGTGGCTGCCCATAACGGCTGTCAGCATGGAAGCCATGAACGGAACCGGATAGTGCGCCTTAAGATAAGCCGTCTGGAAGGCCAGCACGCCGTATGCGGCAGCATGCGCGCGGGGGAATCCGTAGTTCGCAAACCGGACGATCATATCGTACACGCGGTTGGCCTCATCCTCGCTATAGCCCAGCTTCAGGCTTCCTGAAACGAAGTGGCTGCGCTCGCGGTCCAGCACTTCGCGTTTCTTCTTCGACACCGCTCTGCGCAGCAGATCCGCTTCCCCGAGCGAGAAGCCGGCCATCGTCGAAGCGATCTGCATGATCTGCTCCTGATAGACGATAATGCCGTACGTATCGCCTAATATCGGGATCAGGTCCGAATGGGGATACTCCGGCTCAATCCGGCCGTGTTTGGCTTGAATGAACTTCGGAATAAACTCCATGGGACCCGGACGGTACAAGGCATTCACGGATACGATATCCTCAAACACCGAAGGTTTCAGATCCTTCAGCACCCGCCGGATGCCCGCGGATTCGAGCTGAAATACGCCCGTGGTATCGCCGCGACCCAGCATCTCATACGTCAGATGATCGTCATCCGGCACTTGTTCGAAATCGAGTGTTCTGCCAGTCAATTCCTGAATCCATCTCAGGGTGCGCTCTATGATGGACAGCGTCCGCAGACCCAAAAAATCCATCTTAAGCAGGCCCACGCTCTCCAGATTTTCCATGGAGTACTGCGTCAGCGCCGTCTTCTCACTGCCTTCCTGCAGCGGAACCGCATCCGTCAGCGGATCGCGGGAAATGACAATGCCTGCTGCATGCGTCGAAGCATGACGGGGCATGCCCTCAACCTTCATCGCCATATCGATCAGCTCGCGCACCTTCGGCTTCGTCTCGTACTGCTCCTTCAGCTGCGGGCTTTGCTCCATCGCTCCCGCGATGCTGATGCCCAGATGGTTAGGGATCAGCTTGGCCGCCTTGTCCACATCCCCGAACGGCACATTCAGCGCACGTCCAACATCACGGACGGCCGCCCTTGCCGCCATCGTACCGAACGTAATAATCTGGGCGACATGCTCTTTCCCGTATTTATCCACCACGTAATCAATAACCTCTTCCCGGCGCTCGTCACTGAAGTCGATATCAATATCCGGCATCGTAATCCGCTCCGGATTCAGGAAGCGTTCAAACAACAATTTATATTTCATCGGGTCCACATTCGTAATTTGAAGGGTATAGGCCACCAGACTGCCCGCCGATGAACCCCGGCCCGGTCCAACCGCGATGCCTTTCCGGTGGGCGTAGGCGATAAAGTCCCATACGATCAGGAAATAATCGCTGAACCCCATGTTCTCGATGACCCCGAGCTCATAGTTCAGTCGCTGCTCCAGATCGCTCCGTTGCGCCTCATCCTGCCACCGCTCCGTATTCCCGTAACGTTCTTGCAGACCGTTCAAGCAGAGCTCCCGCAGGTATTCGGCTGCATTCTTCCCTTCCGGGAGCGAGCTGTATTCCGGCAATATCGACCTGCCGAATTCCAGCTCCAGGTTGCATTGGTCCGCAATCTTAGCCGTATTCAATATAGCTTCAGGCACATGGGGGTACAATCGCTCCATGTCGCTGCCGCTCTTCAAATAGAGCTGATTCGTCTGGATCTGCAGCCTGTCTTCATCTTCGACCGTCTTTCCCGTGCCGATGCAGATCAGGACGTCCTGAACCTCGGCATCGCTCTCGGTCAGATAATGCACATCGTTGGTCGCTACCAGCGGAATGCCGGTCTCGCGGCTTAACTGAATCAGCTGGGGATTCACGCGCTTCTGCTCCGGAATTCCGTGATCCTGCAGCTCCAGATAGTAGTCTTCTCCAAAAATCGCCTGATAACGAAGCGCGGCAGCTTTCGCTTCCGCTTCGCGTCCATGAAGCAGATGCTGGGGAACCTCGCCGCCCAAGCAAGCGCTGAGACATATGATGCCTTCATGATGGGCGGCCAGCGCCTCCATATCGATTCGGGGTCTGTAATGGTACCCCTCCAAATGCCCGATCGAGCACAGCTTCATCAAATTGCGATAGCCGGTCTCATTCTTGGCAAGCAGAATCAAATGATAGATCGGCTGATCCTTGCGGCTTCCCCGCTCCTTGCGGGAGCCTGCCGTGATATAGGCCTCGCAGCCGATAATCGGTTTGATGCCTTGCGCCAGGCAGGCTTTATAGAACGGAATGGCACCATACATCACGCCATGATCCGTCAGGGCCAGCGATTTCATGCCAAGCGCCGCCGCTTCCCGCACCAGGTCACCGATACGTGCCGCTCCATCGAGCAAACTGTATTCACTATGCACGTGCAAATGCACGAAAGAGCTCATCGTAACGCCTTCCTTTCGCCGGTACATGTATATTTGAAATCCATCCAGAAATATCTGAAAAAGTCTTTATACCATTTTATCATAATCCCGCTAGGCCCGCCCATAGAATGAAACTAGGGAGTACGTGGACAGGCGTTTGCCATAACATCCACCGAGAGTAGAAAGGAGACATGAGGGCATGAGCGTTTTTTTATCCAAAGCGATCCTGGACTTTTTTATAGCCTTCGGCATCGTGCTGGGGGGAGCCATGGTGGGAGGCGTGGGCGCCGTGCTGTCCCTGCAGCCCCCGACCCTGACTATGGTTGAAGTGGCCGACCGGATTAAGATATGGGCGCTTGCGGCCGCGATCGGGGGCACCATAGATCCGATGCGGGTCATTGAAAGCAACGTGCTTGACGGGAATTTATCCCCTGCCATCAAACAGGTTTTATATCTGGGTTTTGCATTTCTTGGAGCACATATGGGCAGCGAGCTGGTCAAATGGGTGTGCTTCAGCCGGAGCTGAATGATGCGCGTACCTCCAGCCCACCGCTTCCGCCCCTTCTATCAGATCGCATCCATCTTCGTGCTGGGAATGGTTGTCGGCAGCATCGTCTACAATTCGGTTTATCATGCAGCCTACAATAAATTATGGTTAACGAATCAGGAGCAGCAGCTCAAAATAACGCAATACGAAGAAGATATCGAGTCGTTAAAAAAATACAATAAACAATCCACGGTCATCAAAGAAATCAAGATCCGCAGCGAACAAAACGACAGGGTTCCGCTGGATCCCGTCATCATCAAAGAGCTCGTCAGGCTTATGAGCGAAGATCTGGCTGCCCTTCGCGGCCGCAACGTGTTTGATATCGACGCAGACAGCAAGCTGACGCGCTCACTCCTCAGCGACAAAATTTATACGGTCCGCGAGAAAGATTACAAGGTCCAAATCAAGACCATGCTCGTCATGGAAGGCGTGCTGCAAATCTGGGTTAGCGTTGATCATGTGGATGCAAAGTCAACCGGATCATGATACAATACATACTATTGTAAATGATCGAATCTAACATGTTATTAGAGGTTGTTCAAAAAGTCATCTTGTGATCACGAAGCAGCGTATAAACACATCCCTTAGCCACATTGCGAGCATGTTACCGAATATGAAGGAGCCTTCCATTCCATGATAACCGTTATCCACTATATCCTGTACATTATCCTCGTCCTGTCCGTCGTAGCTGCCGCGCTCTATAGCATTCGCGCACGCCGAGTAACGGATCCCGCGGACCGCGGCATCTATATGTCCATGATGAACCTCTGTATGGGCATTATGCTGGTTTCCCTTTCGCTGGTCTGCATGTTTCTGTTCAGCGGCTCGACGCCGGCTGTCATTGTTGAAGCCGTGTTCTTGGTGCTTGGCGCATTTAATATATTTGCCGGCATAAGAAGCCGCACCTATTACAGCAGACTGAAGAATTCGCGGACGGCCAGCTAAGTTAAATTGAACGGAACAGGGGCATCCCGCAAGGTCCATGAAGACCTGCGGGATGCCCCTTTATTTTGTCCGGAGGTTAACTTTAGCCGTGATCGATCGCCTGCATCGTCATGACCGCTTTTGCAATCAGGTTTGTCTGATGCTGGATCTCGATCTCCATCTTGCAGGTACGGCGGCTGATCTCCAGCAATTTTGGCATAATGACGATCGGATCCTCGATCTGCACGGGCCGGATAAAATACGTCGACAGATGGTCCAGCACATGATCCCAGCCGCTAATATCCTTGGCCGCTTTAACCGCAGCTTGGCTCATGACGGTCGTGAGCACCCCTTGCGAAATCGTTCCAAGTTCGGAAGCCATTTGGGGCGTGATAAAACCGTGAAAGAACAAACGCCCTTCCTCATCCCGATCCTCTGCAATCCCATTCCAGATCAGCTGATCAAACGTCTCGCCAAGCTGAGGCTGGTTTCGCGCATCCCGCAGTGCTCCTAACACTTCTTTACGGGTGACCGTTGCAAGCAGCTTGCGGTTTCGATCCACAATCGGAAGAAAATCGATCCCCTCCCACATCATGATCTGCGCCGCAGATGCGAGCGACGTTTTCATGCTTGCCGTTACCGGGTTGCGGGTCATCGCTTTCTCGATCGGCTGCGTTTCGGCGAGCCCTTCCACATCCCGAACCCCGACGATGCCGATGACCCGGTTCCATTCGTCTGTTACCGGATACCGGATTTGCCCGGTCGCCTGTGAAATCCGTTTAAATTCCTGAACGGTGACAGAGTTTTTCAGCTGGTGATTCTTCGGCTTATCATGAGCGATATCCTCCACCAGCATAATTTTCTTCTTGATTAAGCGGTCAAAAATGGCGCGGTTAATCATGGAGGCGACGGTAAACGTGTCATGCCTAGACGATATAATGGGCAGATGCAACTGATCTGCCAGCTGTTTCACTTCCCGGCTGGTTCCGAAACCGCCCGTAATCAACACGCCCGCCCCCTGCTCAAGTGCCAGGGAATGGGCATCTTCACGGTTACCGACAATCATGAGGCTTCCGGCATCGATATATCGAATCATCGCCTCCACCTTCATGGCGCCAATCACGTACTTATGCAGGCTTTTATTAAGCCCTTCCGCACCGCCAAGCACATGCCCTTCCACAATTTCAACGACATCGGCAAACGTAAGCTGCTCGGATATGTTACGCGGCTTCCGTTCCACACGAACCGTGCCGATCCGTTCCTTCGTGACCACGATGCCCAGGCTTTCCGCTTCCTTTACCGCCCGATAAGCGGTTCCCTCGCTGACGCCCATCTCTTTCGCTAACCGCCGCACCGAGATTTTGCTTCCAACCTTCAAACTTTCAATATGCTGAACCAACTGCTCGTGTTTGGTAATCGTATCATCTCGAACGTCCAACTGTTACACCCCCAGAACACTATCTGTACCATACTGTATCTATTATATCACGTCCTAAGAAGCTCCCATACCCGTGAGATACAAAAAAACCTCCCCTGAAGGATAACGGTTGGGGCGATCCAACCGCATCCCTTTAAGGGAGGTTTTTGTTCATCACAGCTCTCGCTGCGATCCAACGCTTAATTGGCTTCTTGGCTCTTCTGCTCCTCAGGCCATTTCAATTCCCACTGACGCAATTTCTCCTTGCGGATCTCATCGAGCGCTTTCTGTTTCGCTTCATCTACACCGATAAGGTAATAGAGATGCGAACCGATCACAAGCAGGGCAAAGCCTGCCCAGACTGCACCGAACAGCGAAACCCACGAGAACCCGCCAGAGAAAGAAATGCTGGGAAGGGCGTATATCAACATGCCGAGTGCAACCAATAAATAAGCGGTGTGTTTAAACTTGTTCTTCTTTTTTTTCATTGTAAACGCAGCTCCTCTACTCTCTGAAATCTATATTTCTACTCTATGAGGAGCTTGCGCAATTTATGAGACAAGTTTTTAAAAATGTAACGAATTTTTGTTGAAGTTATCGGTCCGCAGCCTTATAAAAGGAAAACGTCTAGGGTTGGGCCGGACCATACAGATGCTGAAGACTATCCGATATAATCTTGTTCACATCTTCGATGATGACACTCAGACGGCGCTCGGCGTCGAACAAACGACGGATGTTCAGGTTCAGGCTCAGCACCTCAAACTGCTTCTCCATCTTCTCCATTTCGTCCTGTGCCGGCATATCGCCTGACATCATGCGCTGTTGAAGCTCCATCTGGCGCTGTCGGAAGTCATCCAGCATGCGTCTGCTCTCCGGATCTGCATCCACGAGTTTCATAGCAGAGGTAATTTCCTCTACCTCCTTGCTTTCCTTCATCGCTTTTGCCAAATCATGTGCCTTGTCATAAATGTTCATTCGTAATTCCTCCAATATATTCGGCCTAAACGCCGTATTTGAATTCGCCTCTCGCCTTCATCCTTACACTCCATCAAAATTCTTATCTCCACAGCATGGTCAGCATGGATTGGAACAGTCCAATCACTCCGCCCAGCAGCACCCCGAGCCAGGTGATGGCCCTGAATTCGCGGCCGGACACACTCAGGATGATCTCTTCCAGCCGCTCAATCGGAAACTTCTCCACCTGCTCCTGAACGAGCTGCGGTAAGTTCACAGCCTTCATGGCCGCCGGGATGCTTCGCTCAAGGAAGCCCAGTCCCTTATCAAGCACTCCAGGCAGAGCCGCTTCAATGGCTGGCATTCGCGGTCCAATCAGCTCGCCTACGCGAAGAGACTCGATTTGCTGAATCCACTTGGACCAAGGAAGCTTGTCATCCAAAGTACGGGAGACCCAAGCTAGACCCGGCTCCCCTGCGGCATGTTCGATGATATTCCCGAGCGGCATCTCACCGTAATACGACAGCTTTCCTGAGATCATATCCGTGATGGTCTTGCGAATCTTCTCACCCTCCAGCTGCTGAATCAGCATGGGCGTCAGCTTCTGAACCAATTTATCCTCATCCACAAAGATCGAAGCCATCGTCCCCAGAAATCCGCCTGCCTTATCGATGAGTGAAGAAGCCACATCCGATAGCATAAGCTGCCCCTTCGCGGACAACAGCGTGCTCCTTAGCTCCTTCAGCACAATATCGGCGGCAGCCCCGCTCCAGCCCTGGATCGTTTCCACGGACCAGCCGGGAACAAGCTCCTTCAGCGGCTTTGCCTCCAGTCCGTATCCGTGCCATACTGCTGCGGCACCCCGGGCTGTGAGCTGGCGGGCCGATTGTTCGGCACGGACCTTCAATTGCTCCCACTGTTCGGAACTCCATACCTTTAGCGCCAAGTCTCCGAAGCTCAGCTCCGACTGGCTCCAATCCTTCAGCTTCCGATAGAGGCTGTCCTCTATCTTACCCCGAAACACCGGCTTTCGAATAAGCTCCTGCAAGCCCTCGCTTGTCACCAGGTAATCCGAGACCACACGTCCCAACGACTCGGCTATTTCGTCCTTGCGCTTTGGAATGAGTCCTGGCGTGAAGGGTACGCGGCGGCCCAGGATGATTTTTTCTTCACGGGGATGAAACAGCATTTTTATCGCAAAGTGGTTCGTTATGCCGCCAACAAAAGCAGCAACGCACACGTTCACCAAAATAAACAGCCAGTTCTGCATTTTAAGCACTCCTTTTTCCCGAGCAGTACAATCACCAAGGGATATATGTCCTCATATGATGCATTACATGCAATGATCAGATGTAGTCTTTTGTCTGTTCACTTAAGTATCCAGTTGTTGTCGGAAGGAGATCCATCATGCGCAAATCCAAGATCAAATCCAACACCAAATCCAAGATATCGACTCAATTAATCCGCTCAGCCCAGCTTTCGGATAACGATATCAAGCTTGGTGACCGGCTCATCAGACAGCTCCGTATCCCGACAGATTCAAAGGTACAGCTTGCCTTTGGCTCCTTCAAGCAGGAAGTCCGCGTTATTTCAGGAGGAAAATCGAACTCGCTGGCCTTAGGCCCTTCGGTATTCAGCCATTCGGGACTTCTTCCTCGTACCGTCATGAATGTCAAATATTATCCAACGGAAAGAACGCTGAAGCTCGGTCCGCTCATCGGGATCATGGTCAGCCGCTATCAACCGGATGAGCCTGATAAACCTTTCGGATCGATCTCAGCTTTCTGCCTGGAAATGGTCAACGCGGCCAAAAAACAAGGCGCATATGTATATTTTTTCACCCCTGACATGATCGGTTCGAACCCGTCAACACTTGAAGCTATTGTCTATGACACGGGATGGAAAAAGATCAGCGTTCCAGCTCCGGACGTCATTAATAACCGGCTGTCTACCCGCAAACTGGAGAATAGTCCTAGCGTACAGCATTTTATGAGAGAAGTAAAATCGCGATTCGGCACCCAAATCTTTAACGAGAAATTTCTCGATAAATCGGATGTCTTCGAGGCACTCGGGCCTGATGTAAAACTGCAAAAATATTTGCCCGAATCCTATTTGCTCAGCGGTTATCCGACGCTCAAAAAAATGTGCGCCACTTATCGGACGGTCTTCCTGAAACCGGTGCGGGGTAGTCTGGGAAAAGGGATCATCCGGATATCCCGCCAAGAGAACGGCAAATATCAAACGATGACCACCTCTCTTGAAGGAAGCAAGAAGAATACCTACTCCTCACTTCCAAAGCTGTTCAGCAGCTTATCCGGGAAAATAAAAAAAACGCGTTATCAAATTCAGCAAGGGCTGGATTTGATCCGCATCAACCGGCGAAACGTTGATTTTCGCGCGCTTGTTCATAAAGACAAAAACGGCAAGTGGGCCGTGACTTCGGTCGTGGCCCGTATTGCCGGCGGAAACCACTTTGTTTCCAATCTTGCCAGAGGCGGTACGCTATCTTCCGTCAAGGACGCACTTGCCATGAGCAGTATCCCGTTAACCTCCAAACAAACGGCCCCCGCCCGAATGAATCAAGCGGCGCTCGATATCGCTCATGGACTGGAGGCTGCCATTCCCTATCATTTCGGGGAGCTCGGCATCGATTTGGCGATAGATACGGCTGGACGCATTTGGCTCCTGGAGGTCAACTCCAAGCCGTCCAAAGGCGAAAATGCACCGCTGAATGCCGACTCCAAAGTAAGACCGTCAGCCGTGCGACTCGTTCAGTACTGTCAATACTTGACGGGTTTTTAAAAAGGAGAACATTATGCCGTCAAACAAGATAGGCACCCTGGGTGTCATGGTATGCCGCAAACCGGGCTTCCCTCCCTTCGCAGAAAAGGAATTTCTCCGTGAACTTAGCTCGAAGGCCAAGGGACTCGGCATGCAGGTATTTGTTTTTTGTCCGGATGATGCCTCAATTGCTTATGATGTCGAAAGCTCCATAGACAGAATACAAGGATATCAATTCAATCCTGGAGAAGGCTGGAGTTTCGGCACATTTCCTCCTCCTGACGTCATCTATGACCGGTGTCTGCACCGTAACGGTGAGGAAACGGCTGCCGCCGGTGAGTATCTGAACCGAATGCTGCAGCAGGGCGTAAGACTGTGGGCACGCGGTCTGCCCGGCAAGCAGAAAGTGCATCAACTATTAAAGCGATCTTCCGCCTTAAGGCCATATCTGCCGGCAACCTTAAGTTATACGGGAGCCGAATCACTGAGCAGGGCCCTGCTGGCTTTTGACAGCAGACTTTTCATGAAACCTAGCGGAGGCTCTCAGGGTCGGCATACTTTGTACCTTGCTTTGACAGATCAACAGCGTGTCAAATTGCAAGGAAGGGATCGGAGCAATTGCATGTTCCAGCAGACGATTCCCGCACAAGAGATAAACGAATGGGTGAGTCGTTTTACCGGTCGACGCCGGTTTATCATTCAACCCTACCTGGAGCTTCATAACCGCAACGGGGATCCGTATGATATTCGGTCATTGGTTCAAAAGAATGACCGCGGCAGATGGTCCATCACAGGAATTGCCGCACGGCAAGGCGTAAGCCAAGGACTGACCTCGAACCTTCACGGGGGAGGCACGGCTTTTCCGGCCCTTCCCTATCTAACGACCGATTTCGGAGAAGAACAGGCCATGAAGATCATTCAGACCATCCGAAATCTGTCTGCTCAGCTTCCATCTCTGCTCGAAGAAGGATTCGGCCGACTTGGCGAGCTGGGAATCGATTTTGGCGTGGATATAAAGGGACGGGTCTGGATCCTAGAGGTCAACTCCAAACCGGGCCGCCGCGCATTTACACTAACGGGAGATGGTCACGCAGCCCGGCTGTCCGTCGAACATCCGATTCAATACGCCCGTTATTTATTGCTTCGACAACTTAGGAGGGTAAATACATGAGTTTGAATTTCGGAAATATTCATTTCTCGCAGCAGCCCGAAAAAGTCGTCTTTTTATCCGGTTCGCTTCTAAAGAGCCTTGGGCTATCAAGCAAGAAATCGATTAAGTTACGCATCGGTACCAACACGGTGTCCGCTGCTGTGAAACCAATAGATCGATCGGGGAAGCACATCTATTTAAGCAACGGTGTCCGAAACGGTATCCACGTTCCCAGACAGGGCCCTGTCTATATCCATTCCCCCCGTGAAGGAGAAATCGAGCTGGGGCCCGTGGTTGGGGTTCTCTCCGACGGACCTCACAATCCATCCAGCCCCTTTGGAGCCCGAACCTCGTATATTCGACAGCTTCTTCGTGAGGGCAACAAAAAAGTGTTCGTATATGCCTTTGCCCCCCGTGATATCAACTGGCAGCGCGAAACGGTGCATGCCTATATGCTCGGTTCCGGCGGGGGTTTTGTCCGCAAAACCGTTCCGCTCCCTAATGTCGTCTATAATCGCCTGCCTAGCCGAAAAACCGACTTCTCCCCTTTTACCAATCAACTGAGGGATCGGTTTCTGAAACGCAACATTAAATTTTTCAACTGGGCCTTCTTCAATAAATCCGATGTGTACTCCCAGCTGGACGGCGACGTGCAGGCAGGCAAATATTTGCCTGAAACGCATAACAATCCTAGTCCCGAGCGGATTAAGGATATGATGGAGCGTCATAATTTTGTATATTATAAGCCCTCAGCCGGAAGCTTAGGCCTCGGAATTTACCGGTTAACCTATCTTCCCAAAAAAGGATACTTTGCGCGATATCACGGAAACGGAGGGAACACCCTTCTCAAGTTCCCAAGCTTTAATAGTCTGATGCGTATGCTTCAGGCCAAGCACGGCTCCAAGCTTCGCAACTACGTTATCCAGCAGGGAATCCGCCTCATTGAAATCGATGGGTGCCCTATTGACTTCAGATTCCATATGCATAAGAACAGCAAAAACCGGTGGTCCGTGGTTGGCATCGGCGCCAAAAAAGCCGGTCGGGGCAGCGTCACAACGCATATCAAGAACGGGGGCTCCTTGATGACGCCGGAGCAGGCGCTCAGCCGGGCCTTCGGCTCCAGAGCTCGGGATGTGCTGGAGCGTGCCAAGGACGCCGCCATCGCAATGTCGGAGGCCATCGAGAATCATCATCCGCATCTGTTAGGAGAAATCGGGTTCGATATAGGAATAGATGATAACGAGAGGATATGGATGTTTGAAGCGAATTCGAAGCCGGGCCGATCGATATTCAACCACCCTTCTCTTAAAGGGGAAGGAAAAGCATCGGTGGAGCATATTTTTGAACACAGTATGTATCTCAGCGGCTTCCACAGGGGGAATGACTCGTGAATAACCGAGTGGAGAGTGATGGAAGACCGGTTGTAGCCATCCTGACCATGCACGACTCGCATACGATGTTCAGAGGCAACCGGCAAAACTTTCAGGAAATCATCAAAACGGGAAAGGATATGGGCTTTATCGTCTATGTGGTCACCGTACGTGATCTGAAGCTTGATACGGGTACTGTCAAAGGCTATATCCTGAACAGCGACCATTCCTGGGAGCAGAGGCTATGCCCTCTGCCCCAGGTTATATATAACCGGATCCCTTACCGAGAGGATGAATCCCTTCCCTGGGTCCGACGCAAAATCAAGGAATGCCAAAAACATCCCCATATCGATATCTATAACCCACACTTCTTCAATAAGTGGCGTCTCTTTGCTTGGCTGAACAAATCACGGTTAACCAAAAAGTGGGCACCCTTGACAAAGCGATTGAAGGGTTACCCTACTTTATATGAAATGATCAAGCGGAAGCCCTACCTGTATCTTAAACCCGAGGACGGCAAGGCCGGGCAAGGAATCATGAGGGTGCGGTATCAGAAAAACAAATCGCTCCCTTACCGCATACAAATACAGAACAACAAAAACAGCACTACGTACAAAGCCGCCTCCTTGGAGCGGCTTTGGAACCGGGTTTATCAGGAGACGAAAGGAAGCTCATACCTGATCCAGCAGGGAATCGAGCTGGCCCAGGTCCACGGTCGCGCATTCGACCTTCGCATACTTGTGCAAAAGAACGAATACGGCTCCTGGGCAGTTACAGGAATTGGAGCACGAATGGCAGGCGCCAAGAGCATAACCACACATGTTCCTCGCGGAGGAACGATTGAGGATCCGGAGAAGCTGCTGCCGATGGTGTTCGGTCAGGAACGGTCCGACGCCATCCTTAGCGAAGTTAAAAAAGCAGCCGTGCATATGGCACGACAGATTGAGAAGAGCTCTGGTCAGATCCATGGCGAAATGTCCATGGACCTCGGAATTGATAGCGAAGGCGTTCTCTGGTTCTTCGAAGCCAATTCAAGACCCATGAAATTTGACGAACCCGCAATCCGGAAAAAATCACTGGAGCGGATTTTTCAATATTCCGAATATCTGATCAATCAAAGGTAGCCCCTGCATCAGCCAAAGCAACGGTTAAGGAAGACATGAAAGGAGGGGATCATGTGGAAATCTCATGTCTATCTCTCTCAAACCCGGAAGAATGGCCGCATGCCAGACAGCAGTGCAGCGATTTCTTCCGGCGGTACAGCAACAAACGTCTAACCCGCGAAGGTTACCATCGCCTGGCCTTGCTATCCTATGACGAGCTGCTGCAGCCCGGCACCTCGATCGTGGCTGCTACGGTTCGAAGCGATGTCGGCCGCATACCTGTGGGGATGTGCTTTGCGGCGGATTATGGGGAGGGTGCCTGCATGGTTGCTGTACACCCTCTATACCGCAACCGGCATATCGGTTCTTCCCTGATCCGCTCACAATTATCCAAATTCGGGCGGCTGCGATGCAAAGTGGCCGCCGATCATTCGGCAAGTTTGCAAATGTGCTTTCATGCAGGGCTTCATGCCATAGCGCTTGAGCAAGGGCCAACGGGCAAACCCACGCTCGTTATGAACGGGACCCTTCCCCTGCATCCGATCCACAGTTCTTCAGCATCTAGTACTGACTCTGTTCAAGAAGGTGAACTTCTGTGTCAAAACCCGTCTTAGGTATTATGACGTTATACTTGGATGAACGGAAAACGCTGGAGGAGCGGCATATCTACGAGCATATGATCAGGGAGGGGAAAGCGATGGGGCTTGACGTTTACGTCTTCACCCCCGCCGACGTTAACAGTGCCCAAGGCCTGATCAACGCCATGGAATACGATCCGGATCGCCGGAGATGGGGCCGCAGATGGCGCTCGTTTCCCAATATGATTTTTGATCGCTGCCGCATTCAAAAGAGCCCCCGCTTTCAACAGCTGCTGCGCTTTCGTTCACGCTATCGGCATTTACTGTTTCTGAACAGACCTTTACGCAACAAATGGACGATTCATCAAGTATTATTCACCAAGAAACGCTTCCGTCCCCATCTGCCGGATACTCGGATCGTGACCAGCACAAGCGACATCCACCGGATGCTCAACGTTCATCCTACCGTCTATTTTAAACCGATAAACGGAACGGGCGGACGCGGAATTCTGCGGATTACGAAGGTACCTGGTGTTGCGGGCACGTATGAAATCCGGGGACGCAATTCCAACCGGAGCATCATCAGACCGAAGCGAATGCCTTCAGGCCATTTGGCGCAATATCTGTCGGGCTGGGGCAATAGAGATCGATATCTGGTTCAAGAGGGGATCCAGCTGGAGCTGCCGGATGGAAGAGTGCATGATTACCGGATGCTCGTACAGAAAAATGGATCCGGTCAATGGCAGGTGACCGGCTGCGTGGGACGCGTCGGAGCGCCGAAAAGCGTGACCTCCAACCTGCATGGCGGCGGGCGTGCGACCATGATGGAAGAATTGTTAAGTAAATGGATCGCAGATCCGGTAAAGCGCGCCAGCATCCGCGAGGAAGCCGACTCCCTCGGTGTGGATGTGGCCCAATTTCTTGACGGACAGTATGGAGGCTTGTGCGAGATTGCCCTGGATCTGGCCGTGGATAAAACCGGAAGAGTTCTTCTTCTCGAGGTGAATCCGAAGCCATCAAGGGAAGTCTTCTCTCAAATCGGCGATATGGCTGCATACCGTGAATCGATGGTAAGGCCTTTAGAATATGCACTGTGGGTGTACAGCCAGAAAAAATCCGCGAAAAATGCTTAAGTTCATTCGTAGAAAACCGTAATTAAAGAATCCAAAAAACGCGCAAAGGCTGTTTCCAAGAGGGTTGCTTGCTACCCTTGGAAACAGCCTTTGTGACTCCTATCTGTCTATTCGGCTTGATCGTGAAGCCTCAGCAGGTGTGAAAAAGAATGAATAACGACATCTGATCCCTTAAGCTCCTGCTCCCCGCCAAAGCCTGCATAACGGCAGCCAATGACGGTTTGTCCGTTCTCTTTGCCCGCCTCCACATCCGATGACCGGTCCCCTACCATCCAGGCGTCCCGGATATCGTGTTCATCCAGCAGCAGCCTAACCAAATCCACCTTGGAAGCCGTTCCATGCTCTCCGGCACTGTAGACTCCTTCAAAGAGCGACATGATCCCTCTCGCTTCAGCTATGCCTTTCACATAATGCTCCAGGCCGTTGCTGGCAACAAACAATCGGACGCCCCGACGATGAAGCTCCTCCAGCGTCTCCTTCACCTCAGGATACAATACGGCTGCTTCATTGCTTAAGCCTTCGAGCTCAAGCTGCAGCAGCAGCTCGTCTGCACGGCGATGGGCTGCCGGCGTTCCATTCGGTATGACAATCTTCCAAATGTCTTCGAGCAGCATTCCCAGACATCCAAGCATGAGCTCCTCATCCGGCGTTTCACCTTCATAGTGCCCCTCTTCACGCAAAATGTCGAACAATTTGTGATAGGCGGGCAGCAGCAGGGTCTCCGTCTGAAACAGCGTTCCATCCATGTCAAATATCATCGCTTCCGGCTTGATCAACGTTGCAGTATTTTCCAATTTGGTCCTTCCCTTCGCTCCATATAATCTGATTCTAGTCTAGTCTTTCCTCATCATATAGGAACCATATCACATCTGCAAACCCCAAAATATGATGTACGACATAACGGCGATCGCTGCATATGCAGAACGCGCAAAACCTCCGATTAAAGCCATAACCGCCGCGGCAAGCTAATCATGTTCTTTCCTACCCCTTCTGTTCCCTCCGATCGGACGGCAGGACACCACGTGCCGTATCCACCGCAAGCCAGAACAATCCGATGGCGATGACCGGATGCAAGGCCCCGGCTCCAGGCAGGTTGGCGGTGAGGTATTGGCTGAAGACCAATAACAACAGAACCAGCGATTTCCACTTATACGGGGCGGGCAGTTTGCCTGCAATACCAAATACCAGCATGAGGAGCGGCACGATTTCAAAAAAATGGACAAACAGGGTATGGCTTCTCCACATCGATCCGTCGTGAAACAGCGCCATGCCGGCCAACAGCGTCTGAACGGCAATACATCCTACAAATATCCATGCCAGTCCTAGCGATATCCATACGACCAGCGGTGTTTTTCCTACAGCTTGTTGCGTCATGTCGACATCCCTCTCTTGATTCAAATATCTTTGCGACATCATCCTATCACCGAAATGTTGCGATCTTGGGATGATGACTTGCGGATTCTGTGAAATTTTCCAATTGCGGCCGGAAAGCGTATATAATGGGGTGGATTTACGGCTGAACCTAACGAATCGAATGGAAAGGCAGGTCCTTGCATGGCACATACCTTGCTACTTGTGGACGATGAACGGAAAGTCATTGAATATACTACGTGGAGAATGGGCATTCTTTCCATGCCGTTCAGGATCAGGCGTGGTTAGCGGACAGTCCCCATTCAGCCGACCGCCTGGAAAGCATCCTTCTGACATCCGGGGAACAAAAGATCCTCTTGCATGAGGGGGCGGCTGTGGAGAAGCAGATCAAACGCCTCGGCGTAAAACGGACGTTGCATGTTGAAGGCGAATCGGTAGCGGAGCTGTATTATTATGATACGGATGTGGCAAACCTGACCAAGCTTCGGATCGGCACGCCCACATCGATCGTCATTTTGCTGGGAGGAGGCACCGTCCTCTTCGTCCTGCTTTCCCTCGGGGCGGCCTACTGGGTATCGCGGAGGCTCACTGCGCCCCTCCGCAAACTCGTCCCGGCCATCGAACGACTCGGTCTAGGCGAGTACGGTGTCCAGGCTCCCGTCACCTCAGAGGATGAATACGGGAGGGTCGCGATTGCTTTCAACGGCATGTCTTCCAGGCTCGAGCAGTCCGAGGTGGTCCGCCGCAATTTGGTGGCTGATGTCGCCCATGAGCTTCGAACACCGCTGACGATCGTAAGAGGCAAGCTGGATCTGCTTCAGCAGAGCAGGCAGCCGATCCAGCCGGAATTATTGCTCCCCATCCAGGATGAGTTGATTCGCTTAACCCGTCTCGTGGGCGACCTTCATCAACTATCTCTGGCCGAAGCGAGGCAGCTGCCGCTGGTTCGGAAGCCCACGGACATCCTGTATCTTCTGGCTCAGATACAGGAGCGCATCGAGCCAGATGCCGATGCCAAGAACTTGACCCTGCGTTTGACGAGCGCTACGGAGCACACTTCCGTTCCTGTGGATCCAAGCCGGATCACACAGGTGTTTCTCAATCTCTTCATCAATGCGGTTCGGTATACACCCCAAGACGGGCTTGTCCACACCACGATCCAAGAGGAGACCGCTTCCGGGATGCTTCGGATTGATATTCGGGATACAGGTGCGGGAGTTGAGGAGGAGCATCTTCCCTATCTCTTTGACCGATTCTACCGTACGGACGCAGCGCGTGCGCGGCATCAAGGCGGTATGGGGCTGGGTCTGGCGATTGCCAAGGAATTTATCGGATCTCATGGCGGCACGATTCAGGCACAGAGCCAGCAAGGGCTAGGAACTACATTTACGGTACGGCTGCCCTATCATGATCATGACTCGGAGCAGCCGCACGGGATATAACGGTCCCCTAACTCCTATCTAACATAAACAGACAGGCCCGGACAGATATCGACCGGACCTCTCTGTTTATCCATTCGGATGTCGAAACGATACCCTCTGCCTAGAATATTTTTTTCGTTGCCCGATCTTCCTTGATGATCTCGACGGCTTCCCTGAAGCGGATGGAATGGATAATTTCACGTTCCCGCAAAAATTTGAGACTGTCCTGCAAGTCCACATCATCCGTCATGTCGATGAGCCATTGATATGTAGCGCGTGCTTTCTCTTCTGCCGCAATGTCCTCATACAAATCCGCAATCGGATCGCCCTTGGCTTGAATATAGGTTGCTGTCCAAGGGACTCCGGCGGCATTCTCATAATACAGCGCATGATCATGATTGGCGTAGTGCGCTCCCAATCCGGCAGCCTCCAGCTCCGCCACGCTGGCATCCTTCGTCAATTTGTACACCATCGCGGCAATCATTTCGAGGTGTGCGAATTCCTCGGTTCCGATATCGTTGAGCAATCCGATCACTTTGTCTGGAATCGTATACCGCTGGTTCAAATAACGCAGCGCAGCAGCCAGTTCGCCGTCAGCGCCTCCATACTGCTCCATTAGAAATCTTGCCATTCTCGGATCACATTTACTGACGCGCACCGGATACTGAAGCTTTTTTTCATATACCCACATGGGCTCTTCCGCCTCCTTGTTCTCGCTTTTCCTCTTGATGGGGGCTGCATGCATAAGGTGAAAAAAAGCCGCAGCCCCTTTGCCATAACGTCATTGTTAAACCTGCCAAGGCCAAGGACCCTGGGACCATTCAAACGGATACTTGGAATAAGCACGCCCAAAATTTTGCAGCGGCCCATACAGCTCTTGAAATTGCTTCGCTAGCACCGTTCTCTCCTGTGTCAGTTTATTGAACTGCTCGATGCTCTTGAGATCATTCGGATGGGTGTCCAAGAACAGGTTCAGCTCCACCAGGACAAAATCCAATGCCTGAAGCTGCTCCAGCATTTCGTAATATTTCAGATCTCCAACCTGGGGTCTGGCTTCATTCACCGCATATCACTCTCCTTTAAATTTTCGCGAAGTATACGGGCTATACAAGGATGGCCACAACGTTCCGTGTCTTAGCGCCTCAGCAGGGCTAAACTGGGGCAGACCCGGCGGTTGAAACACAACAAACTGGTTGACAGGTACCACATACGATCTGTAAAGCTTGGGCGGGCATGGATCAAATGGCGAATGAAATACCGGGTATACACGCACCTCTGGATTTTCCTTCAAAGGGATTTCCTCCTTATCGTTACGATCCGTCGTTATCAAGGACTCTTCGTATTTAACATATGTCTTCCGCCCAGAAAATGAACTCCAAAATGACAAAAAAACCCTCTCCCCTGGAATATTTCCGGGAAAAGGGTCTTCATGGAGTTGTCCTCAAAATTTGATCTTGATTTGGAACAAGCCCGCTTTACGCATAGCGGAATAGATAATAACAACCAGGGGACCAATAAAAAATCCGATCACGCCAACCAGTTTAAATCCGATATACATGCTGACCAGGGCAGGCAATGCGCCGATGCCGACGGCATCCCCTATGACCTTCGGCTCCAGGACGCGGCGGATCACCGTAATCAGAATGAACATGAAGATCAAGCCGACTCCTGTAAAAATATCGCCTACCGCGAGCAGGTAGATGGACCATGGTATCAAAACGGAACCTACGCCCAGAATCGGCAGAATGTCGACTATGGTGACAAGCAAAGCGATGGCCAGCGGATAGTTAACGCCTAATACCAGCAAGCCGAGCAGCGTAATCACGTACGTAAACAGGCTGAGGAGCAACTGTGCCCGTAAAAAGCCGAAAATTGATTTTTTCAGGCTGATCAACACTTCGTTCACCTGCGACTGTGATGTCTCATCAAACAGCGATAACACTTTCTCCCGCATCGTATCGAGGCTGAAAGCGAACAAGTACACCGCTACGCAGAATACAATGAACGTGACGAACAGGTTCGGCAGCGTTTTGGCAAAGGACAAAAATGTTGATGATACTGAATTGACAAGCGACCGTATATAGGAAGAAATATTCGACATAAATTCGGTGAGACTGTCGGCAAGACCCGGCGAAATGCCGTTCAGCATGTCTTGCGCTTGTATAATCGTGTGCTGAAGGAATTCGTTGGCCCCTTCAAAATATTGCGGAGCCCGGCTCCAATATTCGACCAGCTGGTTAAACACCTGGAGACCGATCAAATATGCCAGGAGTAGCATCAACAGGAGGAATAGCGTGCTCGTCACCGTTGCGGCCGCAATGCGGTTCATGCGAAGCCTTTTCATTAAGAGCCGATTTAACGGCTCCAATGCAATAGCAATCACGATGGCCAGCAAGAACGGTGCTCCAACCGTAAACATTCCGTACAGTAACAGGAGACTGAGACCGATAAAGATCAGCTGCTTAATCGACATAATCCACTTCCTAACAAATAGAGTCTTGCTAGTTCTAAATGAAGCTGCTCTCGAGCTTCTGATGAATCATGACGCGAGTTACACGCAACCGTGTAGACTCCTCTACCTCAAAGACCACCCCGTCAAAGATGGCTTTCTTCCCGACCACCGGGTTCCCTTCAAGCTCTTTGAACAACCAACCGCCGATGGAATCCACGTTATGCTCTTCAATCATCAAACCGGTCAAATCATTCACTTCTTCAATGAGCATCCGCCCGTCCACTGAAAAGTACTCATCGTACACTTCAATTTCAGGCCGCTCATCTTCAAATTCATCGTACAGGTCCCCGACAATCTCCTCCAGAATCTTCTCGGCTGTGAGAATGCCTGCCGTCCCCCCATATTCGTCCACCACGAGCGCAAGCTGCTCATGTCTAGCCTGCATCTTCCGCAGCACCTCGCTGATTTCCGCTGATTCCGATACGTCCATAATCGGTCTCATCAGGGAAGCCAGATCACGCTGCTTCTCAGGCTCCGCCAGCAAGAGATCGGTAATATGGACAAATCCGATGATGCGGTCCTTGTTGTCCGTTGCGACCGGGTAACGGGAGTGCTTCGTCTCATTGACGATCCGAAGATTCTCTTCCAAGGTATAATTGGTGAAAAGAACGTCCATGTCCGTCCTTGGCAGCATAATTTCTCTGGCTCTCAAGTCAGAAAAATCGAACAGGTTGTCCATTAATTTCATCTCGTTCTCGTCAATGACACCGCTCTTTGCGCTCTCGTTCATCAGAATCCGAATCTCTTCCTCGGAGTGGGCCGCTTCGGCCTCGCTTGCCGGCTCGATGCCAACCATCTTCAGAATCCGATTAGCGGAAGCATTCAGGACCCAGATCACCGGCAGAAAAATGCGATAAAACCAAAGCAGCGGCGCCGACAGAATCAAAGCCGTGCCCTCTGTCCGCTGAATAGCCAACGATTTCGGTGCAAGCTCCCCTAACACAATATGCAGGAAAGTGATAATACAGAAGCCTACCGCTACCGATATTGTGCCGATCAATCGCTCATCCGTAAATCCAATGCTATGCATAATGGGGGCCACCAGCAATTCTGAAATGGCAGGCTCCCCAATCCAGCCAAGACCCAGGGAGGTTAATGTGATCCCAAGCTGGGTTGCGGATAAATAGGCATCCAGCTTCTGGTTTACTTTCAGGGCAATGCCTGCCAGCCGGTTCCCTTCGCTAACGAGCTGGGTCAACCGGGATTGACGCATTTTTACCAGTGAAAATTCGGCCGCTACAAACACGCCGTTCAACAAAACGAGCAGGAAAACCAAGAGCAAATTCAAAATCAGTTTCCCGACCTCAAATTCCTCCGCCATGATGACACGCCTTCTTTCTAGGGTTCTAGTTTGTCTTTGCTTGTCTTGACTTGAAATCCACACCCCGGTAGTACATGTCGGCCACCAACAGGTTCGGCCCACAGCAGCTCACTGCATCGCAGTGACAGTTAACCGTTTGGTTCAACGGGTGTCCTGTTGTCCATTCGTTAAAAATATCGTCGAGCTTCTGTTCCTTAATATTACCAAAAGCCGGAATATCAGCAAAATCCGTTACATATACGTCGCCCGAGAATAAATTCACATTCACCCGGTTACGGCCATCCGGATCATTCCGGACCGTTACGTTCGGTTCTTGCCGCAGGCGGCGAATGATCTCCTGGTCATCATCATCGGAGCTGCAGGCATAGAAGGGCAGCGTTCCGAACAGCATCCACATATCCCGATCCCGGGCATCCAGCAAATGGTGGATGGCAGCTTTCGTGTCGTCCAAGGACAAGACGGGCAGAGCGGAAGCAAAGTTTGAGGCATACATCGGGTGAACCTCGTGCCGCTTGCAGCCCATATCCTTGATCAGCTTGTGGATGCCGCTGAGTTTCGTATGCGTCCGGTAATTAATCATCGATTCAGCGGATATGTACATCCCTGCTGCACTCAGTTTCTCCGAGTTGACCAGCATCGTATCGTACATTTTATATGCCGTTTCCTTGGAGACGGGACGTGCACTATTCGCAAACCCTACTTCATAGAAGTCGTCCCCGTTCAAATAATTGAATGAGATATGCATAACGTCCAGGTAAGGCAGCATTTTCTCATACCGACTTATATCAAGCGTCAGATTGGAGTTAATTTGAGTCCGGATGCCCCTTTCCTTGGCATACTTCAGCAAGGGAACAATCACGTTATCCACCGTCTTGCCAAGAAATGCCGGTTCACCGCCTGTCAGACTGATCGTCTGCAGATGCTCTACCTCGTCCAATCGCTTCAGCATCGTCTCTATGGGCAGCATCGGCGCTTCCTTCATGACAAGCATATCACCGACAGCGCAATGTTCACAGCGCATATTACAAAGATGCGTCACTGTCATTTCCACACTGGTCAGCACATGACGACCATGCTCGCGCAGTGAAGTAATCGGATCCCACGGATCATAACTCGGCGAAATGGGCCTTACGGCTGATGGAAATGGCTGTGCTGTATTACTCATGGTTCACTCACCTTATTTCTTTGAATTACCGATTCATTCAGTACAACTTACGCTATGTGTACTTTACGGTTTGGATAATGTCCATTATATGATTATAACATACCCGAACAGAAGGCTTCTGCTTGATTCGGCTGGGAAATCATCCTCTTTCCCCATGTTGGTCCGCGCTTTCCTTGGAGGTAAGCTTATGTGCCGGAAACATCCATCTTGGACTCCACCAGTTCGCTCTGCCCATCATCTTCATAAACGCAGGCACAAGCAGCACCCGAATCACGGTGGCATCCAGCAGAATGGCTGCTGTCAAGCCTAAACCGATCGCTTTCATTACTTCATTATCCGTAAATACAAAGGCACCCACGACAACAGCCAGAATCAGGGCAGCGCTTGTAATCAGCCCGCCCGTACTCTCCAAGCCTTCGGCTGTGCTGAATTCGTTATCTCCCGTCCGTTCGTAATTCTCCATGATTCGCGAAAGCATCATGACTTCATAGTCCATCGATATGCCGAACACCACGCAGAATATCAGGATTGGCAAAAGGGCAAAGATGGCTCCCGTGGAGGATACACCCAGCCACTGCGCGCCAACCCCCTCTTGAAACACCCATACCACGATACCGAGTCCGGCCCCGAGGCTGAGCATATTCATTACGCTTGCTTTTAAAGGGAGCACGACCGATCGAAACGCCAATAGGAGAATGACATAGGTAACTACAAATACAAAGACCAGAACGTAAGAGATATTCTGATGGATGGCTTCCATGATGTCCAGTTTATATGCGGGGCTTCCGGTGACATAGGTCGTCAGCTCATTCGTGTCCATCGTCCGTAACGTTCGAACAAGCTGCATAGTCAATGCATGGGATTCCCCATACTCCGGGATCACGGCGACGGCTGCCATATTTCCCCTGACAAAACGATGCTGCTCCAGCTGCTGGCGGATATCTTCGCGGGACAAATACTTCGAGGCTTCTTCCACCGAACCTCTGCCGATGCTCAAATAACTCTCGACCTGCTTCACACCCGGCATCATCCTGATTTCATCCGTATATGCCTTCATTAGCTCGATGCTGCGCGAGTCCTCATAAGAGGCCGGAAGCTCCACTGCTACAACGATTGAATTCAATTCACGTTCATCATAAGCCTGTGTCAGCAGGTCGTGTCCATATCGGGATTCATAGGCGGGGGGAAGCACTTCGGCTGCGGGGATGGCGATATTCATGTCCCGAACCGGATACATCGCCACCAATAATAAACCGATCCCTATGATAGAGATGGTCACAGGATGCGCCATCACAAATCTGGAGAGCCTTCTCCACATACCGGAGGTCTGCCGTGCCCGGAGCGTCCGGTAAGCGGCAGGGAATAGAGGGAGCGCATCTATACGCGGGCCCAACATTCCCAATAATGCGGGAAGAAGCGTGTTCCCGGCCAGCACCGATAACAGCACCACGGTAATGCCGCCTATGCTGAAGGAACGGAAGATCGGCAGATCTATGAAACTCATCGCCACAAAACCGATCAACACGACCGCCCCGGAGAACATCACCGCTTTGCCTGCGGTTGCGCAAGTGACAGCCAGGGCAGTGCCCACATCTCCTCTCCGTGTCCGCATCTCCTCTTTGAACCGGCTTACGACCAGCAACGCATAATCGATACCCACGGCCAGGCCCAGCATCGTTACGACATTCGGAAGGAAATTGCTGATCGAACCGTCAGCCAAAGCGACGAAATACAGGATTCCCATCGTGACCACTGCACTGGCAACTCCGGCTAACAATGGCAGGATCGCGGCAGTCAATGTTCCGAATACAACCGCCAGAATGAGCAGAGCTGCGGGAATGCCTATCATCTCGGCATGGATGATATCGCTTTTGACGGCTTGGTTCATATCAGCGAAGATGGCGGTATTCCCTGTTATGTAAGTATCCGCTCCCGTAATGCCCGGAACCGAGTCTCGAATCTCTTCAAACTGCTTCAAGGCTTCCGTGGAATCCAGATCCAGCAGCACCGTCACGGATACGATATGATCCTGGCCTGCCTTATGAGCTGCCATATTCATATAAATATCCCTGACATAGGGACGAGCTCGCAAAGGTTCAAGCTCCGTCAATATTCGCCTTTGCGCCGTGCCTGCCGTCAAATTCTCATCGTGCCGACTCACAACGACAATATCCAGCGAAGCTGCCGACAAGCCTAATCCCTCTTCCAGTTTCTCGATCCCGATCTGGGCCGGACTATCCTTCGGCGTAAACCCGTTGTGCTGCAGAATGGACGGCAGCTTGAATGCAAACGGAAGCAGCCCGCAAAACAAAAGAAGCCAGATCACAACAATGGCTTTACGGTAGCGGTAGATCTGTCGCCCCCATGTATGCAGCAATGTTGTATGGCTGTTACGTCTCACGAGTCTACCTCCTTAAGTGTACGTTTGATCTATGGTGCTCGCCCGATACCAGCGATCATAATGGCCAGTGTTTCAGACAAATCCAATTCATAAGGTGCAGCTAGCGGGGTGCCTTCGGCATCCGTTAATACGCGGACAACGGGTCGATGCGGCACATGTGCGTGAATTTTGGATACTACTCCACTCTCACCCGTATGCAATTTCACGGTGATTCCTGGAGGATATATCGCTACCCGATCCCGAAACATGGCCAGGAATGACTGTTCATACAGCGTTCCCGAGCCTGCATACATTACCTCGACCGCTTCATGCGGCAATAAGGCAGGCTTGTACACACGCTGCGTTGTCATCGCATCGTAAGAATCCGTAATCGCTATCCATTTGGCGTACTCATGAATCTCAGGTCCCTTCAAGGCCCTGGGATAACCGCTGCCATCCAGGCGTTCATGATGCGACAGGGCGCAATGCGCCGATAACAACGGAATGTTCGGTTCGTCTTTCAATATTTTGAACCCGATCTCGGTATGCTTCTGGACCTCGCGAAAATCCTCTTCGCTCAGCCGTCCCGGATGATTCAGCAGCTTCTGGGATATCCTCGTCTTGCCGATATCGTGAAGCAATGCCCCCAAGCCCAGCACCTTCAGATCCTCCCGATTATAGCCGTAAGACACCCCAAGAACCGTTGAATACAGACAGACGTTAAGGGAATGGCGATACAGATTGTAATCGTTGGTATTCATATCCGTCAGGAGCACCATGCCCTCGTCATGATCCGATATTTCATCCATAATCGACTCCATCATCCCGGAGAACGTTTTGCCTAAATGAAGGAAGCTTCCCTTCAGAGCAGACTGGCTCTCCAGGGTCTTGAAGCTCGTCCGAATTGACTGGATCGCCTGCAGCCGGGTCTCCTCGGTCAACAACTCCGGAACCACGATATCCTCCGTCATCGGTTCCTCAATATAGACATACCCGATCTCCAACGTGCCCAGACGGCGGATCAGTCCTGTTGTCAGCTCCACACCTTCGGCAAGCAGAATTAAACCGTCACTATTATATATTCTCTTACCAAGAACCATTCCCGGCCTCAACGCGTTGATAGGTATAAGACGCAAAATCCGTCACTTCCTCTGCTATTCTCAAACTTGTGTGGGATATAGCGTCCAGTCTTCAGTGGATCACGATACGAAGAAGCCGGATCTCCTCCTTGTGTCTACTCCTGCTTAATGCATGATAAACAGCCAAAACACGGCAGCGAGAACAAAACGGTAGATCGCAAAATGAGTAAGCCTTATCTTCTGTATGAGCTTCATGAAGGCCAAGACGACAAAATAAGCAACAACAAACGAAACGATAAATCCGGCAAGAAATACGCCGATCGTATCTAAAGTAAAATATCGGTAAGAATCAAGCAATTCATATCCGGATGCAGCACACATAATGGGAATTGCGATAATGAACGAGAAATCGGCCGATGCCCTATAGCTCACCCCGCTAAGCATCCCCCCGGAGATGGTGGAGCCCGATCGGGAAAAGCCCGGCCATAAAACGGATATGATTTGGTAGACGCCGATCTGAAGGGCCTGCTTGTATGTCAAATCATCCAAATCATGTGATGTCACTTGAACTTTATGCTTATTGTACCATTCTGCAAAAATCATAAAAATACCGCCGGCAACAAGTGCAAACAGCACCGTCTGCGCATGGAACAGGCTCTTGATAAAATCCCTCGCGAAAAAAGCAACCAGCAGGGCCGGAGCTATTCCCAAAAATATATGAATCAGATTCAATCTTTTTCGAGGCGTTTTCTTGACCAGCGGTTCACTTCGACTCCAGCCGAGCAGGTTCAAAATACGATTCCAGTAAACGATCGCGATCGCCATAATGGCGCCAAGCTGAATGACAACCTCAAACGTCTTCATGATCGGAGTTTGATCGTCGTAACCGAGCACCTTGGCCGTCAAGATCATATGACCTGTGGAAGACACCGGAATGAATTCGGTTAGTCCTTCCACGATCCCCAGTATAATGGATGTGATAAAATCCATGGTCCTTCCCCTCCCTTACCTTTGTCCTCCTCATATGTATGCTCGGCCAAAGGAAGTTAGTCGGGATTGTCAGGATATCCAGCGTGGATTCATGGACTCTTCAAGCGAACCGGGCCTCGATAGCTCACTTCGCAGCAGGTCTCTAATAAACTCCGGCAGCATATATACCGTATCCTTACCAAGCGACAACGACTCGTATCCGATTTTAAAAGTGAACATGTCGAGTGTCCCCACCTTATATTCCCGCTGCGGCTCTAGTGGCTGCCCCTTCATGGAGATATGCGTAATCTTCCGGTAAGGTTCTCCGTTCTTGTCATAGTGGATTTCCAATCCATCAACTGCCAGGCCGCCTAATATATAACCGCGGAAACCAAAGCCCATTATCTTCTTCCCGCTGAACTCCTGAAGCAAACTCTCCTCAAGCGCCTGATAGATATGCTCTCCGCGCAGCTTCACGATGCAGGGATTAATCGGTGACGGGCACAGGCCGTGCAGCATACCGGTGCTGATCTCGCCCTCCGGCAGCGGCCCGAGCAGCTGCCCCGAGTTAACGATGGCAATATCCGCATCCGTGTGCTGCATCACGGCCTGTGCCAGCAGGTTCGCAAACGGCGACTCCTCCTCATAGTGAATGGGCAGACTACGATCAATGACGGCAACGGCCTCCGTTAATTTCTCCCTTGCCAGCTCATGGTGCCTCATGATCGCCTGCTCTACGATGGGCTCCATCAAGTTTTTATCCACGGGGAGCAGACTTCCCTCTATACAGGTAAAGCGATCTTCAGCATGACTGCGCTGCATGACGAGGCGACCTACGTATTGTCCGAACTTGCCTGCACCGCACACGGCTGTGTTCCCGATGATCAGGGGCTCCTCGAGTATATGATGGGTATGACCGCCAAGAATAACATCAATCCCCTCAACATTTTCTGCTAATCTTTTATCAATCGTTAGTCCTAAATGGGATAAAACGATCATGATATCACACTGGCCCTGAAGCGCCCGCACTTGCTCAGCAATAGCCTGCACCGGATCTCCGGCTTCCCAGCCTAACAATTGATAAAAACCTGCAAAAGCAGCCGTTGCGCCGATGAGCCCAATTCGAATGCCATCTCGTTCCAGGATCGCATGCGGCTTCATCCATCGAGGAGAATTACCACTCTGTGTCTCACTTATGTTGCAGCACACAACGGGACACTGCAATCCGGCGTATACGCTCTCCAGAACATCATACGATATGGTAAGCCCTTCGTTATTGCCAATCGTAATGGCGTCGTATCCTGTCAAATTAATGACATCCACATTGGCTTGGCCCATGGTGCCTTCGGTTTCCACCGATGCCCGGTCCATATGATCACCGATATCCAGTACGATTGCCCCATCACCGGCAGCCGCCTTTTCCCGGGAAATAAGTGCCGCCACACTGCTCATCATTTCAAAATGGCTATGTATATCGTTGGTATACAATATCGTCAGCTTCTGTTTGTTGCTTCCAAACCCCATTTGGCGGCCCCCTCCCCAAGTTCGTTATTCGATAATTTCCGGTCTTACAAGCATAACATTTTAGCGAAGAATATGGTATATTGTAGCCCATAAGAATTACGAGGTGATGAAGAATGTCAACAACCGTTTCCATATTGCTATTTGCAGGATTAGCTGATCGAATCGGCACAGCTTCGCTTACATTCAACGTACCGGGCTTGCCCCTTACTGCCGGGGAATTAAAGCTGCTGCTTAGTGAGGCTTATCCTGATGCCCAATCTCAGATTTCCACGGCTTTCGTCGCGGTCAATCAAGAGTATGCGCCTTCGGAACAGCTTATTCAGAGCGGCGACGAGGTAGCTCTAATTCCGCCTGTGTCCGGTGGTGACGGCACAAACTTGCAGGACTCCGGATCCAGGTCCTCGGCTGATGGGAAATGCACGATATCCTACGGCCCCCTGTCCGTAGAGGAAACCATTGCCAAAGTTCATGATGATAATCATGGAGCAACGCTGTCCTTTGTAGGTACAACGCGAGAGATGACCGGCCAGATGCGAACGGTTACGCTGGAGTATGAAGCATACATCCCGATGGCGCTTAAAGAAATGCAGCAAATATGCGCGGACATCTTTCGACAATGGCCCGATACGCGATGTGCAATTTCCCACCGTATCGGTACGGTCGGAATTGGAGAAACCAGTGTTGTGATCGCTGTATCCTCCCCGCATCGGAATGCATGTTATGAGGCCAGCCGTTATGCCATCGAACAACTGAAGCGATCCGTTCCAATCTGGAAGAAGGAGATCTGGGACGACGGTTCAGAGTGGAAAGGCCCGCAGACCGGACCATGGGACCCAACCATTAGGCAATAAGTCGTGATTACACATTGTAAAACCATAATTTTCTTGCTAAGATAGTTTTGATCTTTTTACTTATATAAGGGCAAGAGGTGCAATGATTTGAGAGTACATGTCACGGACCTGATACCCGGTGATCAAATGCAGCATGATGCTTACAACACAAACGGCGTTCATGTTCTACAAAAAGGAACAACCCTTCGTTTAGAGGATATATCCAAGCTACTGCAGCACGGTATCGATTACATAGAAATAAAGCCACGCGCACTGTCTGTATCCCTCGATTCTTCGTCTGAAATTTCAGAATCATACAATAAGGTTAAGCCCCATTTCAATCTTGCATTTGACGGGTGCTCCACCTTATTTACGGAAGCGTCACAATCCGGTAAATTCAATGAGTCCGTTGTGGACGATGTTTTCATGCCTTTAGTCGGCTCACTGAACGAGCATACGGATGTTGTCTCCCTGCTATTGCTGTTTAATGGTAAAGACGATTATACCTATAGGCACTCCATTCAAGTTGGTATGTTATCGTACTACATTGCGGATTGGATGGGATATTCCGAAAAGGAAGCTTATGAAATCGGCAAAGCGGGCTATCTCCATGATATCGGCAAAAGCAAGATTCCTAGAGATATATTGGACAAGCCAGGGAAACTGACTCCTCAAGAATATGAAGAAGTGAAGCTGCACACCATCTATGGTTACGAGATGATCTCTGAATCCATGGATGATAAGGTCACTGCTACGGTCGCGCTCCAGCATCATGAACGGGATGACGCTTCCGGTTATCCGCGAGCGCTCAATGCTGACCAGATTCATCCATATTCTCATATTTGCGCTGTAGCCGATGTATATAGCGCGATGACTACGAACCGGGTTTACCAATCCAAGCAGCAGCTGTTAACCGTACTTCGGGAGCTGTATAGTCTTAGTTTCGGGAAACTGAACGGCAAGCCGACGCATGCCTTCATCCAGCAGATGCTGCCGAACTTTATCGGTAAGAAGGTTCTGCTGACGACCGGCGAATCCGGCATGATCGTCATGAACAATCCTTCGGATTACTTCCGTCCGCTCGTGAAGACCGAGGATCGTTTCATCGACCTCTCCAAGGAGTATAATACCGAAATCCAGGAGATACTTCTGTAACTGGCGTTTTTCGTCTAGGTCCCCGAATAGACAAATAACCGTCGGCGTACAAGCCTGACGGTTTTTTTGTGCGGTTGCGTGACATTTCACCCTCTCACTCTTGATTTCCGGCACACCATAAAAGTCGTGATCTGTCGAGAAGGCTCACACCCCCTCCATGTCACAATGAAATCAACATTACATGGACAATCCCAACATAAAAAAGGGGCAATCCACTCGATCTGAGTGATTTGCCCCTTTGTTATATAAGAAATATTTAGCCGATGGAACCTTCCATCTCGAATTTGATCAGTCTATTCATCTCAACGGCATACTCCATCGGAAGTTCTTTAGTGAACGGCTCGATGAAGCCCATAACGATCATTTGCGTAGCTTCAGACTCGCTAAGGCCACGACTCATGAGGTAGAACAATTGTTCCTCAGATACCTTGGATACGGTCGCTTCATGCTCCAGCGTAATGTTGTCATTCTTGATCTCGTTGTAAGGAATCGTATCAGACGTCGATTCATTATCGAGAATGAGTGTATCGCACTGGATGTTGGCTTTCGCGCCTTCTGCATTCCGACCGAAGGAAGCCAGTCCACGGTATGTTACTTTACCGCCATGCTTACTAATGGACTTGGATACGATCGTAGACGTCGTGTCCGGCGCCAAGTGAATCATTTTGGCTCCTGCATCCTGATGCTGGCCTTTGCCTGCTACAGCGATGGACAATACCATCCCTTTTGCTCCGCGACCCTTCAGGATAACGGCAGGATACTTCATTGTCAGCTTGGAACCGATGTTGCCGTCCACCCATTCCATCGTTGCATTCTCTTCTGCAACGGCACGCTTGGTCACGAGATTGTAGATGTTTGGCGCCCAGTTCTGAATGGTTGTATAGCGAACGCGCGCATTCTTCTTACAGATGATCTCTACTACCGCACTATGAAGCGAGTTGGTGCTGTAGATCGGAGCCGTACATCCTTCTACGTAATGCACGAAGCTGTCTTCGTCCGCAATGATCAGCGTACGTTCGAACTGACCCATGTTCTCGGAGTTGATACGGAAATACGCTTGCAGCGGAATTTCACATTTCACGCCTTTTGGAACATAGATGAAACTTCCGCCAGACCACACGGCACTGTTCAGCGCAGCGAATTTGTTATCCGTTGGAGGCACGACCGTTGCAAAGTATTCTTTCAAGATCTCCGGATGCTCTCGAAGAGCCGTATCGGTATCCATAAAGATAACGCCTTGATCCTCAAGATCCTTTTGCATGTTATGGTAAACAACTTCAGATTCGTACTGTGCGGATACACCCGCCAGGAACTTCTGCTCTGCTTCCGGGATACCCAATTTATCAAAGGTTTCCTTGATCTCGGTAGGTACTTCCTCCCAAGTCTTGCCTTGCTTGTCGGAAGGTCTTACATAGTACTGGATATCGTTGAAGTCCAGCTCGTCGAGATCGCCGCCCCAGCGAGGCATTGGCATTTTCTCGAACTGCTCCAGTGCTTTCAAACGGAATTCCAGCATCCATTCCGGCTCGTTCTTGATTTTGGAAATTTCCATAACGACTTCACGCGTCAAACCTTTACCGGTTTGAAAAATAGCTTTGTGCTCGTCCCGGAAACCATACTTATACTCTTCAATTTCTGGTGCTTTTTTAGCCATTTAACTTACCTCCCTATCGATCTATTCATTCGCTTACTTCGCGTCTATTCCTTTTCGGAGTGCGTTCCACGCAAGTGTTGCGCATTTAATGCGTGCAGGAAACTTGTTGACACCGGATAGGGCTTCAATATCCTCGTACTCTTCAAAATCCACGGCCTCGCCTTTCATAAGGGAGGAGAAGCGGTCCGCCAGGCTGATCGCTTCATCCAGCGTTCTGCCTTTTACGGCGTCCGTCATCATCGAAGCGGAAGACATGCTGATGGAGCAGCCTTCCCCCGTATATTTGGCATCGGCTACCACGCCGTTCTCTACCTTAAGCTGCAAGGAAATGCGATCTCCGCAAGTCGGATTGTTCAAATCGATGGTTACCGCATCTTCTTCAAACTTGCCGCGATTGCGGGGGTTCTTATAATGATCCATGATGACACGTCTGTACAAATCGTCAAGTTGCATCGCCAAAATACTCCTTTGTCTGGATTAAGGCGCTAACTAATCGATCAACGTCCTCTTCTGTATTATACAGATAAAAGCTCGCGCGTGCCGTAGAAGATACTTTTAACCAACGCATAAGCGGTTGACAGCAATGATGTCCTGCACGAATCGCAACCCCCTGTGCATCCAGAACCGTTGCCACGTCATGCGGGTGAACGTCGCCGAGATTAAAGGTAACAAGGCCCACTTTGCGTTCACGAGGACCGTAAATGGTAATCCCGTCGATCTCGGAGATGCGGTTCATGGCATAGGCCGCTAGCTGCGTCTCATGCTGTTCGATGGCTTCCATTCCGATTTCCTCCAGGAAATCGATGGCAGCCCCCAAACCGACAGCCCCTGCAATGATTGGGGTGCCCCCCTCGAACTTCCAAGGGAGCTCCTTCCAGTTTGATTCGTACAATCCAACATCATTGATCATTTCTCCGCCGAATTCGATCGGCTCCATTGATTCCAGCAGCGCCTTCTTGCCGTATAATGCGCCGATACCTGTTGGAGCACACATCTTATGGCCGGACAAAGCGTAGAAATCGCAATCCAGGTCCTGGACGTCCACTTTCATATGCGGTGTGCTCTGCGCACCGTCAACCACAATGACAGCGCCGTGGCGGTGCGCGATTTCCGCAATTTGTTTCACGGGATGCACAACGCCCATGACGTTGGATACATAAGCGATGGCTACAACCTTGGTCCGTTCGGTAACGAGTGCCTCGACATCTTCGACACGGATCGTGCCGTCAGGCTGCAGAGGAATATATTTCAGCGTAGCGCCAACGGCGATCGCCGCCTGCTGCCACGGTATGAGATTACTGTGATGCTCCATTTCCGTCAGGACGATTTCATCCCCGGGACCGCAAACGGAGCGCGCGTAGGACGATGCTACCAGATTTAGGGCCGTCGTCGTACCACGGGTGAAAATAATCTGTTCCGAACTCTCGGCATTAATGAAACGGGCAACCTTCTCCCTGGCTCCTTCATAAGCATCCGTAGCACGGCTGCCGAGTGTATGAACCCCACGGTGCACATTGGAGTTCTCCCACTCGTAGTACCGCTTGATAGCATCTATGACCACCTGCGGCTTTTGTGATGTCGCGGCATTGTCGAGATATACCAGCGGATGTCCGTTGATCTCCTGATGAAGAATGGGAAATTGCTCACGGACAGAGGCGATCATTGTCCCAGCTTCCTTTCAACGAGCCCCTGCAGTTGGTCACGAAGTCCCTCAAGCGGAATTTCGCTGACAACCGGAGCCAAGAAGCCGTAAATAATCAAGGATTCCGCTACGGGACGCGAGATACCACGGGACATCAGATAGTAAATTTGCTCCTGATTCACTTGTCCTACGGACGCTGCGTGCCCGGCTGTTACATCATCCTCGTCAATCAACAGAATCGGGTTCGCGTCGCCGCGGGCTTTCGGGCTAAGCATCAGCACGCGTTCGGTCTGTTGTCCGTCCGCCTTCGTTGCACCCTTCTCAATCTTGGTAACGCCGTTGATGATGGCTTGTGCCTCTTCGCGCATGACTGCACGGGTGATCATCTGGGAAGCCGAGCTCTTGCCGAAATGCTTCGCTTGGGTAGTGTAATTGATCTTCTGGGAGCCGGAGCCGACCGCGATGACTTTCGCATCGGATGTCGAACCGTTGCCCTTCAGAATACTCATGGTATCGCTAGCTGTATCGCCATCGTTCATCTCGCCCACGATCCACTCGATCGAAGCGTCATTGTCCAGCACCGCACGACGGAATGTAACATCGGTTGCTTCGGCAGCCAATTGGTGAACGGAAGCATAACGCACCTTCGCGCCATTTTTAACGAAGACTTCCACAGCTCCGTTATGGGTCACTGGCGCAGCCAGGGAATCCGAAACATAGTTGTCTACATAGGTGATCTGACTGTTCGCTTCGGCTATCACCAGCACATGCGGTGCAAATGTCGCTTCGGCATCGTCGGTCAGCATAACGGCTTGAAGCGGAACATCGACCTCCACATTTTTAGGAACATAGAGGAATACCCCGCCGTTCCATACGGCAGCATGCAGAGCAGCCATCGCATGCTCGTCATTCTTAAGCGCTTGATGCAGATAAGGCTTAACCAAATCCGCGTGTTCTTTAACCGCTGTTTCCAAATCGGTGAAAATGACGCCTTTCGCGGCAAGTTCCGGTGCCAAACTTACATATACGGTTCCCGAGTTGCGTTGAATAACCAGGCCGCCTTCTCTAGAACCTTCGACAAGTTTCGCTACCTGCTCAGGCAATTCGTCAAGGGAAGCAAGTTTGCTGCTCTCTTTATACTCACCATAGCTTTGGATGTTCCAGCGCTCGATGCGTTGTTTCTCCAGCTTGGGCAGTTCCAACTGGCCAGCCAGTTCCAGGGAAGCCAGACGGCTGTCTGTCAGCCAGGCCGGTTCCTGTTTACTTTCGGACAATGCCTTCAGAGCCTCAGCGTTGACCGGAAGAATGGTTTGTGTAGTCATATCGTTTCCTCCTCCCGTCTATTTACGCGTCTTGACCTACAGTTTCATCAGTAATGCCCAGCTCTTCCTTAATCCAGTCATAACCTTCTGCTTCCAAGCGCTCTGCCAGCTCAGGACCGCCGGATTTCACAATACGTCCTTGCATCATCACGTGCACATAATCTGGAGTGATATAGTTAAGCAAACGTTGGTAGTGGGTAATAATCAAGAAACCGCGTTCTTCCGATTTCATGGCATTTACACCGTTCGCTACAATTCTCAATGCATCGATATCAAGACCGGAGTCGATTTCGTCAAGAACGACAAGTTTCGGATCCAGCATCATCATTTGCAGGATTTCGTTACGTTTCTTCTCACCGCCGGAGAAACCTTCGTTCAGGTAACGGTGAGCGAACTCAGGATTCATCTCGAGTTCTTTCATTTTACCTTCCATTTGACGAATGAATTTGATCAGGGAAATCTCGTTGCCTTCACCGCGGCGTGCATTGATGGAACTGCGCAGGAAGTCGGAATTCGTAACGCCGGCGATTTCGCTCGGATATTGCATGGCCAGGAACAGACCTGCGCGTGCGCGCTCGTCAACTTCCATCTCCAGCACGTCTTCGCCGTTAAGGAATACCTTGCCTTCGGTAACTTCATATTTAGGATGCCCCATCAACGCGGAAGCCAAAGTACTTTTGCCTGTACCGTTTGGTCCCATGATGGCATGAACTTCTCCGCCCTTCATCTCAAGGTTGATACCTTTAAGGATCTCCTTGCCTTCGATTGCTGCTTTCAATCCTTCAATGACAAACTTGGTTGACATATTAGATTCCCTCCGTTGAATAGGTAGTGTATTGTTGTCCTATATGATAACAGGATTGGACGCCCTGATTTCATAAAACAAAAAAATAATTATTTATTTATAATCATTCTAAACTGATTATCAATGATTCTCAAGCCATTTTATAATAAAATATGACGCATTTCAACCGGACAAGCGTTTTGCAGACAACATTCAGACAACTATAACAATTAAAAAAACAGGCATGACCGATAATGGCCAAGCCTGTTTCGTTCGCCCTGTTCCCCCATTATATTTGCTGCTGCTCCCGAAAGTCATTACGGCATCCGCCACCGGCGTTTATCGCGCGTTGACAGACGGTGTTCAGGTCAACATCTTGAACTATGAGGCACACGGCACGATAACCGGTGTCCTCAGTTCCTGCAAATTCATGGGGAGAACAGGCATTATTCCGCTCTACTCACGCTTTATCCAAGAAACGAACGCAGCATCCACATATGCTTCTCAAGATCAGCCTTAAATCCGGTGAACATGTCCGCTGTCGGCGCATCTCCGGCTTCCTCTGCCATTTCGATACCTTCCGCCAGCTCCTCGGATACGGTCGCAAAATCCTCAATCAAGGCTTGTACCATGCCGCGGGTATCCTCGTTGCCCGAAGCCTCCTGGACTGTCGCAAGTTCCAGATATTCTTTCATCGTAGCAGCCGGTTTGCCTTTAATCGAAAGCAGGCGCTCAGCCACCTCGTCCATCTTAAGTGTAACTTCGTCATACAATTCTTCAAATTTAACATGAAGGGAGTAGAATTGCTCTCCGGATACATACCAGTGATAATTGTGGAGTTTGACATAGAGCACGTTGAAATTCGCAACCTGTTGATTCAACAATTGCTCCAGACTTGCGTTTTTCGTTTTTCCTGCAGCTTTGCCAGATGTAGTTTTTGCCATGGTTAATCCCTTCCTTTTCTATATGAAATGCACCCTGTACTGCGTCAAAGAAACATTGTGCATAGCGGTGTATACCCATTGTAACTGGTACCCTCTGCTAATGCTATTCCTTCATTAATATACGAGTACATCCTGTGCTTGGGCGTCTATTTGTAGTTTACCCTTTGGATTACGAAGCGAATCAGGTTCATAAACCTTTCGTCTTGCCAAAAAATTATACAAAATTCGCGAAAAAACGTTATACTAGGTAATACCAAGCAAAAAAGTTGGCTTTGTTTTTCTTCTATTCTATTTGGGGGTGACCATCCATGTCTGCATATCATCCGCTGAACGCGGAAGAAGCCATACAATTAGCTAAAAGTATACCGGGCCGGTTCCCGGACCATGCCGAACTCGAATGCCGCGAAATCGGCGACGGCAATCTCAATCTGGTGTTTCATGTCACCGCCAAAAATACGGCTGATAGTATCATTATCAAGCAAGCTGTTCCTTATGCAAAAGTTGTAGGCGAATCCTGGCCGCTGTCTCTCGACCGGGCCCGCATCGAACGACTGGCCCTGGAGACGGAGTACTCCATTTGCCCCGACCTTGTGCCCGAAGTATACGGTTATTCGGATGAACTCGCCTACACCGTAATGGAAGACCTGAGCGAGTATACCATCATGCGCAAAGGCCTGATTGAGGGCAATGCCTATCCGAAGTTCGCAGAGCATATTGGCCGCTTCCTGGCCAGAACGTTGTTCTACACGTCGGATCTCGGGATGAACCAACAGAAGAAGAAGGAACTTGCCGGCCGCTTTGTCAATCCGGATTTATGCAAAATCACCGAAGATTTAATCTTCGAAGATCCATATCGCGAATCCGCCAATAACAATTACTCGCAGAGCATAGCCGATGAAGCGGAAGCCCTCCGCGCCGATCTGCCGCTTCACTTTGAAGTCGCGCTGCTTCGGGAGAAGTTTCTGACTCACGCGCAAGCTCTGCTGCACGGGGATCTGCATACAGGCAGCATCTTCGTCACGCCGGAATCCACCAAGGTCATCGACCCGGAATTCGCTTATTTCGGCCCGATGGGATTTGATATCGGTGCGGTCATCGGCAACCTGCTGCTAAACTATGCGTCACTGCCGGGCTGGAGTCGGGACGAGCATACGCTGGCTGCCCGGGAAGCCAGACTCCTGGAGATGGCAAGCGACGTCTGGACCCATTTCGAGAACAACTTCCGAGCGCTGTGGAACGATGATCTCTTGGACGAGATGTCCCGCACGCCAGGCTATCAGGACCACTATGTATCACAGATTTTGAAGGATACCGCAGGATTCGCGGGCTGTAAAATGATTCGGCGCATCGTCGGATTGTCCCATGTTGCGGACATCGACACCATAACCGATGATCAAGCCAGAGAAGCTGCGCAGCGCAAAGCGCTGGCCATCGGCAAAAATCTCGTGCGGCATCATCGCAGCATCAATTCCTTTGACGACATTGTAACCTTGATTACGCAAGCAACTACAGGAAATGAGGTATCGATATGAGCGGTATGACTACCGGCAATGCCAGCACCTATGAACCGCTAAGCTCCGTTTATTGGGGGGGAGACCACCTGGTCCTGCTGGACCAGCGATTGCTCCCTGAAGAAATTGTCTATCTTCAGCTCTTCACACCGGAGGAAGTCTGGGAAGGCATTCACTCCATGAAAGTCCGCGGCGCGCCGGCTATCGGCATCGCGGCAGCATTCGGCGCCGTCCTTGGCGGCATGCAGGTTGAAGCCGACGATAACAAGGGATGGCTGCAACAAGTCGCAAAAACTTGCGCTTATCTCGCTACGTCCAGACCGACGGCCGTCAATCTGTTCTGGGCGCTGGACCGTATCAAGCTTGCAGCTGAGAAGCTGGCAGCTTCGGATCTCGATACGGCCGGCCTGAACGCGGCGCTCCTCGCCGAAGCCGAAGCCATTCGTGCCGAAGACGAGGATGTATGCCGCCGCATCGGCGAAAACGCGCTGCCGTTCTTCCAGGACGGCATGGGCGTGCTCACCCACTGCAACGCGGGCGGATTGGCAACTGCCAAATACGGTACCGCCCTGGCCCCGATGTATCTGGCTCATGAGCAGGGCCTGAACATCAAGGTGTTCGCGGATGAGACAAGACCTGTCCTGCAAGGCGCGCGTTTAACTGCTTTTGAACTCCAGCAGGCGGGGATTGACGTTACACTGCTGGCGGATAACATGGCCGCCATGGTCATGTCCAAAGGGTGGATTCAAGCTGTTATCGTCGGTACGGATCGCGTTGCCGCAAACGGTGATGTCGCCAACAAGATCGGAACCTACGGAGTAGCGGTACTTGCTAAAGCTCACGGCATTCCATTCTACGTGGCTTGCCCGCTGTCCACGATTGATCTGAATACGAAGACAGGCGCCGATATTCCGATTGAGGAACGTCCTGCGGAAGAGATCACGGAAGGTTTCGGCAAGCGCACAGCGCCGCAAGGCGTAAAAGTGTACAACCCTGCCTTCGACATTACGCCGAGTGAATATGTGACAGCCATCATTACGGAAAAAGGCGTCGTGCAAGCTCCTTATCATGAGAGCTTAAAAAGCTTGTTCGAATAACCGATATTTCCGCCGAATAATAAAACGGACAACCGGCCTTCCAGCCGAATTGTCCGTTTTTTTGCGGTTTGCATTTTAGTGCATCTGAAGCTAAACCCTGCTATCTCCAAAAAAAGAGCGATCCGCACGGGAATCACTCTTGGAACAGAAGGTATACATGACTCATAACATGCGCAGGATCGCATCCTTGCCAGCCAAGCCAGGATGAATGCCCCACTTCTCTGCCTCCAGGGTTACCGATTCCAGCGGCGCCTCCAGCAGCTGCTCCAATGTGCGAACCCCTACGGCTCTTCCTGCGATAATCTTGCGGTCCGCAAGCTTTTCGTTAAGAAGGCCCACATCGAGTGCACCGCACATAATATAGCCGCGGGAAGTGTATACGGCCAGCAGCGTTGTTTTCGGAAGCTTTACCTCGACGCCCATAACGGTATGTCCTTCGATATCGATCGGCAATAAAGTCACCAATATCAACAAACCTCCCCTCAAGTCGGCTTAGAATTATGTTTATTCTTTTGGAACCGACATGGTGCGAATGTCTTTCATATTATGCATTCCAGCCTACACACATGGTGCGAATGACTCGCAAGTCAATAGAATAAAGATGAACTGCATCATGACATTAGGACTATTAATATCTGAAAATTATGGTATATTTGATTCAGTAGAAAACATGTGAAAGCTGGTGAATGATAAAAGCTATGAACACAATTCCTGTCACCGATGATAACGGCTTTTTATTCAACGTTGATATTCTGGTCAAGAGTTCCTCCAACGCACTGGCTTTGCAATATTTGCTAGAAATGCTGAACGACAAGGCTGAAGTCGTCGATTTCCGGATTAAGTCCGGAATGGAACTTGGAGAAATTATCAATACCTTGGTCCAAGCCAAGAAGGATTCCGTTATTAGCAAAGCTTCCGAGAAGGTGGCTTCTGCCGCTTCTCAGATAGAGAAACCTGCGCCACCTGCGGCTTCCCCGCCGGAAACAAAGATCGCTGCAAGCGTACCTCCTGTCCAAACTCCACTCACCGGAAGTGATCCCTTTGAATGGATAAAAGTATACAGTAAGGACAATCGCCTTGTTCGCCTGACAACCAACCGCCACGGTAAGCAGACAAGTCTTCCCTGCCGAATTCTCAACTATGATGAAAGCAATTTCCTGGTCAACGTCTATCATGTCGACGAGAAACAGGTGTATACCTTCAAGCTCAATGAAATTGATGAGTTCAGCGTCAGCTGAGTCGGTATTATCACGGTATTCATCAAAAACGGCTTCGCCGCCCCATAAGAAGGGATCGGTGAAGCCGTTTTTTTTAAGATCAAGCATTTTTTCGGGACAGCGCCGAAGACATTAGCATCAGCCAGCCCACGATAAAGGATACACCGCCGATCGGCGTAATCGCACCGAGCCACTTCATGCCCGATAAACTTAACACGTAGAGACTTCCGGAAAATATGACGGTTCCCGCGATGAATAAAGTCCCTGCCCAGAACAGCTTCCGGGATTCGCCCAGAACCTTTGCCACAATCCCCGTAATTAGCACCGCAAGTCCGTGAATCATATGATAATGGACCCCGGTCTCATAAATGGCAAGTTCGTCCGGCGTAATCTTATTCTCCAGCATATGGGCGCCGAATGCCCCGATAGCGACAGATAATGCCATCAGGATCGAACCCCATGCGATGAATCTACGACTCATGCCTTTTCAACCCCTTTTGTCAGTGGACACCCGTGTCCTTATGTAATCAAATTAAGTGTAACGGATTCAAGGAAGCTTTTCCACCGGCATGTGAGGCGCTTTGGACTTGATTTCAGGGCCGTTTTGTGAAAGATTAATAAGGATGTCTTTTTATTGCAGACCACACGAACCCATTAGAGAATGAATTCTTATGTTAGGAGCGATTATGTACATGGATCAACAAGCACCTGCCTCCCCATCCGAGGACCAAGGTTCACCTAAGCGACCCAAAACCACATTTATTCCACCCGAGGACAGAAAAAACTCCCGCTTCGGCATCGCCTCGTTCATCTTGTCGATCGTGACGCTGCTCGGGTATATTCTGCTCGGCGCGCTCGGCACCACGATGATTGAGCCATACATGACGGAGAACGGACCGCTCCTTGAGCCGACTCAGGAAACGCTGGAAGCGATGACCACGCTGGCGGCCGTGTTTATTATCGTGATGCTCATCAATATCACCGGCTTGGCGCTTGGCGTTGTAGGCTGCTTCTCCAAAACACGCAAGCGTGCCGTCGCCGTGATTGCCACCATCGTGAACGGCGTAGTCATCATCACCATCGGAGCTCTTTTTCTATTCGTATTAAATGCGTAAGGAGTGCCACGTCAAGACACTTGCCTGATTCATCTCGGGTTAAGTGTCTTTTTCATGACAAACCCGGATTGATACTCACATATCGCTCTTTCTCCCGAATATAATGAATTACTACAGCCAAAAAGACGGCAACCGTGTCAAGGCACTACTTGGGAGGTGACTGTCCATGCAAAATGAAGACGCCCTGTCGTTTGTCGTATCCCGTGAAGACTGGTCGCTGCACCGCAAGGGCTATCAGGATCAGGTACGTCATCAGCATAAAATCCGTGAAGTCATCAAACGCAACCTGCCCGACCTTATTACGGAGGAAAACATTATTCTGTCCGACGGAAAGCAGATCATTAAAGTTCCGATCCGCAGCCTTGACGAATACCGTTTCATCTATAACTATCAGAAGCAAAAGCATGTCGGTCAGGGCGACGGTGACAGTCAGGTTGGGGACGTCCTTGGGCGCGACCCTTCGTCGGCCCAGCCCGGTAAGGGGGAATCGGCCGGCGATCAGGCAGGCCAGGACATCGTGGAAACCGAGGTCAGCCTAGAAGAATTGGAGAATATGCTGTTTGAGGAGCTGGAGCTCCCGCTGCTGCAGCCCAAGGATAAAGAGCAGATCGAGACTGAGTCCATCGTCTTCAACGACATCCGCAAAAAAGGCATCATGTCCAACATTGACAAAAAACGCACCATCTTGGAGAATTTGCGCCGCAATGCCAGAGACGGCAAACCCGGCATCCACGGGATCAGTCCGGACGACTTGCGTTACAAGACCTGGGACGACACCGTCATCCCGGAATCCAATGCGGTCATTATTGCCATGATGGATACGTCCGGCTCCATGGGCTCCTTCGAGAAATACTGCGCGCGCAGCTTTTTCTTCTGGATGACCCGCTTCCTTCGCAAGCAGTACGAGAAGGTCGAAATCGTGTTTATCGCCCACCATACCGAGGCGAAAGAAGTGACCGAGGAAGAGTTCTTCACACGGGGTGAAAGCGGCGGAACCATATGTTCATCCGCTTATCAGAAGGCGCTTGATATCATTCATCACCGTTATCCCCCTTCCAAGTACAACATTTATCCCTTCCACTTCTCCGACGGCGATAACCTGACGTCCGACAATGAACGCTGCGTCAAACTTATCGGCGAACTGCTGAAGGTCAGCAATATGTTCGGTTATGGCGAGGTCAATCAATACAATCGCAGCAGCACGCTGATGTCGGCTTATAAGAATATTAAGCTGGACCAATTCATGTATCATGTCATTAAAGATAAGGGAGAAGTGTACGAGGCACTGAAAACCTTTTTTCGTAAACGGCAGGGAGCGGCGATCTGACCCAAAATTCTACATTATAGAAGGAAAATCATGGATGTGGAATCATCCTGATGTTAGAGGAGGCAGGGACCTCCTCTTTCTTATGGCGTATTGCGATACAGCTAACAGTCGGTTAACGATTCATGGTTAACGTGGTGCTTAGACTTTTCCTTTCAAATGAAAAATCTGTTTTATTATTGACATCATAATGTAGCCATAGCTTCACTTTTTTGTCACCTACTGTTTTTCCGGGAATGGTAGTATTAGCTATGACATCGTGTTGCAGGATATTACAGGATTCGATAAGCGTCTCCTTAATTTAAGATATCCTCCTATAAAGGAAAGGGAAGGTTTACCATGTTCCAAATGACACATTCACTATTCAGCACCCAGACGTTTGAGAATATGTCCTACATATTATCGCAGCGGCTGTTCCAGGGCGGCGTAAGCACAGATCCTTCGAGAGGAGTGATCTCCCGTGCCGGCATCAGATAAGCCACATTCACGCTATATGCCCGGTCTTGATGGGCTGAGGGCCCTCGCCTTGATCGGAGTGATGGGATACCATTGGAATTTCGGTTTTGCAGGCGGTGGTTTTCTCGGAGTCAGTTTATTCTTCGTGCTGTCCGGCTATCTCATAACGGATATTCTGGCATCGCAATGGCATCATCAACGCCGGATCGATCTGAAAGATTTCTGGATCCGAAGGTTCCGACGTCTCCTGCCGGCCATGCTGCTCATGCTGTTCATCCTGGTGGTGTGGGTTACGCTATTTGACCGATCTCGGTTGGCTACGCTTCGGAGCGAGGTGCTCGGTGCGGTTACATACATAAGCAACTGGCAGTTTATTTTTCAGCAGCAATCTTATTTCGAATCATTTGGCCCGCCGTCTCCGCTGGGGCATTTCTGGTCGCTTGCCGTAGAAGAACAGTTCTACTTGCTGTGGCCCCTAATCATGTTAGCCGTGCTTAAGCTATTCCCCCGCAGGGGACAGCTGTTCACTTTCATTGCTGCCGGAGCCGCGATTTCAGCTCTCGCCATGGCTGTGATCTATCAACCGGGAGATGATCCTAGCCGGGTCTACTACGGAACGGATACCCGGGCGTTTGGTCTGCTCATCGGAGCAGGGCTTGCTATCGTATGGCCCAGCTGGAAGCTGTCCACCCATGTTTCAAGGGCTGCCCGGCGCAGACTCAACCTAACAGGCGCAGCGGCAATGCTCATCATACTGTTCATGATGTGGCGGGTGGACCGATACGATTCGTTCCTGTATCAAGGGGGCATGTTCCTCTTCTCTCTGGCCGCCGCCGTCCTCGTTGCGGTGTTGGCGCATCCTGCAGCTTCGATCAGCCGCTTGTTAAGCTGGAAGCCCCTGTTGTGGATTGGCGTTCGATCCTATGGCATTTACTTATGGCATTACCCGGTGATGATCCTGACCTCACCTGCATCCGGCACAGGCAATCTGAGTCTGCCTCAGGTTGCACTGCAAATCGCGGCAAGCGTTCTGCTGGCCGCCCTATCCTGGAAGTATGTTGAAGAACCGATACGTCATGGCGGACTGAAGAAGGTATGGTTTAAAGCCCGCTCCATTCGCCGCCGTCCGGCTTCGATTTCATTAAGAGGCTGGGTCGTGTCGGTAAGCTCGCTCATTCTAATCGGTATTTTTTGCTCAGGGATGATGAGCAGCGTATCTTCTGCGAGAACGGTAGGCGATATCGCTGCCATGCTGAACCTTGATGACCCTGCCCCGGAAGAACCGGATCAGAATCAAGGCGGAGAGTCCGGGGCGATGGAGCCACCGCAAGGACAAACGCCGCTTCCTACAGGCACTGACGACGGGAACATCTCCCCTCCGCCTACCGACTCGAAGCAGCCTCGTGTTATTAAGAAGCCGGACCCTGCTAAAGCAACGGATGAAAATCCGCTTCCGAACGAAGCGACGCATTCTGGCGATGAAGATACTGGCGGAAACGAAGAGCCGGACCCTCCTGCTGGAAATGACGCTGACAACAAAGACAAGAACACCGACACAGGGGGCGGAGACCGGGATAAGGCAGATTCCGAACAACCAACCCCGGATCAACCGAATGAAGATAAAGCGGGTAAACCTGGTGACGAGAAGGCCGATAATCCGGATCAATCCAAGAACTCGGAAAGCGCAACGACAGACGGAAAGAGCAGCTATACGAAGCCAACGAATAAGCCTCAAATTCCTCCGGTATCCCAGTCCACCATCACGGCCATTGGGGATTCGGTCATGCTCGGGGTATCCCCTTATCTGGAGAAATCGCTGCCCGGCATTTACATCGAAGCGGAGATAGGCCGCCAAATGCGTCAGGCCGATGACCTGATTCCTGCCATGAAGACCCAGAATCGGATAGATGGCGGCATTATCATCATCGGGCTGGGAACCAACGGCGCTTTCTCGAAAAAGGATCTGGATTCTCTTCTGCGTCCTCTGGACTCAGCTAAGCAAATTCTGCTGATCAACACACGGGTTCCGCGTGATTGGGAACAGAACGTGAACGGCATGTTGGCAAAAGCGGCTGCCCAGAACCCGAAAGTTACGCTGGTGGATTGGTATTCGGCCAGTAAGGATCATCCCGAATACTTCCGGTCTGACGGTGTTCATCTGGAACCGGAAGGCGCCGAGGCTTACACCTCCATGCTGCTTCAAGCGATCAAGAAATAAATCGTTTATCCTGTTTCTTGCCATCATTCATGCTCATATCGTCGACCTGATCTCATCCTTCTATGAGACAGGTCGACTTTTTAGTTATATACGTAATCGCAAGCAGCAATATGATATAATTCGGTTACTTAATCTCATTATTTCTTAATAGAAGGCGGTGTCCTGGTATATGAACAATATCGTGTCAATGAAATGGCTGTTGGCGAGACTCTATGAACCGGATCTGGTCATCGTCGACTGCCGTTTTGCCCTCGGGAAGCCGGAAAGCGGCCGAGCCGCTTACGAGGAATCGCATATTCCGCGTGCCGTTCACCTCGACCTGGAGAAGGACCTCTCCTCCCCTGTCACCCAACATGGCGGACGCCATCCTCTACCGGACTTGGATCAGCTTGCAAAGCGTCTCGGCCAGTCCGGCATTCAGAAGAGCAGCCGTGTCGTCATCTACGACGACCAGGGCGGAGCTATGGCCAGCCGACTATGGTGGCTGCTGAAATACACCGGGCATGAACAGGCCTATGTGTTGGATGAAGGCTTTACGGCTTGGAAGAACGCTTCGTATCCGGTAACGGATGAACAGCCGATCGTCATTCCGGTACCCTATGACATCAACCTTAAGCCCGATAAACTGGTCCTCGTAAATGAGGTGCGCGCGGCTTCGCAGCATGGTAACAAAATTCTCATCGATTCACGCGAACCGCGCAGATATGCCGGAGCCGAGGAACCGTTGGACGCCAAAGCCGGACATATTCCGGGTGCGGTGAACTGCTTCTGGAAGGGCGTCCTGGACGACGCCGGACATTGGAAGGATGCAGGCGCGCTCCGCGAGCATTTTACCGACATTCCGGAGGATGCCGAGATTATCGTATACTGCGGCTCCGGCGTCACCGCTTGTCCGAACGTGCTTGCCCTGGAGGAAGCCGGTTACGGCAATGTGAAGCTGTACGCAGGCAGCTGGAGCGATTGGATCAGCTATGAGGAGAATCCGGTGGCGACTATGGAGGAATCCAAAGATTGATATCGGAAAAAGCCCACTACTATAGCGTAGCGGGCTTTTCATTATTTTTGGTCCTTTTCGCTTTTACATCAGATCTTATAGTCGAGTCGGGTAAATTAGTGACCAATCGGTAAAGTATAGTAATTAAATGCTTGATCCAATAAGGCACTAGCCTCTTGGCGTTTCAAAAGTTCTTTTGAACGGAAATTCACGGAGCCATCAGATTTAAATTTGGTATCCGGGTCCATGATCCCTTGAGATATAAGCGCTTTGATGGCTTCAACTGCCCAGGCATCCGTTGTGCCACTCAGTTTAACCTTCGTTCTAGGCTCTACCTGCTTCAGGTTTTGGATCATCACCGCCGCCATTTGTCTAGTGATCGGAGAATTAGGCTCATAATTAGGCAGTCCGGCTTTCATCTGCTTCTTATTGAGTTCAATCATGTAAGGCTGTTTATGCCACCCATGGGCGCGAAGCAGCACTTCTGAGAATTCGCCTTGAGTCATCGTTCCTTTTGGATCAAAGATATGGGGAGACTTCCCGTTCATGACTTTCAAAGCTTTGAGATTGTTAATATATGATTTATACCTACTATTCGCAGGTACATCAGAGAAAGGTGAATCCACGTTAACTTTTTCTGAAAATGCAACTAAGTCTGGTAGACCCGTAGAATACATATATGCAATATGGCCAGCTGCGTTTTTCTTAAACGTCACTTTAGTACCTGATTCATCTTCGAACAATAAAGGGTGGATCATTTTCAGCGTATGCTTGCCTGAAGCTGTTTCCGTAACTAATTTCCCGTTCGAATAAGAAACCATAGTCCTTGAGGCCTCCATACGCGTGTTTTTATATAATCCGACATACGCTTTGGCTTGCTGCTCACTGATTGCCGAATAGGTTGGCTTTGAAACTTCTGTTTTTCTTGGATAATAGTGATTCATAAACGCTTCATACACGTCAATGCTCACATAAGGGTTGTCGTCATTGTTGGACATATAGAAGGCTACATTTTTCTCAGGAAGAATAACAATCAGGGATGAATGCCCTGTAACATTTCCTCCTGTTAGAATCACATATTGACCATTCATCTTCTCATTGAAATAGCCTTCGAACCCGATTGTTGTAAGAGGAATCGTTTTATCAGCAAAAAACTGGTATGTGTGCATTTGCTCTATGCTTTTTTGGCTCACAATTTCTTTGCCATCATACTTTCCTTTGTTCAGATGCATTAAGAGATACTTCGCCATGTCATCTGCTGTTGAAATGATACCACCTTCAGGCTTTTCTGTAGGCATAGTTCCATCCATGGGGATCCTTTCACCCTTCGGTCCATAGTGAGCAGCCATTCTGCCTAATAGTTCGGGCGTAAACCGTACACTCGTTGAGGTCATGCCTAACGGGGTGAAAATGTTTTTCTCCATATACTTCGAATAGGGCATTCCCGAGACGTTCTCTACCGCATACCCCGCTAGCAAAAACCCCAGATTGTCATAAACGTATGCTTCTCCCGGAGGCCTCACTACCGCTGACATATGTGAATTGACAAAATCCTTTATTGGAAAGTTTTTGTTAACATATTCCGGTGAATAATACGAAGAGATATCGGGTGATTCAAATCCGGTTGCATAGGTAAGCAGATCATACATGGTCAGCTTTTTCCCCGTTTTATTCGGAATCTTCACTCCTCCTAAGTACTTTTGAATATCGCCTCGTAAATCGATTTTCCCCTTATCGACCAACTGCATAGCCGCCAAGGCCGTGAATGTCTTGGTAACAGAGCCGATCTGGAAAACGGTGTCTTTATCAACGGGAATTTTCTTTTCTTTGTCGGCATAACCGTAACCTTTGCTTAGTAACACTTTCCCATCGCCCACGACCGCAAAATTAGAACCGACTGTGTTATACTTCTTCATCACGTCCGCAAAAACGCGATCTGCAAATGCTTCTAGCTCCTTGGCATCGCGGGGCCCCTCCAGGCTAGAATTTACAGCTGCATTAGTCGTGGACATTGTTGCGGCAGCTGTCCGGCTGCTAGGTGGGATAATTGCGGTCGTTGCCACAGCGGATAATAGCAGAACCGCGATGATGCGAGTCTTTTTTTTCATACATGGTCTCTCCTCAAAATGTGTTTGCCTCATAACAACTGGCTGAACCGAGTATGGCAAAAGGCTTGTCATATCAACAAGTGTCATTTTGTCACCCACAATGCCAAGACACTTCAAAATGTCACATGACAGTAAGGCACCAGGATTTATGGCCATAAAAGAATGCTCAACAAGTATCAAGAATTGGGATGAAATGGTCGTTCAAGTGCGGGGCATCTTTTATCGATAGGCGTACCACCGCCCTCTATTAATCCAGTGGAACAAGAAGAAGCTGCCCCTCCTGCTAGGAAGGGGACAGCTTCTTTTCAATCCTATATGAACTTGAACAAGATACCGGACTACCTTAGCGTATATCCAGCAACTTCTTGCTCACGCAAACCATGACAACCGCAAGCCCAAAAAAATACAAGGGCATTGTGATTAACGAGCCATTGTGAAGAATGCTCATGCCGCTGGTAATCAGGCTGACGACAACGTAGTAACCCAATCCGAAGATCGCACCTGCCGTTCCGAGCACATCCCCATATTGGTTCAGCGCCAGACTAAGGCAATTCGGAATCGCCATTCCGATGCCAAGCAGAAGGATAAAAATACACGCTACCATCAACACCATATCCATTAGGGTGGCGTTAATTCCGCTAACAGCAAGAACGGTAAGGCAAAGGGCACCCAGCACCGTAATCATCGTGCCGATCACGATAATGCGCTCAGCCTGGAGCCTGGTCAGCAGTTTCTTCGACAACATCGCACCCAGGATGGATGACATCGCAACAAAGATACCGAAGAAACCGAACCCGCCGGGACTCATCTGAAAAAATTCAATAAAAATAAACGGGGCCTCCGCATAGTAACTGAACAATATGCCGTTGGTGGCCCCAATGAGAAAACCGAAACCCCATATTCTGCGGTCGGAGACCAGGCGCTTGGCCACGGAGAGGGTGTTAATCTTCGATACAGACTTTACCCTCGTCTCAGGCAGAGAAGTCCAGGCATACGCCAAAATGGCGGCGCTCATCAAAACCAGCGTCAAGAACACCGCTCTGAAGCCAAGAAATTGATCCACCCAGCCGCCAATGAGCGGCCCAATAGCAGGCGTAAACGCAAGCGCTGCCGAAATCTGGGCAAAGACCGCATGACGCTTCGCTCCATCGATGCTCTCACGCAAGATGGTTTGGGTGACAACCGAGCCGGTGCTGGCACCAAAGGCCTGAATGAATCGGCTCACCAATAACCATTCGGCCGAGCCGGACAGATAGCAGCCCAAGCTGCCTATTCCATAAACCAGGATGCCCCACAGCATAGCAGGACGACGTCCGATGGAATCCGAAAGCCTTCCCCAGCAAAATACGCCGAAGGCAAAGCCCAGGAAGTAAATGCTGAGCGTTAGTTGGATTGCATTATTGCTTGCTCCCAATTGATGGGCAATGTCCGGTAATGATGGTGTATATATCGTTTCACTAATTTGCGGAAAACCCACAAGGACAATCAATAGCCATATGGATGGATTTGAGATTTTTCTTTGCACAGCTAACATCCCCCTTATCATTTCAAAAAATCTCTAGTTGGCTGGCAAAGAAATTACGGGATCGGGGGTTTGCATTTGGTTAGTCTAGTAAATGAAAGCATTGAAAATTCACCTTTTATTCTGAATAAGGGGGTATATCTGCCGATTATTATAGCAGAATCAGAGGCAAAATACGTTTCATTATTCTTACTTGTACTTGCATCACGTCAAAAAAGTGCCCATGGATGGACCTTTTACGTATATGGTACGTGAACAACTGCTGAGCGCAAAATAGAAGAGCCGCACATTACACGCGGGCCCTTCTCCCTGTTCAAGATATGCTAACCCTGCCAATAAAATGAACTGGAAAAGACGTTCTCCCTGTTGAAATTCCCCACCGTTAGAGTACTTCAACAATTCCAAATAGCTAGCGGGAAAACTTCGCTGAGGCAGCTTCCACCCTGCAGGATCGAGCGGCTTATACTGGTCGTAAAAGGGAGACGTTTTGTGAAAAGGATTCACCTGCCTTCCCTTAATGTCATCCCTTTCTTGCGCAGACAGCCCCGTGTGCCACTCCTTAACAAAACGGCCCATTGTACTTCGGTGGCACCGGCGCGTTTGTCGTACGCCTGCTCAAAATCGATATTCCACATCTTTACCTGCCTCCGTCCCTGTACTTCCTGTCTTGTAACTTCTTCAAACATTATAGAGGAAATACCGAAAAAAGGAATCATGCCGCCGGAACGAGGGCTCTTTCCATGTTCATGGATTTGCGGCAAAGACACAGGTCACAGATGGGAGCCTCCACTGGCATCGATGCATTGACCGGTGATCCAGCGGCTGTCCGAAGATGCCAGAAACGCAGCTATGTCCGCGATATCTCCTGGCTCCCCCCATCTTCCGAAGATCGAATAACCGGCTCCGAATTGGAACGAGGCAGGGTCCTGAAGCATGGCAGCATTCATGTCGGTAGCAACGAATCCGGGCTGGATCGCATTGATCGTAATTCCACGGGAACCCAGCTGGCTCGACAGAGAGAGGGTCAGCGAATTAATGGCCCCCTTCGTCATCGTATACGCCGGAATATTGGGCAAGGAGATTCGCGTTACCGCAGAAGATAAATTGATAATGCGCCCACCGTCCCGAAGACGTGGCAGAGCCTGCTGAATCACGAAGAATGGCGACTTCACGTTCATTCGCATCACATCATCAAAGCTCTCCTCCGTGGTCTCCTCGATGGTTTCCATTAAGCCGATCCCTGCGTTGTTAACCAGAATATCGAAATACGTATTACCTGTTCGTGCTTTCAATGACTCATCCAGCGCCGCGTACAGGGCACTTACACCATCCGAGGATGCGAGATCCGCCCCTACCAAGAAAGCTTCTCCTCCAGCCCGAGTTATTTCGCTGACGACCTCTTCCGCCGCTTCATGGTTCTTCCCATAATGAACGGCTACCAACGCTCCTTCCTTCGCCAATCGAATCGCGATGGCACGTCCGATGCCTCGGCTGGAGCCCGTAACCATAGCAACTTTCCCATTCAATGTATTCATCTTCTCATCATCCCTTCTTCTTCTTTCACTTTTAGTTTTATCACAGACCCCATTTCGAAATGTTGTGCTCCTATTCTCGCCTTCCTCTCGATAAACCCCATAAAAAATGCCCCCGGCAAGGGGGGCTGCAACGCAGGCATTTCCGTCGTTTCCTACGCTCGGTGAATTAAAAATCATTTACATTCCATGTAATGATTATTATAATGAGAATATCAAAAGAGCTGCGCAACCTGTGTTTGCATAAAGCGATTAAAGGATGATTTTTTTCCTTTAGTCGCTTTTTTTGTGAGCTTGTTGAAAGTCATGGAGGTATATCGTATGAAAAAAAGAGCGTTTGATATGATCATGCTGCTCATCGGGGCATTTATTTTTGCGCTGGCCGTCAATTTATTCGTCATTCCCAACGATTTTGGCGAAGGCGGCGTTACGGGGATATCCATCATTCTGTTTTATGTACTGAAATGGTCCCCGGCGCTGGTCGGCATGGTGATTAACGGAATTTTGCTGATTGTCGGCTACAAGCTTCTCGATAAAAAAACGACGGTTTATACCATTATCGTGGTTGCCTTTCACTCCCTGTTCCTGCACTTGACGGAGAACTGGAGCATCGCTTCGGATGAGCCGGTGATCAATGCCATCTTCGCCGGGCTGTTTGCCGGCGTCGGGATTGGACTTATCGTCCGGGTGGGCGGCACAACGGCAGGTACGGTGATACTGGCCCGTCTGGCTAATAAATATTGGGATTGGAATATCAGTTATGCCCTGCTGTTCTTTGACCTGATCGTGGCCGGACTGTCCGTCTTTGTAATCGGAATCGAGAAGGTGATGTTCACCGTGGTCATCCTCTATATCGGCACCAAGGCGATGGAGTTCATAATCGAGGGCTTGAACCCCAAAAAGGCCGTTACCATCATTTCGACTCATCATGACCGCATCGCGATTCGGGTTACGGAGATTATGGACCGCGGGGTGACCGTGCTTCGGGGCTATGGATATTACACCGGTCAGACCAAGGATGTGCTATATATCGTCATCAGTAAACAGGAAGTCTCCATGCTCAAAAAAATCGTCCGTGCCGAAGACAAAAACGCTTTTGTCACCATCCACGACGTACGCGACGTGTTTGGCGAAGGATTTATCGATATTTCAAAATAAAACCGGACTTATCCTTATATGAATGAAAAGATCGAAACAGCCGTTTGAGCATGTTTCGATCTTATTTTATTATGCCGTCAGGGTACTTATTGCCTAAATAAACATCGCAGCCGAGAACTTTTTAATGCCTTAAATATCTGAAATTAAATTCCAATTTTTCCATATGAATAGACACTGATTATGCTGAAAAAACAGAAGTCAAAGTTCCTTTTATTTGTATTTTTCCATGACAAATTCGGATCATTTTTTGCATTTTCGCTACACGAAACACGGGGTTATGGCTGATTAACTTACACCAAATGACAACTTTATAGAAATATTTAATGAGTTCGCAAAAAACATTTTATTGGTAATACGAGGCAAGATTCTATAAAATTCTTTTTAACTTAAAAATGCTGAGTGCAAACTTTTAATGTTTTAGTACAAATTGTCCGAGACAGGCTTTCTTTTCAGCAAAACCGACGATTTAACACGCAATTCTACTTTAACGATTTGAAGGAGTGCATCGCAAAAGTGACTACGAATATTTCTGTTTCTTCACCCCTTAATGCCGCGAAAGACTATGTGGAATCCATCTATAACCAAGTGGTGGCCCGAGATCCGCACGAGAAAGAATTTCATCAAGCCGTCCGGGAATTTGTCGATTCCCTCGTCCCTGTATTAGCCCAGCATCCGAAATATCGGGAACACGGTATTCTGGAACGCCTTGTCGAGCCTGAACGAATGATCACCTTCCGTATACCATGGGTGGATGATCAAGGCAAAACCCAAGTAAACCGCGGGTTCCGCGTCCAGTTTAACAGTGCGCTGGGTCCGTACAAAGGCGGCATCCGGTTCCATCCTTCGGTTTATGCCGGCATCGTCAAATTCCTTGGCTTTGAACAAATCTTCAAAAATGCGCTCACAGGCCTGCCCATCGGCGGCGGCAAGGGCGGCTCCGATTTCGATCCAAAAGGCAAATCCGATCAGGAAGTCATGCGTTTTACCCAGAGCTTCATGACCGAGCTGTACCGCCATATCGGACCTGATTCCGACGTGCCTGCCGGCGATATCGGTGTCGGCGCTCGCGAGATCGGTTATATGTTCGGGCAATACAAGCGTATCCGCGGAGGACATGAGGCCGGCGTGCTCACAGGCAAAGGCGTCATCTATGGCGGAAGCCTGGCACGTACGGAAGCAACCGGTTACGGCTGCGTCTACTTCGTACAGGAGATGCTGGCTTCGCAGGGTCTTAGCTTCAAAGACAGCCGTGTCGTGGTGTCCGGCTCGGGCAACGTCTCCATCTACGCGATTGAAAAAGCACAGCAGCTCGGTGCGCACGTCATCGCCTGCAGTGATTCCAACGGTTACCTGTATGATCCGGACGGAATTAACCTCGAGACCGTCAAGCTGCTCAAGGAACGGGATCGCCTGCGGATCAGCGAATACGTCAAGATTCACCCGCATGCCGAGTATACCGAAGGCTGCACGGGCATTTGGAACATTCCATGCGACATCGCGCTTCCTTGCGCCACGCAGAACGAGCTGGATGAAGAGGCCGCGAAGACACTCATTATGAACGGCGTAAAAGCCATCGGTGAGGGAGCCAATATGCCTTCCACGCTGGAAGCGATTGAGCAGTTCATCAGCAGCGGCGTGCTCTTCGGACCGGCTAAAGCCGCCAATGCAGGCGGGGTTGCCGTATCCGCGCTGGAGATGAGCCAGAACAGCATGAGAATGTCATGGACCTTTGAAGAGGTGGATGCAAAGCTGCATCAGATCATGAAAAACATCTACAGCAGTGCCGTAGATGCTGCGGAAGAATATGGCGTAGCCGGCAATCTTGTGGCTGGTGCCAACATCGCAGGTTTTATTAAAGTAGCTGATGCCATGATCGCACAAGGTATCGTATAAATAAGAACAAAAAGAAGCCCTGCCGCATATGCGGCAGGGCTTCTTGCAGCTTATAGAAGCTCGCTGCGGAGCTCTTCAGCCGATTTTGGGGATAAGTATCCCAGCGGGATATCAAACACCGTCTTGGCGCCTTGCTGTCCCTCTCTGCTCAAACGATCGGCGGCTCTTGCATAAGATACCAGCACACTGGCCGTAAATTCCGGATTGCTGTCAAGCTTGAGGCCGAATTCAACAATCTGTTTATTACCGCTTCCGGTTACGCCGCTGCGAATGACAAATCCGCCATGAGGCATGCCTGCATGCTCAGCTTCAAGCTCTTCTTGCGTAATGAAAGTCACGGTTGTATCGTAATCGGAAAAATAGTTGGGCATCGACACAATCGTTTGACGGATTTGCTCTTGATCCGCGCCTTCTTCCGCTACGACGAAGCAATCTCTCCGGTGCTTCTCGCGTGTGGCAAGCTCCGGTGTTTCACCAGAACGGATTTGGTTGATAACCTCTTCTACTGGAACCGTGTATTGAACGCCCGCCTTCACCCCGGGAACACGACGGATGGCATCCGAGTGGCCCTGGCTCACGCCTTTGCCCCAGAAGGTATAATCCTTACCTTCCGGCAAAATCGCTTCGGCAAGCAGACGATTCATGGAGAACAAGCCCGGATCCCAGCCTGTCGAAATGACGCTGACATGGCCTCCGCCCATCGCCGCTTTGTTGACTTCCTCGAAAAACTCAGGGATTTTCGCGTGTGTGTCAAAGCTGTCTACCGTATTGAACATGCTGGCAAGCTGTGGTGTTTGCTCAGGCAAATCCGTAGCCGAACCGCCGCACAGAATCATAACGTCAATCTTGCCGATATATTGCTCTGCCGCTGATATATGCTCGAAGCGAGCACCGGAATTGGCCGGCATTTGCTGCGGGTCTCTGCGCGTGAAGATGGCTACCAGCTCCAGATCCGGATTTTGCCCGATGGCTTTCTGTACGCCTTTGCCCAAATTTCCATAACCTACGATCCCTACTTTAATAGATGCTTTCAATGTAATCCTCCCTTTGTCAGAACCATTTCCTGTAGCATGATGTTTATGTACCGCTTTAAAGTATAAGTATATAGACATCACTCAAATTGTAAACTATTTTATATGGACAGGAAATTGTTTCTATCTGTGTTATTCTTATTTTTCACCGTGCTATCCGATAACTTGTACAACATTTCCTTCTTGATCCTTGATTTCCGTCTTCAGGACTTCAATCCGAATTCCTTGCAAGCCAGAAAGCTCGAAGGTGCTGACCTGCGGCAGCAATCGGCTAGAAAGTTCACCCGCGGTCGGATCGTCCAAAACAAGGGTAACATCTCCATCCTCTGCAGTCCAGCGGCTCTCTTCCCCAGGCTCAACTACGACCTGAACATCCGAGCCTACAAGGCTCAGTTTCTTATCTTTCAGAATTCGGCCCTGCAGCAGCTTCCCGATAATTTCGGCCTGCTTGGCGCCTATTTGTAATGTGGCCGGGGTTTTACTTAACCAGCCCTTCTTCCCCGGTTCAAAAGCCAGCTGGCTCACGTAGAGAAACCCGGTGTTCGAGCCCTCTTGTTTCCTCCCTCGATCAACGGCTTCCGAAATCGAAGGCACCTTCAGCAGCGAATCCCGATCCAGATCCGTTATGTACTGCGGCATATACTCCGCACAAGCTTGTAATACGCCTAGCGTATTCCATGTCTGCATCGCCTCGAGCTCTTCACGTGTGATGCCAACCATCTGCAGGAATTCTACCCGGCCATTCGGCGTATCCATCCCCGGCAGCTCGGGATCCAGGATGAAGGCGAGTGCGGTCAATTGCGTATCGGCTCCCAGGCAGATCGGCCCATTGGCATCCAAATAGTCCCCCGAACGAAAAACATTCCCGCTGTTAAACACGTATCTCCCCATGTTCTGAAGCAGATTTAGCGCCCACGCCGGCGGCTCTTCCTCGTCCTCCGGCTTAGCCAGCCTGAACGTTAATTCAAATCCGTAACCGCTCTCCTCCGGATTGTCCGACTCCTTGTCATACAGCTCGCTAAAGCCATAAGTGACCATATGCCAATGGGGATAAGGGGCATTCGACGTATAAGCGCTGATTCCATTCAGCGGATCGGGTCCTCCAAGAGCATAAGGTATTAGGGCTCCGTAATGTTTCGGCTCCTGCTCCCCGTACAGCTTCAACAGCTGCTCGTCAATTGCGTCCCAGCCTGCGGCGTTTTCTTCATGTGTCATATCCTGTTCCCTCCCGTTATCCTGTGCATCAAAAAATATAACCATATCCGAGTAGGCCCAATCATTCAAGTCACCAACCTCTTCCGCTTCATTATATAGGACGTATAGAGGAATGAAGAAGTAACCAGCGAAGTGTATAATAGAACCATCTCAACAAAGGAGCCTACATGTTCATGAAAAAAATAACGGCATTATCCGTAACCTTAACACTTTCAGCTTCGCTTATAGCCACTTCGCTAGCCCCGCTGCCGGGTTCCGTCGATGCGGCTCCCGCCAAGGAATGGATACAGATCTCCGAACGGACATCCTATTACGGTGAAGCAGCCGACGGTCAGCCCAATGGACGCGGTACGATCAAGTGGGGAAATGGCAAACAATATTCCGGCGAATTCATTAACGGGAAGCGCACCGGAAACGGTAAATACATTAACGAATACCAATTAGACGGTGAGACGCATAAGGTGGTGTATATCGGCCGCTGGAACAACGACAAAATGGATGGCGAAGGCATCCTGACGCATAAGGTGACGTTGCCTGACGGGTCCGTTCGATGGATTCAGATCCAGAAAGGGACATTCCAGGCAGGCGTACTCCAAAGCGGATACGATGTCATTCATGCCGTCGCGGATCCCGACTACAGCTTTACCTACAAGAAAGGCAAGGAATCGCTCGAAATCATGGGCTTCAATCAAAACATGAAGCAAGCCTGGGCCGCCGGAAAGATGTTCAGCGTTCATTACAAAAACGGCAACATCAACAAAAAATCTTCGATCTTCCCTGCCAACTCGGCGGCAGAACAGCGTCAAAATGACGCCGCGATCCGTTATTTCAAGAGCATTCAAAGCAAAGTAAATCCTCACTTGGAGCAATTTGAAGCATTATCCAAGCAGGTTCCGTTAAAATAACCCGGCCTCGTCAAAGAACCCGGTAACTTGCCTATCGCAAGACCGGGTTCTTCTATTACCGAAGGCTATTAATCACAATATCTCTACCGTGAACGCCCCTCGTTCGGCATCGTGATGGTCTTATCGATTCGCCGCTGCCGGGTTTCCATCGCTTTGGCCCCCTCAGAAATAATGGGTTGAGAGGGCTGAATCTATTCGCATCGCTTGCAAGCTTAATAACAATAAACCTCCCTATTGTGCTGTCCAGCCGCCATCCACCAGCAGCAAAGTTCCTGTAACGAGATCGGATGCCGGGGAGGCGAGATAAATCACGGCTCCGGCCACATCGCCTATGGTGCCGATCCGCCCTGCGGGAATCCGTGCCAGGACGCCGTCGCGGAAATCTGGGGAGTCCAAACGCTCGGCTGTTCCCGGCGTATGGATGAACGTAGGACCGACGGCATTAATGTTCACGCCACGGCTGGACCACTCCAGCGCCAGCACCTTCGTCAGCTGATTCACGCCGCCTTTGGAGGCGCAATAGGCTGCCCCTTCCGTAATCCCAACGACACTCACCTGGGAGCTGACGTTAATGATTTTTCCAAACCCCTGCTCCAGCATGATACGGCCAGCGGCCTGACAGCAGAAAAATACGCCCTTCAAATTCACGTCCATCATCTCATCCCAATAATCCTCCGTGATATCTTCCGCAAGCATCCCCTCTCCCAGACCCGCGTTATTGACCACGATATCGAGCCGGCCGAAATCCTTGGCTACCTGACCAAATACGCCTCGGATCTGTTCCACATTCCGGACGTCCAGCTCATAGGCCTTGGCCTGACCTCCTGCCTGAGAGATTTCCTCGACCAATGGATGGAGCAGGTCCTTGCTTCGTGCCATGACGGCAACCTTGGCCCCTGCCGCTGCAAGCGCTTGGGCTAGTCCATAACCGATGCCTTTGCTGGCCCCCGTCACGATTGCGATTTTATCCTGTATGCTGAAATTAGGCTGCATATGTAATACCTCCATCTCTTATATACATTTATGTTAGTTTCATTAAAGCATGATGGCTGGTCAGCAGCAATCTTTGCCAGTCCCCTTTCCCAATAAATCCATCCCGTTAAGTACTATAATACGTTCATTTGCAGCAGCAATAGAGGAATCTCAACCCGTGGGCTAGAAATGATGAGGATTAAGGCGATCGTTGTTTAGTATGGAGAGTATGGAGGAAATCCACTTATGAGCGGACGGTTATCTGAAGCGCAGCAGCAAGCGATTCTTCATGTCGAATCAACAGCGGCGGGCCAGCGATTGGTCGCCTTGGAAATGACGGAGCACATCTTGCGGAAGCATGGAAAAGATTCCGTAACGATCGGCTCACTGCTAACCCCTATCGAAAAATTTGCCCGCGTCACGTTGAATTTCCATCCGGATCGGATACTGCCCGCCGGACACGCTGTCATCGAATCCCTCTTGGCAGAAGGCATATATCATAACCAGTTCATCACGAGCGTGACCAATGGAAGCAAGACCGCTTATCCGGGCGGCGACCGCGACCAATGGGAACGGCTCCTGTTTGGCGGAGCCTACCAGCAGCCCGGTGTGCGTAACGACGAGCGGCCGAAATACGGAGCACTTAATCTCATGAACTATGCCGATGGTGCGTCTCCCCGCTTCGGCTCCTGTTTGTTGGTGCTGTCCCCTAACGTATTGAACCGCTGTACCTTTACGTTCGGAGACAGTCATGCAGGTCCTGAGTATGTAGGCACGCTCCGTCGGTGGGATTCCATTCTCGCCGCACTCTTGCATCAAGTTGAGTCCACTGGCTCGGCCCTGGGTTCCCCGAATGTGGACATTCCATCCATGCTGGAACGGCTTCTTCATCTCCCTTCATCGTATACCGGTTCTTCCGGGCCAGTCGGTCGTTCCTTGGATGATTATATTGAAGCGCAGATCCATGGCGTCATCGACTTGTCCAGCGATGTGGAGGCCCTGGTAGCCGATCCTTCCTATAGGAATACCCCAATTGGATCTTTGCTTCATGCTTTATGTGAACGGTATAACCTCACCTTGTCTTGGCATCCCGGCTTCTGCCTGGCTGTACGGGATGTTCCGGATGATTTTCGGGGACCCGCCATGCCGCCGCTCGCCAAGCGGATCGATCAACGGTTTGGAGGCTCGCTGGGCATGCTGGATGCAGCCATTCTCGGCAAAGCGGCTGCTCAACTGCACCATGATTCAAGCGAATGGAGCGATTGGGGAACATTTGATGAAACCTTCCAGCATCTCAAACAGCTGTGGCATGTGCTCGTAAAGTATGGACATTCGTATCCGTAGACGCCAAACCGCTAAACCGTATTTTTTGCCTAATACCTGCGTTGGAATGATGGATTGACTTAGATAACCGGGCTAGCGGAATCCGTTCAGCAACGGCTAGGCCTATCAAGCACAGCTTCTTATATATTGATCTTAGAAAGGATGATGACCGGATGGATTGGGTAAAGCGGATGAATGATGCCATAGGCTATATAGAGGCGAACATAACCGAGGAGATCGATTACGCTGAAGCTGCTCAGATCGCATGCTGCTCCGTTTATCATTTTCAACGCATGTTTCCGTTCATTACGGATGTGTCGCTGTCCGAATACATACGGAGACGCCGGCTGACGCTGGCCGCTTACGAGCTGCAAAACAGCGATATCAAAGTAATTGATCTGGCGCTTAAATATGGTTATGATTCCCCGGAGGCGTTCGCGCGTGCGTTCCAGAACATGCATGGGACTACGCCGACGGCTGCACGTCAGACCGGCACCAAACTGAAGGCCTATCCCCGCATCTCCTTTCAATTCACAATGCGAGGGGCTGCCGAAATGAATTACAGAATCGAAGAAATGAAGGGGTTTTCCGTTGTCGGTTTCAAGGAGCAGGTAAACACGCAGCGTGCTTATGAAGACGTTCCCCGCCTCTGGATGGAGGCCCAGGAGAAGGGCATTTTCGAGAAACTATGGAACTATCGTGTGCAGGACCATCCGATCCGCGGAATACTGGGTGTTTGTGCAGACGGTGACTATGGGAAGAATGAGCATTTTGACTACATCATGTCCGTCGTATCCACGGATACGCCTCAGGAACCGATGGTACAGCGACATTTCCCTGCCGCCACTTGGGCCGTGTTCGAGCTGGAAGGAGATCCAAGCGGCATTGCGGAAATGTGGAAGCGTCTTTATACGGAGTGGATACCATCCCAAACTTATGATCTCGCGCCGCTTCCCGCCATCGAATGCTATCTTCCTCCGGACGAATATAAGAACGAGTTATGGATTCCCGTGATTAGAAAGGCATAATGAATACCATCACTGAAACTATGAATTTTTTTCGCTCACCGCAACGAAGATCTAGATCGTGCGGTGAGCACTCCATCATTTTTCCCCGCCTATATGAAACAAGCCCAGCGTCCCCAATCCTTCGAGGACTTTTCTGTTCTCATATTTGAACAGGAATCATGATGATAAATTCGGGGTCATCCGCATAGGGATCCTGGCTCATCGGATATTTTTCGAAATGCGTTAAATGATCCGGGTTATATTCCGAGTAACCTTGCTCTTTGATCCAGGCATAAATATTGTTATAGGACTGATCGATGCTCTGCTCTTTCCGATGAGGGCAAGTGGCATAGGTTAATGCGGGAACGGATATCGTAACCATCCCCTCCGGCACTTCGTCGATCCGTTCCACTTCCACGACCGCGTAGTGAATAAATCCGTCACCACCGGGAACAGCGTGATAAGATAGCCCCAGCAGCGTGTCGGTATGCAAGGCATGGGGGATCTCCGCGAGCCGCTCTTGCATCAAGCGATGCACTGCACGTATCCCGCCTGCACCCGCCTCGGCAAATGTGCCTTCCCACTTCAATCCTATCGCCTGAAAAGCTTCCTTAGTCGTAACCGCTGCTTCGTTTCGTTGATCGATTGTCATCGTTAAATGCTCCTTTATCCTGTATTTGGTTTCATTGTATACTTGAAACATGGTTTACCCATTCCAAAGGGTGTGGTGTGCAATCCCAGCGTGCACCGTTGTATCGATGCTCAACCTAAAAGAGAGGACGGACATGAATAGAAAAAAACGGATACTCTCAATAACTATGCTGTTGGTCATTGCCTATGTTTTGTTCGGTTTATGGATTGCTCATGACACGAAATTGATACTGAAAAAAGCCATGAGTGGAGCAGCTGACTATGCGGATTATATGAACTCTTCAACATATCGAAAAATAAATCCTGCCGAACGTGAATTGACGGATAAACATTTTGTGTACGATAAACAAATACATCAAACCGGTTTTGTCTTTCCGCTGCATTTCTTTTTTGTATCAGACACATTTGTCACGCAACAATATGAGAATAAAGAATTCGGCTTCAAGGAACCTATCCGATTGAAACTGCGCCTAAAGTCTGGGAAATGGTATGCTACGGATGCGTTTATTCAACCTTAACCCCGACATATATAAAAAAGCGAGTCCCCCATCATTTCGGGACTCGCTTTTTTTCATTTAAATGGCCTTCGGATTGTCGACCACTGGATTAACATCCGCATCGTAATCCACGCCATCGGTTTCAAAGCCGAACAGCTGGAAGAACTCGCGGCGGTAACCGGCAAGGTCCGTCAAATCTTCAATATTTTCGCTTGTCACCTTGCTCCACAATTCGGCTACCTCGGCCTGTACATCCTCGCGAAGCTCCCAATCGTCGATACGGATGCGACCCTTCTCATCCACCGGCGTATCTTGCCCTTTATAGAGGCGGTCGGAGAATAGACGATAGATCTGCTCGATGCAGCCTTCGTGGAGCCCCTTCTCCTTCATCACTTTGTACAGCGCCGATACGTACAGCGGAACGACCGGGATCGCCGAGCTGGATTGGGTCACTAACGCTTTGCTGACCGTTACATATGCTCGCCCGCCTCCGGCTGCAAGCTTCTCGTTCAATTTCAGCGCGGTTGCCTCCAGGTGATCCTTGGCTTGTCCAATGGATCCATCCCGGTAGATGGCTTTGGTAATCTCCGAGCCGATGTAGGAGAACGCAATCGTGGTCACATCAGGAGCCAGTATGCCGCCTTCCGCCAGCTCATTCATCCATAATTCCCAATCGTCGCCGCCCATCACTTCTACGGTGTTCTTCACTTCCTCTTCCGTGGCCGGCTCAATCGTTACCTCCGTCACTTCACCCGTATGGAAGTTTACCGTCTTGTTGGTATAGGCCGGTCCGATCGGCTTCAATACGGAGCTGACCGTCTCACCCGTGTCAGGCAGCGTACGGCGCGCCGAAGCAACACTGTACACCACGAGATCAACTTGTCCCAGCTCTTTGCGGATAAGCTCAACCGTCTTGGCTTTGGTCTCTTGCGTGAAAGCATCTCCTGTCACGCTGAACGATTTTAAGCCTGCGGCCTCGGCTGCCTTCTCGAATGCGACCGAATTATACCAGCCTGCCGAAGCGGTCCGCTTCTCGGTTGCCTGGCTGGGACGATACACGCCTACAGTATTTGCGCGGGAGCCGAATGCGGCAGCAATTCTGGCCGACAAGCCGTACCCGGTGGAAGCGCCGATAACCAGCACATTGCGCGGCCCCTCGATGCCAGGCTGTTGTAACACATAATCAATCTGCTCCTGCACCTGGGCTTCGCAGCCTACAGGATGGGATGTTGTGCAAATAAATCCGCGTGTTCTAGGTTTAATGATCATATTTATATACCTCTCTTCCAGTACTCGTCGTCTGACACCATATGTATGGTCTTTTCATTTTCCTTTCTATTTTAACTGTTTTTTGTGGAGAGAGGAAATCTTTTGACCAGGAAAATCAAGAAAACCTCTCTTTACGAATCATGCTGGCTGAAGCCAGCATCCATTCAAAAGAGAGGTTTGTATTACCGTATATCCGATACTTAGCAATCCATAGTATGGCCGTTACATTACTTAAATGAAGCGTAACCTTGGTCAGCCATGACCACGCTGCCTGTAATCGCTGCGGCTTCATCCAGTGACACGAGATACACGGTATCCGCCACAACCTCAGGCTGTGTTAATTCACCGCCCATGACTTTGGCTCTCATGGAATCCAGCATCCCGGAATCTTTATAGCCTTGGATAATCGGTGTATCCACTGCTCCAGGAGCAATGGCAACGACGCGAATTCCATATGGTGCCAGTTCAAGCGCAGCGGATTTGCTCATCATGATGACAGCGCCTTTTGTAGCGTGATAAGCAAACGTTCCAGGTGAAGCCAGGAATCCGAATACGGATGCTGTATTGATGATCACGCCTTTAATGCCTAGCTCCTTCATCTTTCTGCCTGCTGCTATAATACCGTAAGCCACCCCGTGCTGATTCACGTTGATGGTGCGATGGTAGAGATCCATATTTTGCTCGAGAACCGGTCCAGCCCCGCCAATACCCGCATTGTTGTGCATGACATCGATGCGGCCGTAAAGCTCAACTGCCTTATCCACAAGCGCCTCGACGCTTTCTTGTTTAGAAACATCGACTTGAACGAAAGTGGCTTCGCCGCCTTCTTTTTTGATCAATTCGACTGTCTCTTGACCGGCTGCCTCATTATAATCGGCAACGACGACGCGATCGCCTTTTCTTGCAAATTTAAGGGAGACCTGACGACCGATTCCGCTCGCTCCGCCGGTAATCACCGCTACACGTTGTTCTGACATGATCAATGACCTCCTAGGGTATAATAGCGTTATTGTTTGAACATTGTGTGTCCATGTCCTTGTGTTCATTGTAACGCTGCGTTATATTTAAGTAAATTTAAACCTAATTAATATTACTTAACTATAGATTAAGGACGGGGTCATATGAATCTTGAACAACTGGAATATATCGTGGAGACGGCCAAGACAGGATCGTTAACCAAAGCAGCCCAGAATTGCAACGTTACCCTTTCCGCGGTCAGCCAAGCGGTGTCCAGCCTGGAAGCCGAGTTCGGTTTCTCCTTGTTCACCCGATCGCGGCTTGGTGCCGTACCCACAGCCGAGGGCCAGCGAATCCTCCAGAAAGCCTATGTTATTCTGGAACAATTCCAGGATCTGAAATCAGAGGCCGAAGGATATTCCAACCTGCTGAGCGGATCTTTGCGGATTGCTACCGTCCCGGTCCCCCTAACGCTGTCCATCGATGCCATCATCCAGTTCAAAAAGGACTTCCCCCAGATCAAACTCGAAATTACGGAAAAAGCGACTCTTGATATTATTGAGGATATCAAACAAAATCATGCGGATATCGGTTTGATTTTCGTCGATGATTCCACCATTCATCAACACCGCGGCCTTCACTTCGGCAAGCTGCTGGAGAGCAAATTCGTGGTGGGGGTCAGCCGTCAATCTCCACTTGCCATGCGGCAATCGATCACGCCCAAAGAATTGCGAAAATATCCATTGGTTCTCTACAAGGATGACAGTCTGTTCAAGCTGATGGATGTATTCGAGGAGCAGTACGGGGAAATGGATCTGCTCTTCTCAACCAATCAGACAAGGGTCATACAGAAGGTCGTCGAAGAGAATGTAGCGGTCACCGTGGGGGTGAATTTGTCCTTCTCCAGCTTCACTCCCATACCTTCGGGGAACATCGTAACGCTGGAGTTGGAGATGCCCCCCGGCCACGCTGCTTCTTCATTCGGATGGGTACAGCCCGGAACCCACCATCTGTCGAAGCCGGCCTCGATCTTTCTGGACAAGCTGAAGCATCAGATTGGGTGAACGGAGCTTTGCTTTCAATAAAAAAGCCAACCGGCGTAGGCGTGGCTGTTATCCAGTCCCCTGCTCCGGTTGGCTTTTTTTAAAATTTGAATTTTAACGTAATGACTCGCTGAGCGTCAAACTCACCGGGCAATGATCGCTTCCCATCACAAGGCAGTCGATCTCGGCATCCTTCAGCTTCTCGGTTAAACGGGCAGACGCCAGAAAATAGTCGATGCGCCAGCCGATATTCCGCTCCCTTACCTTGGCCATATACGACCACCAGCTGTATACGTCCGTACGGTCCGGGTAGAAGTGGCGGAAGGAATCGACGAAGCCCGCTGCCAGCAGATCGGTCATTTTGCCGCGCTCTTCCAGCGTGAAGCCGGAATTGCCATGATTGGACTTAGCATTTTTTAAATCGATTTCCTGATGCGCCACATTCAAGTCGCCGCATACGATCACGGGTTTACGTTCATCAAGCTGAAGCAAGTAGGCACGGAACCGCTCCTCCCACTCCAGCCGATACTCCAGTCTGCTCAGGTCGCGCTTCGCATTCGGCGTATACACGTTTACGAGATAGAAGTCCTCAAACTCCAGCGTGATCACTCTGCCCTCGGGCTCGCTGTCTTCCTCCAAACCATAACGAACGGACAATGGGGCGATTTTCGTAAATACCGCCGTTCCCGAGTACCCCTTCTTCTCCGCATAGTTCCAATATTGTTGATATTCCGGCCCTAAATCGAGCTCGATCTGCCCCGCTTGCAGTTTCGTTTCCTGCACGCAAAATATATCGGCATCCACCTGCTGAAAATAATCCATAAACCCCTTCGTTACGCAGGCCCGCAATCCATTGACGTTCCATGACACTAGCTTCATATCGCAACCTCCGTGGTATCCATATCGTTTAAAGCATGTTAAATCTATGAATCTTCTAAATTCTATTATGGTATCATGTCACGGCTGAAACGAACAAGCCGCTACGAGCGCTTTCATCATAACTTCATAAACGGTAGATCAGGGCCTGCGTGCATAATCCCGCGCCAAATCAGGAACAACATAAACGTTCGCAAAAGTACGATCATTCGTACGGTCGCAATCGATGAGAACCCCACATAAGGAGGAATACAGCATGACAGGCAGAAACAGCAAACCTAAGAACGACGGTCCTTCCAGCAGCCCTGAACGTTTGGACCAATACGGTGATAAACTTGCTTCCGAGAATGAGGAAGAGTTCACTTCGGCGGCCGAGGAGCACTGTCGGGATCAGGAATAACGAATTGGATACGACTGCCGATGCACATTCGATAATCACCGCAGCAAAAACACCCATCCATATCAAGCCAATGAATGGGTGTTTTTCCTATTCGATCATCTGGGTAAACACAATGCCCGTCGGTTATAGCCATTCCGCTTCTCGCTGTCGTTACTCCGTCACCCCACAGCGGTTGCCGTCTGGATCCGTCAAGGAAAAGCCTTTGAACCCGCCAAAATCCTCAATTTCCGTTACGTCGGCTCCCTTGGCAACCAATCGTTGATGAATTTCACTTACATTCGTGGTATGCAGGTTGAAATATTGCCCCACGCCATAATCATTCCTGGGAAAAATCGGCTGCTTCACCTCATAGGACCGCACGAGGCAGAAGGATACCTTCTCATCGTTCATTCGCATGACCACCGCATTCGGTTCATCCACATGGATCACTTCAAACCCGAGCATATCCGTATACCAGGCCGTCGAACGCTTCAGATCACTGACCGGTACAAAGATGCCAACGCCGTACAAAAGGGATTTTTTCAAAAAACCTTCCTCCTCTTTGGTTTGCTTGATGTAGCTACTGACACATAAGAAACGAAATTTCGGGCTAAAACCAAACAGCGCCCAAATCGAATGTTTTATTCCAGTTTCGCCTGCACATTGGATAAGTCCGGCATATACTTCGGCATCATCATTCCCACCTCGCTAATTAGTTCTGCGAGTGCCCACGTTTTCCTGCTGAATGTTTGCGCCGCCCCTGTTCCATATACGTACCCATACAAAAAACCGCCTCCCCACTAATGTGGCAAGACGGCTGATTGGCTCGATCTGACAGCGTTTATTTCACCAAACTCTCCAGCACGTTATCAATGATCTGGCCGTTGGCAATCGTACCGGTATACAGCCAGCTTGTTTCTTTTCCATATTCATAGATGTTGCCGTTCTTAACGGCCGGAATATTCGCCCAGAGCGGATCCTGAAGCACATCCGCCCCTTCGCCGTCGCTGTTAATAAAGAACAGATGATCCGCGTCGAGCTCGGCCAATTTCTCCAGGGAAATGGAGGACCAGTTGCCCGTAGCCGATGCCGAAATTTCCTTCACCACGTCCGGTACCGTAAGTCCCAAGTCGCCGTACATAACGGCTCCGCTGGACAATGTCTCGCTTACGACGAACAATTTACCGCCGACAAGCCATATCGCTGCAGCAGATTCACCGCCGATCGATTGCTGGATTTTCTCCTTGGCCTCCTGTGCCTTCTGCTCGTATTGATCGAGTGCCGCTTGCGCTTCCTCCTCCATGCCAAAGATTTCCCCCACTTTCTTCAGCTCTTCGCGCCAATCGTTATTGACCTCATTGCCGATGACGTAGGTTGGAGCAATCTTCTCGTATTGGCTGTACTTGTTGCCTTCCACCATGGAAGCCGAGTCCATGATCAATAAATCCGGCTGGAAGCTCGCTACCGCTTCAAAGGGAAGATCATGCTCAATCGTAGGCACATCCTTCAATGAGTCCTGCAGATAATCCTGGACGTTTCCGCCTTTGACCGACCACTGCGCGATCGGGGTAATCCCTAGCGCCACCAGGTTATCCTCCAAGTAAGAAGCAATCACCCGTTTCGGCTCGGCTGGAATTTTCACCTCATGGCCCATGGCGTCTGTCAGTGTTCGTTCTGTCTTGGCTTCCCCGCTTCCTTCCTCCGGCTTCGCTTCGCTGCCGCCGTTCTGCTCGCTTGCCGTTTGCGCCTCCGTTGGCTCGTTTCCGGCGTCCTTGCTATTTCCACAAGCTGCAAGCAGCGTGAAAGCCGCCAATAGTCCTGCGATTATCCATATTTTTTTCTTAAATCGACTCATTGTTACAGGTCCCCTTAATGTATATTTTTTCTGCTTAGATCACTAGCAATCTTGGGATGAAGTGATATAATAATAACCATGATAATGAAATTCATTCTCAATTACAATACGTTATTTTTATTTTTTTATCAATACAAAGGTTTAGGTGACTATGCAAGCAAATCAGCCCATTAACAAATCAACCGCAACATCCATTTATCGTCCCAAGACAGCCGCGGCCGTCATTCTGCTGGGGCTTGGTCTGCTGGCTGCCGCGATGGCATCCTCCATTATCTATGGCGCTTCGAACATTAAGTTGTCCACCATATGGGAGGCGTTTGTCCGCTTCGATGCCCATTCCACCTCGCACCAGATTATCCAGAGACTGCGCATGCCGAGGGCCCTGGCAGCTGCACTGATCGGCGGTTCCCTGGCGGTTTCCGGAGCCATCATGCAAGGCATGACAAGAAACGCGCTTGCTTCCCCTTCCATTATGGGAGTCACCGCAGGCGCCACTTTCATGATGTCGATCGGGTTTGCCTTTATGGAGGCGCCATCCAACACCGTGCTCATGCTGCTATCTTTTGCCGGTGCGGGCCTTGGGGCCGGACTCGTGCTTCTCATCGGCTCGTTATCCAAACGGGGCCTGACGCCCGTCAAGCTGGCTCTGGCCGGATCTGCCGTAACCGCGCTTCTAAGCTCGATTTCCTCGGCCATTGCCATCCGCTTTAACATTGCCAAGGATATCAGCTTCTGGTATGCCGGAGGCGTCTCAGGCGTACAGTGGGTGAACGTGCAGCTTCTGATCCCTGTCGCCATCATTGGGCTGCTCATTGCACTCGCACTCAGCAGATCCATTACCGTCATGAGCCTGGGCGAAGAGGTCGCTACCGGGCTTGGCCAAAAAACAGGAACCGTGAAGTTCCTGGGCACGCTCGTTGTGCTGCTCCTCACGGGCGCAGCGGTAGCTGTGGGCGGAACGATCGGATTCGTGGGGCTTGTCATCCCGCATATTGTTCGCTTCATCGTAGGTCCCGACTATCGGCTGATCATCCCTTGCTCCGCTGTCATGGGAGCACTTCTGCTGGTGTTTGCCGATGTGGGGGCGCGGATGATCAACCCTCCGTTCGAGACGCCTGTCGGCGCAATTACGGCCATGATCGGCGTTCCTTTCTTCCTCTATCTTGCACGCAGGGAAGGGAGGGGGCTGTAACGATGAACACAACGCGAAAAATCATGTCCGTGGCGATGATCCTGCTGATGGCCATATTAGCCGTGTTTCTGGTCAGCCTGAATATGGGAACGATGAAAATCCCGCTCGCTGAGGTCATCAAAGCATTCAACGGGACAGGATCTGAGCAAAATTATACCGTTCTGATGCACTTTCGTTTACCCCGCATGGTCATTGCCATCCTGATCGGTGCGGGTATCGCCGTCTCCGGTGCTATTCTGCAGAGTGTTTCGCGGAACGCGCTGGCAGACCCGGGCATCCTCGGCATTAATTCTGGAGCAGGACTGGCCGTCGTGCTGTATATCTTTTATTTCCAAGGCAGCTCGTTCAGCTCCGGTATATGGTCCGTCTATATTATGCCTTTTGGCGCCCTATTCGGTGCTTTTCTTGCCGCCTTCCTCATCTATTCGCTGGCCTGGAAACAAGGCGTAACGCCCATCCGGCTGGTGCTTGTAGGGATTGGCATCAATGCGGCTTTCGGCGCGCTTATTATCGTGTTCCAGCTCATGATGGACCCTAACAATTTCATGCAGGCTACCATCTGGCTGTCCGGAAGCATTTGGGGCGCAAGCTGGGAATATGTCGCTGCGATCCTCCCGTGGATCCTTCTGCTGATTCCCTGGGCGGTGTATAAATCGCAACATTTGAATGTGCTCAACCTGGGGGACCACACGGCAGCGGGACTTGGGGTCACGGTAGAACGCGAGCGAAGAACGCTGCTGTTCATCTCCGTTGCCCTGGCTGGCGCCTGCGTGGCCGTCGGCGGCGGCATCGCGTTTCTTGGACTGGTTGCTCCGCATCTGGCGCGTAAGCTTGTGGGTCCCCGTCATCAGGGAATGCTGCCGGTCTCCGCGCTGCTCGGCTCGCTGGTGCTGCTTGTGGCCGATATGATCGGCAAGAACTTGATGGCCCCTTCCGAGATTCCGGTTGGATTAGTCGTTTCATGTCTCGGAGCACCCTACTTTATTTATTTGTTGATCAAGGATTAATTGAATGAGTTTAAAAAAGTCGGCGATCACCTCCCGACCATTCGGAGGTAATCGCCGTTGGTTTGTATAATGTGCTAGAGCTTGTGCAATTGCCGTACTGCGTTTAGTGAGCGCTCACCAGGATCTTCACCTGGTTCTTCTCTTTGAGCAGGGCCTCAAAGCCCCGGTCGATAACCTCATCCAGTTTGATCCGCTGGGTGACCAGCTTATCCGCAGGGAAGAATCCTTTTTCCATCAGGCTAATGACAGCCGGAAATACGTCGCGATAGCCAATGATTCCGGTAATATTACGCTCCTTCATCACGATGTCATTCGGCACGATGGGAGCGGAGGTTTCAAAGATGCTCACAATCATAATCTGTCCGCCGATCTTTGTAGAGTTGATCGCTTGAGTTAGTACAGGCGGAACACCCGTCACTTCAAATGCGACATCTACTCCGCTTCCCGTCCGGCGATGAAGTTCCTCAACCACATCGTAAGCCTTCGGATCAATGACGATGGCACCCAATTCTTCAGCCTTTTGTTTACGCTCAGCAGACAGCTCCACGGCGTAAATCTCGGACGCCCCTGCTGCCTTCAATGCCTCGATGACAAGCAGACCTATCGGTCCCGCACCGAATACGACCGCCCGATCTCCCGCCTTCAGCTGGCTTTGGCGTACGGCATACAAAGCGACTGCCGAAGGCTCTACCAAAGCTCCTTGCTCATAGGAGACGCTGTCGGGAATTTTATGAACCATATGCTCATCCGCGGCGACATATTCGGAGAACCCGCCGCCACCGCCGGCAAGGCCGAGAAAGCCCATTTCATCGCACAGATTGTATTTTCCTTGTCTGCAGGCTGCGCATTTTCCGCATGCAAATACAGGCTCAACAACCACGCGGTCACCGGCCTTGAATTTCGTAACGCCTTCGCCAACCTCTACCACCTGGCCGGAAAATTCATGGCCCATAACCACCGGAGCCTGTTCTCCGGTAAGGGTGTGAGGCGTATTCTCAGGTATAAATATAGGTCCGGCTACGTATTCGTGGAGGTCGCTGCCACAAATCCCGCACCATTCAACCTTGATTTTCACTTTTCCACTCGTAACTTGCGGCTCCGCAATGGTCTCCAAACGCAGATCCTTTACTCCATGCCAGCGCAATGCTTGCATTGTCTTCATCTCCTTATGGGTTCGAAAAAATAAAAACAAAACAGGAAACGTTTCCGAAAACAAATATGTCACAGTTTTGACAATCTGTCAAACATGATGGACTATAATGTATGAAAAGTCATGGACAACCGGTGATCAGGGTACATCTACTTTTTTAAAGAGTTGCAGCTATTTATGCGTCCTCTTCCGCCGCACCTCTTTTCTTAGCGAGGTGTTCCATGAATTGAAGGTATTCTTAATGTTATAATATAGATATTACTCCATCAGGATTTAGAATCAGATTTATAACAGGAAACGTTTCCGAAATAGAGAGAGGACTTTTTGAATATGGTGAATCCCAAAAAAGTGACGATTGAAGATGTCGCCAAACAAGCGGGCGTTGGCATTGCCACCGTGTCCCGAGCCATCAACGACAGCAAGGGGATCAGTCCGAAAACGAAAGCACGGATCATGCAGGTGATCGAAGAAATCGGATTTAGTCCGGATACATCGGCTCAAAGCCTGAAGGTTCGGCAGACGAATCAAATCGCCTTGGCCGTGCCTGACATCCGTAATGCAATCATCCCGGAAATCGCCTGGTCGGTGGAACAGACCGCCAAGCAGCACGGATATCGGGTCGTTCAGATCAATACGGCCGGGAATGCCCGTAACGAGCTTGAAATCGTGAGAGATATCAAGAAGCTGCACGTAGACGGCTTGATTATTATGCCGCTGGCTTATCCGAAAACGCTGGGCGACCTGATCAACAAATCCAGCCTCCCCGTCTCGATCATTAATTATGGGAAACAGCTGGGGGATGAGTATAAAGCCGATATCGTCGGCCTGGCACGCCAGGAGGGCAGGCTTGTCATGGAGCATCTGCTGAAAATCGGTCGGACCCGCATTGCCTACGCGGGTGCGCCCAAAGATAAAATCGAAGAGCGGTATTGGGCCTATGAGCAGTCGCTGACGCAAGTCGATCCGTCGCTTGTCTATTTCGGGGAGGATTTCTCGTTTGAAACGGGGGTTCGTGCGGCGGACTATTTCTATGGCCTGAGGCATATGCCGGACGCCATCTATGCGGTAAACGATATGGTTGCGATCGGTATCGTCAACCGTTTTAAAGAGCTGAAGATCCGGGTTCCCGATGATGTGGCCGTCGTCGGCATCGATAACAATGTATGGACCACCGTCACGACGCCTCAGATCAGCTCGGTGTCCATCATGGGCGATGAAGTAGCCCGGCTGGCTACGGAATTGCTGCTCAAGCGCCTTCGCGAGCAAAAGTCCGGCCAATACGAACGCGTGCAATTCGAACCGAGGCTCATCGTCAGGGAATCCAGCGTATCCGTTATACGAAACGCAACAACCGACTAGGGTCAGCAACCCAGCCCATAAAGAAGAGCCTGGAACGCGGAGTTCCAGGCTCTTCTTGCCGCTCTTGAAAAATATTAGACGCTTAATGACTTAGGGTATACAAGTAATAGCTTGTATTAAACGTCAGTCACCGCTTACCGAACTTCTTGCTCCTGAAAAAATCGCGGCAGGTACGAACGGTTCCGCTCCAGCATCTCATCCAGCATCGCTTCCGCGGCACCAACGGAATCGATGAGGGGATGAACGCTAAGCGCGAGCAGCGCTTTCTCTCTGCTTCCCGTTACTGCCGCCTCGATAGCCAAACTTTCGTAGGTTTTCACGGCTTGGATCAGGCCCACCGCCGCAGCCGGTACTCGCTCGACCGGCACCGGAACCGCACCGTTCTTCGTCACGACGCAGTTCACCTCGATACTGGCATCCGCCGGCAGGAAGTCCAGCGTGTCGCCGTTCATGACATTCAGCGTCTGAATCTCACCGCTATCCGTATGAATGGCTTTCATCAGATTGACGGCCGCCTCGGAGTAATAAGCACCGCCGCGCTGCTCAAGCTGCTTCGGCTTTTCCGCGAGCCCCGGCTGCTCGTAAATCTTGAACAGCTCATCCTCAAGACGCTGGACTGTCTCGGCTCTTGTCTCCCCCTTGACCGCGGCAGCCTGCTGCTCTTCCAGCATCTCGCGGTGGAGGTAATAATATTTTAAATAATAAGACGGAATCGCACCCATCGCCCGAATCAGCGTATCATTCCAGGCCAGCTGGGGCACGTTGCCGGCAGAATAGCTCCCGCCTGCAGCCAGAAGCTCCTCCAGCTTCGACTCTCCGTCAACCTCAATCCGGCTGATCCAGTGCAGATGATTCAATCCGGCAAACTCGCAGTAGATGCGGTGCATCGGCACCTCGTAAAGCCCTGACAACCATTTGTAAGCGGCGATAGGGGAGTTGCATAAACCGATGGAGCGGATGCCGGAATGCTTCATGATGGCTTCCGTCACCACCCCGGCAGGATTGGTGAAATTCAACAGCCAGGCGTCCGGACATAATGCTTCCATGTCCTTGCATATATCCAGAAGCACCGGTATCGTACGCAGAGCCTTCATCATGCCGCCGGCTCCGGTCGTCTCCTGCCCGAGCAGTCCGTATTTCAAGGGGATCGTTTCGTCCCAGCCTCTGGCCTCCAGCAGCCCGACTCGCATCTGAGTCGATACATAATGGGCATTCTTCAGACCTTCCTTGCGGTCCAAGGTTAGCGTAATCCGAATCGGCAATCCGCTTCGCTCTATCATTCGCCGGGCTAGACCGCCTACAATTTCGAGCTTACGGCGGCCTTCCGGGATATCCACGAGGACGATATCCGTCACCGGAAACGATGCATAATGGCGGATGAAACCTTCAATCAGCTCTGGGGTATACGAGGAGCCACCTCCGATAACAGCAACCTTTAATCCAGTGCCCATTCCACATTCCTCTCCTTCACGGCAAGCTCTTGCTGCAATTGTTCATATACGGCAGTGCCCGGAACGACGCCGCTATCATCCATTGCGAGCAGGACGGCACCTGCTGCCGGCTCAAGGGCCAGAATGCGCAGCCGGCTATTCGGGGCTGCCGCAAGAACCTGAGACTCGATATACGGAACGACATATTCCCTTTTTCCCCTGGTCAGGACGCTGCCAGCCAGCACGACGTCGAAGGCGTCATTGCCCATGTTAAGCTTATGAATAACCGCGCTGGCGACCTTCCCCAGCTCCATGCCTTGTCTCTCCAATATCTTTCTTGCAGCCTCATCCACGGGTGCAGCTTGAAACAGCAGCTTCGCCAATGTATGCGGCGCTCTTCTGCCCTCGTCCAAAAATCGGTGAAACATCTCCTCCACGCTGCCGAATCTAAGCGCATCCAGCGTGAGCGGCGTCAAAGAAGTCGGCTTCTCGCGGCCTTCCCAGGAACGAACAACCGTCCGAAACACCTCGACGGCAAGGTCAGCGCCTCCACCGAAGTCGCCGAACACATAACCGAATCCTCCGATCTGAACCTCCTCGCCTCCCGCGTTGACGCCGTAACCGTTCGTTCCGCTGCCGCATATTAGGACGACGCCGTCCCTCTGTCTTGTGCCGGCTCTCATGGCAATGACGGTATCGCATGCGATATGGTGTTTCTTGAAGCCCATGGCGCCGATCATGGGCCGCAAGATGCGGAAATCCGCCTCGCGGTCGGCTCCTGCGAGCCCGAAAGACGCACAGGCGATATTTTCTCGATGTAGTCCCGCCTGCCCAAGCGCTTCTTCCACGGCCTGTCTGATGCTTGCTTCCGCAAGTGCTGCCCCCAGCTGATGGTTGCCGCAGCCGCCCATTCCCTTTCCTATGATTCGTCCCGTCTCGTCCGCCACGACGGCCAGCGTTTTGCTTCCTCCGCCATCGACTCCCAAGTAGTAATTCAAGTATGATCTCTCCTATGATGCCCGGCTTATGAAGCCGCCCTGCCCAAGGAATGCCAACGAATATTCCGCAAGCTCCTGAAAGAACGACGGCTCCGCCGCGACGTTTATTTCGATGCTTCCAGCTTCTGCTTATTCTCCTGCCATTTTGCCGTTTTGTACTTCAATAGCTTGTCGTAACCGGCTTTTTGAGCATCCGCCTCTGCCTTATCCAGAAGCGAGAGCACTTCCTGATCTGAAGAGGCCGAGCTGATCGCCTTGGCTCTAACCTGCTCATAAATTTCGAACACACGCTGTGCAATAATGCCTTCCTCCGAATCGCCTGCCGGGTCGAGATTAACATACTCCGTCGTGTTCATCTGCGTCTTCCAGGTAATCTCCGATTGCCAATACGTTTCGAAGTTCCGCTTCTCCGGCGGGAGCGTGGATTCGAATTTCATCTTGGAATTGTCGACGTACACCGTGTTGCCGGTCCACTGAAAGTTGACCGTGGCGTTCATCAGCTCGTCGCGTCCCTTCGCATCGCTGGTGAATTTATCGGTGAACAGCGGCATGTCCTCTTCGTCCGTCCCGTCCCAGTACAAACCTTCAGGTCCCCACATGATCGTCCGCTGGCCCTCGGGACCGGTAAACCAATCCAGGAACGCGAAAATAGCTTCCGGATCTTTCGCCGCTTGCGTAATGACACTGACGTTCCAGCCAAGCTGTTTATAGTCGCCCGGGAAAATTTTGTCGCGATCCAATCCTTCCTTGTGGACCGGCCATATCATGATGTAACCAGCATCGGGGTCTTGTGCCTTCAGTAGATTGTTGCCCTTGGAACCAAACTCGGTGGGGCTGGATGCCACATAAACTGCCACATTGCCGCTCAGAATCTTCTGTTCAACTTGCTCCAGCTTCTGCGTGAAGGCATCCTGCGTAATAAGTTTCTCGCGGTACAATCGGCTCATATATTGAAGCAGCTCGCGATAAACGGGGTCCGTGAACAGCGACACGAGTTGCTCCCCTTGAGGTACGGCAATCATACTGTTGAACGTATACGGGCGATTTTCGGCAAAAGCCGACACCATGATGTCCACGCCCGCTGCCGATTGGCCTACCTCCAGTGGAACGACATTCGGATACTTCGCCTTCACTTGCTTCAAATAGGCGTACAGATCATCCGGCGTATCCAGTTTTGGCGATCCGAGCTCCTCGTAAATCTTTTTATTGACGAGATAGCCGGCATTCCCGTTCGGCTGCGTTGTATACCAGTTCGGGAATTGATACAGCTTGCCGTCGGGCGAGCGAAGTAAATCGAGCGTGGACTCCCCGGCCCATTTTTTCAAATTCGGGTATTTATCCAGATAATCGTCGAACGGCACCAGCATGCCCTCGGCACGAAGCTTCTCAACCTCCGCACCCGGATCCATCCATATGACATCCGGCAGCTCCCCGGACACGATCATCGTACTGAGCTTGTTCTTGGCAACGCCGCCGGAGCTGACCGGAACCACGTTGACCTTCTTATTCTCCTGGATCCACTTGGTTGCCAGATCCGCACCCCACTCCGGCATCGTATACCAGTCATAGTGGCCGTAGAACGAGAATTCCAGCGGGTTTTCTCCCAGCACAAAGGTATCCTCTCCGGCTGGCTTCTCCTTGTTTTGCGAGCTTGAGCTCTCCTTCTCCGGACTTGCCGAGTTACCTCCTGAGCCCGAACATCCCGTTAAAGCCATAACGATGACAAGCGTGACTGACCATGCAGATAGAAGCCTTTTTCCCCTTTTTTTCATTCCAAGTGCTCCCTTCATGATTCATCTATGGTCAAAGCTGCCGCTTCAAACCCTTGGCAAGGTTGCTGGTGAATTACTCCTTCAAAGAACCGATTAATACACCCTTCACAAAATACTTCTGAACGAACGGATATACGCACAGGATCGGAACGGTTGCCACCATCATGGTCGCCATGGACAAGGACTTGGTCGTTACGGCCTTCATCGCGCTCATCCGGCCCTGCGCCGCCGCATCCATGTTCTGCATTTGTTCCATCATGATATTGGCATTGAGAATCTGCTGAAGCTTCGTCTGTATCGGCAGCAGATCCGCGTTGGATATGTAAATGCTTGGCGCAAACCAATCATTCCAATGATATACGGCCGTGAACAACGACAGCGTCGCGATGACCGGTCCCGACAGCGGAAGCACGATTCGGAAGAATACGCCCCAGTTCGAGGAACCGTCGATATGGGCCGACTCCTCAAGGCCGGGCGGGATACCCTTAAAGAACGTCCGGAATATGATCATATTCCACACGCTGATGATACCTGGAATGACCATAACCCAGAACGAATTCATCAGGCCCAGTTCCCGAATGAGCAAATAATTCGGAATGAGTCCGCCGCTGAAGTACATCGTTACGATGCAAGTGACCATATAAAAATTCCGGCCCATCAACTCGCGCTTGGATATGCCGTAGGCGAATATGGCGGTTGCTACAATGGATAGAAGCGTACCGATGACCGTGCGAAGCACCGAGATGACGAACCCGTCAATGAGGCGCTCGTCCTTGAACACGACGCGGTAATTCTCCAGCGTAATCTCGCGCGGCCAGAACGTAATGCCGCCCCTCATCGTGTCTGTCCCCGAGTTAAACGAGATGATGGCCGCGTTCCAGAATGGGTACAACGCGATAAATGCCAGCAATGTCAAAGAACCATAGATGAACCCAACGAATACCCGGTCTCCGTTTGCCAGCCTCATATGCATCTCTCCCCTTTCTTCCCTACCATAGGCTGTTCCCCGATCGTCGGGCCCAATAATTGGCTCCGGCCAATAACAATACGCTGATGATTGCCTTGAATAGACCTGCTGCCGTAGCGTAGGAGAATCGGCTGTTCTGAATGCCAATCCGGTAGACGTACGTGTCCAGCACGTCGCTGACATCCCGCAATACCGGATTGCCGGCCAGCAGCAAAATGTCCTCAAAACCGGCATTCAGGAAATTGCCGATCGCTAAAATCGAGAACACGACGATAATCGGCATGATGGACGGAATAGTGATGGAGATGATCTGCTTCAGACGGCTCGCACCGTCAATGGAAGCCGCTTCATACAGCTGGGGATTAATGCCCGCAATGGCCGCCAAATACACAATGGAGGAAAAGCCGATCTCCTTCCACACATTCGTTACCGTCAGGATGCTCCAGAAGTACTTCGGCTCCGATAGAAAATTGATCGGTTCATCGATCAGGCTCAGCTTCTGCAGCAGAATGTTCAGACTGCCGTTGTCCGTAGACAGAATGGAAATCGCGAAGCCCGAGACGATGACCCACGACAAGAAGTGAGGCAGGTAGCTGATGGTCTGGACGATTCTTTTGAAGGAATGCCTCCCTACTTCATTCAGCATTAACGCAAGCAGGATCGGTGCAGGAAAACCGATGCACAGCTTCAGCAGGCTGATGACCAGAGTGTTCCGCATAATGGTCCAGAACTCCGGGGCCCCAAAGAACATTTCAAAATGCTTGAGACCCACGGGCTGTTCAGAAACCCCTTGAACAAACTGTAGTCCTGGAATGCCATGAGCACTCCGTACATGGGAATGTAGCTGAAAACGAGAATGAACATCATGGCCGGAAGCACCATCAGCTGTATATCCCATTGCTTCAGAAAGCGGCGCAAGCGGCCTTTCTTCACATGCGTCCCCGCCCTGCCGTCAATCCCGGTTTGCGACACTGGCATCTCCCCCTTTTCTATTTCGTGTCAGGTTTATTGACATATCCTTGAGATGCTTGCCACTTTATTGTATCGCCTGACCAGGCTCATTTCTCTGCTAAAACAAGCAAAAACCAGCACTATTTCACTGGTTTTTAGGAATGTTGCTTTTGTGAAGCCTTCGGCGTCATGCCGATGTGCTTTTTGAACAGCCGATTAAAGTTGGTCAGCGTACGGAAGCCGCATTCCAGGGCGACGTCCATCACTTTCATATGGCCTCCTTCCAGCATCGTGACCGCCTGCTCCAGCCGAATGTGGATCAGGTACAAGAGCGGCGGCATGCCGACCGCACGCTTGAATATTTCACTGAACCTGGAAGGACTGAGATAGACCAAGGAAGCCAATTCTTCCAGCGTCCAGGGGTGGGCGAAATTTTGCTCCATCACCATGATGACTTGACGCATTTTCTCCAGCTGCCGTTCGCTGATGCTGGGTTCGCTTCCGCCCTCCCCTTCGATCCGGCACTCCCGGTTAACGGTGGCCAGGAACTGAAGCAGAAGCGAGTATACGACCGTAGCGTAAGACCGCTGTTCCCCCACATGCTCCTTCTGCAGCTCAAACAGCAGCGAACGCAGCCTATCCATCGCCGGGTGGTCGCGGGGGATCAGGTTCATGTAATGCTTGCCCATCTCGCGGAACGGGCTGAACAGCTCCGGATCGAACCGGAGGTTATGGATAAACCAAGTTGAATCGAATGAAATGACGGTCATGACAAGATCCTTCGTCTCGTAAGCGCAATGAAGATCATTGGAGTTGATGAGCAGTACATCCCCTTGCTGGAATTCAAATTTTTGCCCGTTGATGATGTAGTAACCCGTACCGGATTTGATGTAATTTATCTCCAGCACGTTGTGCCAATGAAGCTTTTGATAGGGGCTGGTCACGCCAATCGTATCGGCGACAAAAACCGGATAATTCTTGGCTAATATTACTTTTTCCTTCGGTATCGCTTCTTCCCTCATGATTGATGGCATGATATCTCCCTCCATAACCGATATTTTCTTGTAAGCGTTGCATCCATACATTTCTTGTGAAAGACTCTATCATCTATATTCCATAGTTGTAAATAAAAAACTGCCCCAAATGTCATATCATGACCTGGGGCAGCTTGTTGGTGCGATAATGCCAGAACAATAAGCGGAGGCTGATCAAGGAAACTTCAACATACCTGATGAAATCCTGAATACTCGATAAAAACTAGTTGGCCGGCGTGAATTTGATCCAGTCATAGTACGCACGAACCGGGTAACCCGGGTAATTGAACTTCCCGGTCCATATCTCAGCCGGCCCTGATCCCGACCATAGGTTAACCATGATATGGCCCGGACTTGTCGGAAGCGCACCTCGTGAGCCATTCTCCGTATGGACCAGTTGGCCGTCTACATACCACTTGATGGATGATGGCGACCATTCGAACGCATAGTTATGGAAATCGAGCGACGCATCAAACCCTAAATTGATGATGGTGCTGTGCTGGCCTACGCCATTGGTGAAATAATTTGTTTCCATCTTCGTGGTGTCTTTCCCCAGGATTTCAATATCAATCTCGTCATTGGACGTGCCTGTGGCTTGACCGGAATACGTAAAAAGGCTCGTAACCAAGCCCGTTCCCTTAGCCGCTTTGATCCGCGCTTCAACACGGCCGTAGCCGTACTTTTGATGTGTCGCATATTCACCGGAAGCATAGGATTTGCCCGAGCAGCTCGCAGGACATCCCGCATTGTCCAGTCGCAAAGCCATAATTCCGTTTGAGAACTCCTGGTTTGCCGCCTTCCAGCCCACCCCGAAATCAGGGCCGTTCCCCCATCCATCGGAAGTATAGAACAGATTAGGGTTCGTGCCGTTCAGCGGCTCATTAAATGCAATGTCGGCAGCCGACGTTTGAATCGGTACCAACAATCCGCATAACAAGCCGCCAGCCATAAGTACAGTCGTCATTTTCTTTCTGAACACACTTAGCTTTTTCATGAACAACACCTCTTTCTTGAAATGTAATGAGTGAATGCAAGCAAGAAAATCCTTGCCTCCGTAATCTCTGATCTCTTTAAGACCTCCCTCCATCAAATGTCTGTAATGACCACCGGGAATGGTGGATCAATTCTATCGTACACACAAATATTTTGGAAATCTCAGCCATTTCAAGGATAAAACGACACTATTTAACGGCACTTGCTGCCCTTCCAAGCGAAAAGACTGCAGCAGGTTTTACGCTTCTCCCTGTTACAGTCTGTTTATCCTTACCCGTCTGATTCACTATATTGGCACCGACTCGTGCTGCTGACGATACGAGGTAGGCGACGTGCGGTAATATTTAGCGAATGCTCGCGAGAACGTGTGGAGATTAGAATATCCCAGCGAAAAAGCAGCCTCCGTCACGGACACATTAGTTTCGGTCAACAGCACCGCTGCCCGCTCCATCCGCAGCTTCATGAGATAATGGCTCGGACTGATGCCATACGCCCGAATAAACTCACAATACAGATGCGTCCGGTGTACGCCGGCATGCTCGACCACATCCATAACGGTGATCCCCTCCATGTAATGGGAATCCATATAATGAACGCTTTGCTCAAGCCAGTTCGATTTACTCCCTTTTTGGACCGTGGCACCCGCCAGCAGCTCAAACAGCCGGTATAACCATTTCTGTCGTGCAAACTCGTTTCCGACGGTATCGTTGTCAACGCACCTGTTTATTTGATCCAGCACCGCCTGAAGCTCACCCTTCATCACGTTCTGCACATAAGGCTTGCTTGGATGCAGCCCGATCCGGCTCAAAGCCATGTCAGTCAATCCTCCATCCAAAACGACCCACTGCATGTGCAGCGCCGGTTCGAGATGGCCGTTCGAATCCCAGTAGCTGTACCTCGTACGAGGAAACAGGCAAAAGACGTCTCCCTCCGACAACGTAACCTCCTCATCCCCGTAAGCCAGTGAGACCATTCCGCTCAGAACAAAATGCAGCGCATAGTTTTCGGAGACTTTGGGGCCTACAAAATAGTGGGGCTTGCCCCGGCTCCGGCCCGTACGGAGAATCCAGATTCCTCCCCCTTTTTCCATATCCGAAGGTATGGAGTACTTCATATCGGCATTTTCGAAGACCATTTCCTTCACGCATTATCCCTCCAGTCACAAAAAAAGAATGTTTCCGGCTACCGTAGAGCCCTGGTAATGTTCCGCCTGCCTTCATCAAGTAAAAACAACAAAAAGACACAGCCCCATGGCTGTGCCTCCAGTGAACTGGTCGACAAACCTTCCTCCATATGTTATCTATTTGGATATGCCCCCGCGTCAGACGCAGGCTCTCCCGCTTTACACGTTTCCAATGGCTGCCGGATTGTTCTTATAGCTGATCCAGTCGCTCCAGCTGCCTGCATACAGCTTCACCTTGCGGTATCCCGCTTCTCGCAAAGCCAGCACGTTCGGGCACGCGGACAGCCCGGAGCCGCAATACACAATCACTTCATGATCCGGATCTATTCCCGCAAAACGTTCACGCTGCCGCTCAGCCCCCTTCAGCGTCCCGTCTTCATCAATCCCATCCTTCCAATAGGCATGCACCGCCCCCGGAATATGCCCGGCCACCGGGTCCAGTGGAGCCGTTTCTCCCGCATACTGTTTCCAGTCCCTTGAATCGAGCAGGGTCACGCCGGCTGCGCCAAGCTTCGCCCTCACCTCGTTCACATCAGCCAGCCAATCCTTCTGCACGCTTGCCTGGAAAGAACGCGACGTCACTTCGATTTTCCCCGAGATAAGCGGATATCCGGCTGACTTCCAGCCTGCCAATCCTCCATTCAATATATATGCCGAACCGTGACCCAGGTATTTCAATATCCACCATAACCGCGCTCCTTCCGGGCGGAGGTCATCGTCATAGACAACGACAGGCGTACTTGCATCGATTCCGAGATTGCCGAGTCGCCTGGCCAGCTCATCCGGTTGCGGCAGCGGGCTCCGGCCGCCGCCCACCTGGTTGATTCATCAGCTCCTTTTTCAAATCAACGAATACGGCACCGGGCACATGCTCATGCTGATAAGCCTCATAGCCGTAATCCGCATTGCCCGGGCTGAATCGGACATCCGCGATAACCAGCTGATCCGGGTTCGACTTCAGCTGCTCCAGCACCCATTCCTTGCTTACGAGATTTGACAATGGCTCCACGTCCCTTCTTGATTTCAAGCAGCTGTTCAAATCGTGAATTCCAAATCCTCTTCTGTCTTCACGTCATAGATCGCAGAGTAGATGTCATTCTGAATCTTCAGCAAACCGACATCCTCCCGCTTGCGCGGACGCTCATGGGGAACGTCGAAAATGTGGTGAATGCGCCCGGGACGCGGGGATAGCAGGACGACCCTGTCCGCCAGAAAGACGGCTTCGGATACGTCGTGGGTCACAAACACCACCGTCTTCTTCTCCTCCTGCCATATGCGGAGCAGATCCTGCTGGAGCTGGAGCCGGGTCAAATGGTCCACCGCGCCGAACGGCTCGTCCATCAGGAGGATGTTAGGGCTGCTTACAAGCGCCCTAGCGATCCCTGCCCGCTGCCGCATGCCTCCCGACAGATGATGGGGATACTTGGAACCGAATCCCTGCAGACCGACCAGGTTCAAATATTTGTCTACGAGCGTTTGCCGCTCCGCTTTTTTCATGCCGGCGAGCTCCAGCCCAAGGCCGACATTCTGCGAGATGGTGCGCCACGGATACAGGGATGCATCCTGGAATACGACCCCTGAGCTCCGCGTGGGTCCTTGAACCTTCGCGCCATCCTGCAAAATTTCGCCTTCCGTCGGAAGCTGCAACCCCGCCAGCAGCTCGAGCAGCGTGCTTTTTCCGCAGCCGCTCGGCCCGAGGATGCACAGAAATTCGCCATCCCGGACCTGCAAGTTTATATGTTGAAGCGAGATCGTAGGAAGATCGCCGTCATAGACCTTCGAGACATTTTCCACCGTAAATCCCGACATAGGAACGCCTCCTGCCACACTTTATTTTTTCGGAATAAACCTCAGGTCCAGAATGTCCTCCACCTTGTAAATCTCATCCTGGAAACCTAACTCCTTCTGAATCTGCTGAGTATCGTTCAACGCGTTGATGTCCACGTCCGGATTGTTCTCCCACAGCACCTCTTCACGTTCCAGCGCCAGATCCAGCACCTTAGGATCAATCTCGATATTGTTCAGATAGTACGCCTTATACTCGTCCGGATGGCTCTTCGCATATTCTTGCGATTTGAAATAGGCCCGCAGCAGCTTCTCGACCAATTCCGGTTTCTCGTTCAATATGCCGTCACGCGCCGCCAGCACCCCGGTGTGGAAGGTCGGCAGGTAATCCCAGCCTGTAGCAATGATATGGCCTTTTTCCTGCTTCTCCGCGAGAGAAGCGAACGGCTCATGGATGATGGTGGCGTCAACCTGTCCGGTTTCCAAGCTCGCATAAGCCGCCTGATGCGTGCTGTTAGCAATGAAAATTACATCCTCCGGCTTCAAGCCATGCTCCTTCAGAATGACTCGTGTATACACCTCCAGCCCGCTGCCAAACACGGCGATGCCCACCTTCTTGCCCTTCAGGTCTTCCACCGTCTTGATCTCCGGCGAGGCAATCAGGTAGAACGGGCCTTTGGTTCGGAACATGGAGGAGACGATTTTGACGGGAGCACCCTTACCCGCGGCCACAATCGCCGTCGTCGTGGCTACGTCGACCACGTCAATGTCCTTGCTGGTCAGACCGGCAATCGGGTCCTTGGTGGTAATGAACTCGACGTCAAGTCCTTCTTCCTCGAAGAATCCCTTCTCCGCCCCGAAGGACACCGCCAATCCGCTGACGCCGCTAAGCGGCGCGTAACGGATCTTCTCAAGCTGGGTTCCCGCAGCGCTCTCTCCGGCCTCTGCGGACGGGGCTGCTCCCTTGCCGCTATCCGTGCCGCTTGCGCAGCCGGCCGTGATGGCGATTAACCATAACGCCGCAAGCGCTATGATGTACGGACGTATTTTTCTTCTGTTCATATGGATCTCTCCCCTTGTAAGTGACGCTCTTTTTGATGGATTTATGACGACTTCCATTTCAAAAACACATTGCGCTCCAACAAATCGATTAATGAAATAATGAGTACGGATACGACGGTAACCAGCGCTACAATGGCAAAGGCCTGCGCGGTATTATACAGCGATGTCGCCTTCACGAGTATATTGCCAAGGCCATCCTTCGATGCCAGCATCTCCCCGAACAGAGCCCCCACCAGTCCGGTTGCAGCCGATAAACGCAGACCTGCGAATATGGTCGGCGCAGCCGATGGCAAAATCACCTTCATGATGGTCTGGTTCCGCGTAGCCTCGAACACTTGAGCAACCTTCAGGTGATTCTCCGCCGTCTGCTTGATCCCGGTCATCGTATTGACCGTGATCGTAAAGAAACAGAACAGGAACACAATCGATATTTTATGCGTAACCCCGATCCCGAGCCAGAGCGCAAGCAGCGGCACGATCGTAACCTTCGGAATCGCCATCAGCGCCGAAAGATACGGCCGAAAAAACTGCTCCGCCCAAGGGATCAGCACCAGAGCCATGCCGACGGCCAAACCGCCAAGGGCGGCAATGCCGTAGCCCGCTACGAATTCGGCCAGCGTGACGGACAGGTGCTTCCAAATCTCTCCGTCACCGAACAGTTTGAACAGCTCACGGAATACCTGCGATGGCGCAGGCAGATACAGGCTGCTGACGATCTCCGCGCGAACCAGGAGCTCGCAAATTCCCAATATGATCAGCAGTAAAGCCGCCTGCCCCGTCCAGATACCGCGGTATTTCTTGGCATGCCTCGTTCCCATCAGGCTCACCCCTTCGCAATCAGATCATATCGGTTCCCCGGGCGGCTTAGTCCCAAGTGCTCCTGGAAGGTGCTGCCTTCATATTCTTTGCGGAATAAGCCCCGACGCTGAAGCTCGGGTACCACCAGCTCCAGGAACAGATCCAGTCCACCCGGCATATAAGGCGGGCACACATTGAATCCATCGGCCGCTTCATCCCGGAACCATTCTTCGATGATATCCGCCACCTGCTGCGCACTGCCGACAACAAGCAGATGCCCGCGGACCGTGACGGTAAAGAAATAGAACAGATCCCTGATCGTAATATCCGCGCGCCCGTTGGCCGCTCTCGCCAAGTCGGCCCAGTGTAAGGCCGTTTCCGAAGCCGATACATCCGGCAGAGGATCCTCCAGGGAGTATCCTCTTAGATCGATTCCGATTTTATCCGACAACGGACCCAGATCGTAATCGGTCACAACCAGTTCATTCAGCTGCGCATATTTGGCTCGTGCTTCTTCCTCGGTCCGGCCCACGATCGGGACCAGCCCCGGCAGAACTTTCAAATCCGAAGCTGCCCTTCCATACTCCGGCAGTCGGCCTTTCACATCCTTGTAAAATTTGACGGCAACTTCCTTTACATTCGTTCCGGTGAAGACCATGTCGGAATATTTGGCCGCCAGCATTTGGCTGCGCAGGGAGGTTCCTGCCGTGATCAACGGAAGCTGCCCCTGTATCGGGCGCAGAATGTTCAGCGGACCCGCAACGGAGAAGTACTCGCCGACATGGTCCAGAGCGTGCACCTTGCTTCCGTCGGCGAACACGCCGCTTGCTTTATCCCGCGGAAGGGAGTCGTCCTCCCAGGTGTCCCACAGCCCGCTGACGATTTCAATGAATTCCTCGGCGTAGTCGTACCGCTTGGCGTTATCCCAATGCTTCTCCCGGCTGAAATTCAGCGCAGCCCGCGGATCAGAGCCCGTCACGACATTCCATGAGGCCCTGCCCCGGCTAAGATGATCCAGCGATGCCGTGAAGCGTGCGATGTTGTAAGGCTCGGCATAGGTGGTGTTCACCGTGCCGATCAAACCGATTCTATCGGTTGCCGCCGCCAGATAGGACAGCATCGTAAACGGCTCCAGCCGCGTCATTTGGGAAGGGAATAAATGCTGCATGTCCGCGCTCGTGGCCAATCGGTCTCCCAGGAAGAAGAAATCGAACTTGGCCTTCTCAAGCTTTTGGGCGACCTCCTTCAGGAACTGGGGATCGTAAGCCCCGTCCGTTTTGCCTTCGGGCAGTCTCCAGCCCGCGGGATGATAGCCTGTCCCGAATAAAAACAATCCAAGATGCAATTGACGACGTTTTGAACTCATGGTTGTGTCACCTTCCTGATCTGTAATATTTGATCATCAAGCGTTGAATTTCTACAGAACCGCTTTATCCGCGGATTTCCTCCGATAAACGATCAATTTCCTTCAGTTCTTCTTCTGTCAGCCGCTCATCCGAATATTTCAAGGTATCTGCAATGTGCTCCGGCCTGGATGCTCCGACAATGGCTGACGTGATGCCCGGGCGACTAAGCACCCAGTTCAGGGCGAACTGCGGAAGCGTCCATCCCCGGTACTCAGCCAGCGGCCGGATCGCTTCTACAATGGAGAGCGCATGCCTCTGGTTCAGCAGCAATTGCAGTCTCTGTTCGCCTGCAGCCAAGCGCGAGGCCGATGGGGGAGCTTCTCCCGCCCGGTACTTCCCGGACAATATGCCCCGGCCGAGGGGGCTGTACACGATAACCCCAACGTGTTCGGACTGGGCAAAGGGAATTAATTCACGTTCGATATCTCTTGTAATGAGACTGTATTCCGGCTGTACGCTTTCGAACCTGCGAAGACCATGGAGCGCACTGATGCCATGAGCTTTGGCCAGCTGCCAGGCCGCGTAGTTCGAGCAGCCGATATAGCGCACTTTTCCCTGTCGCACAACATCCGTGAGCGCCTCCAGCGTCTCTTCCAGCGGGGTAAACTCATCAAACCGGTGCACTTGATAAAGATCGATATAATCCGTTTGGAGCCGGAGAAGGCTGTTCTCCAGCGCGCGATAAATATGATAGCGGCTTTGGCCTTGGTCATTGATGCCGGGTCCGATCCGGTTATGCAGCTTCGTAGCCAGAAGAATGTCCTGTCTTCGCTCCTTCAGCAGCCTGCCCAAAATTTCTTCCGACTCCCCAAGCTGATTTACGTTCCCGTTATCCATACCCGTGCCGTATACGTCCGCCGTGTCGATCAGATTGATTCCGGAAGCAAGCGCCAGATCCAATACGGCGGCCGAAGCCCTCTCATCGATCCAACGCCCGAAAGCCATGGTCCCGAGGCTCACCTCCGACACTTGAATTCCCGTTCTGCCCAGTGGTCTATACTTCATACATTGCAGCCTCCTCATAAGATTCAGATAAGAAAACCTCTATCGAGGCTTTTTCAAGGATGAGCGAGCGATTCAAAGGTAAGTTTTCTTCGATATCAGGAAGGACCTGCTCGAAGGGTCTGATATCTAAAAAAACAGCCGAAGACACACCTCGGATCACTAGTTGATCCAAGGATGCATCTCCGGCTGTCCGGTAGATTGCGCATAAATTCTATTATTTCCGATATGTTAAGTAGGATTATAGCATCGTCTAATTTTGTCGTCAATTATTTTTAATGTTGGGTTTCCGGCCGGTTGAGACCAAGATGGTCCCGTAACGTTCTGCCTGTATAGTCCTCGCGAAACAGTCCGCGCTGCTGGAGCAGCGGCACTACGCCCTCCACAAACTGTTCAAGTCCACTCGGAAGCAAAGGGGCCATAATGTTGAATCCGTCGCAAGCCCCGCTTCGAAACCAATCCTCGATCCGATCGGCAATCTGCTGCGGGGTTCCGATCATCGTCATATGACCTCTGGCGACAGCGTAATGTCTGCCCAGCTCCAGAATGCTCATGCCCGATTTCGCGGCCATATCCATAATCATGATCGCCCGGCTGCTGTTGCCTTCCCTCCGCAGATCAGGCAGCGGACCGTCTACCGAATATTCGCTCAAATCCGCATTCAGCAATTGAGATAAATACTTCACCCCTGCTTCCGGCAAGATGAGCTCGCTGAATGCCCGGTGATACGCCAAAGCTTCGGCTTCGCTCTCTCCGAGGAAGATCAGCAATCCCGGGAGAACCTTCACCTCCTCCCCTTCCCGTCCATACTCCTTAAGCATCTCCTTAAACTCGCGGTAATACCTTATCGCATCTTCTTTACTCTCACAGGCCGTAAACACAACATCGGCTGTTTGGGCGGCCAGCCTTCTTCCCGCTGCCGAGGTTCCCGCTTCAATGATAACGGGCCTGCCTTGCGGGGATCTGGGCATGTTCAACGGCCCTTCCACCCTGAAAAATTCTCCTTCATGGTGAACCCGATGAATCCGGGCCGTATCCGCAAAAACAGCTCTCTGCCGATCCAACACAAGGGCATCGTCCTCCCAGCTGTCCCAACATGCCATCACAGCCCGCAGAAATTCCTCCGCCCGTTCGTACCGCTTCCCGTGCTCCATTAATTCAGCCGAGCCGAAATTGCGCGCCTCGGCATCCTTCGTGGAAGTCACCACATTCCATGCGGCTCTGCCGCCACTGATATGATCCAGCGTGGACAGGCGTCTAGCCAATGCGTAGGGCTCGTTGAATGTGGTAGATGCCGTGCCGGCTAATCCAACATACGCCGTGACGCCTGCCAGACTGCTGAGCATGGTCAGCGCTTCAGGCTGAAGAAAGCTGACATTCGTCCGCAAATCCTCGATCAACGGAATCGAGTTGTTGTCCGCAAGGAATACCATATCGAATTTTCCGCGTTCGGCTGCTTGAGCGCAGCGCTTATAGAAATCGTAATCCACGGCTCCGACCCCCGCCGAACCGGGATGCCGCCAAGCGGCAATATGATGGCCATAATTCATTAGAAAAGCACCCAGACTTAATTGGCTTCGCTCCGCCCCCATCTCTATACTCCCCTTCGCTTGATCTCTGCGATAAGCTGTTCCTCTACAGAAACTTACGCTCAACCAGGTTCTCTACGTAATCACCGACAAACTTCATATCATCAAGACGGGATTGAACCTCCTTCTCCCATATCCGGGCATCCTGTAATGAAGCAAGTGTGACCTGATTGCCGAACCACGACTCCACCTCATCCCGCCGGATGGTGAAGGTTTGGTCTTCAAAGGCGAGAATCAGTTTCTCCAATTTATCAATCATGGCAAAATTAGCAGTGGAATTATAAACCAGCAGCTGTTTCAGCTTCTCCTCTTGCAGTTCGTCGGCCCTGGCCTGGAATCGGATCTCGGCCGTCAATTCCTCCGGATACAACTGAAACGTGCGTTCGATGTCACGCATGGGAAGCGATGCATTCAAATTGATCAGGTTCCCGGCATTCCCCATATACGGGCTCGCAAAGCTTAACGAATTCCGGATATCATGCGTCAACGGATCATTCTGCTCCGCTTCATATTGAACGGCCTGTTCATCTGCTTTGGGCTTGATGAATCCTTCCAGTGCAGCCATACCCGCTATACCGATAAGCAGCAGTATAACGATCAGCCCATTTTTTTTGCTCATGGTTCATTCACCTCAAGTTGAAGAGTTAATTTACTAGCTTTTTGGACAAGCAGCGGAATGATGACCGACGTCATCGGGATGGCATATCGCATGACGGTCACGTAGAACGAATAGGGCCCATCGATCCGCAATTCTCGCCCAAACCATAGATCGCTGCCGTATTGAATCAGGAAGGTGTACATGGATACAACTACGATAAATATCGACCACAGCCACCATGCCCCTTTGCTCCATTTGGCCAATTTGCCTGCGTTGACCACAGCTGTCCGCTTCTCATATCGTTTCAGATGCCGCGACATGGAAAGATACACCGCTCCGGTTAAGACAACGAGACATAGCAGAAGGGTGTTCACCCCTATACCGCTTGGCAAAAATCGGGCCGGGATCGTGACGATCCACGCCAGCAAGGAATAAATAAGCGCGCTCTGAACCAATTCATAGCGGAAACGGTAGCTGTAAACTTTTTGATTATCGTCAATGAGGGTTTCGATATCTTCGATGTTATCAATGGCCAGACTGATGGCCGATTGATATTCCATGCCATTCTCCATATAATCCGTAACCCGAGCCTCCAAATTGCTGAGAACCTCATGTTTCAGCTCTACCACTTCCTTGGTTTTGCGTTGATTCGCAAATAGACGATCCACAAAGATTTCTAAGTCATGACTGTTGGCCATCGTCTGTCAGCTCCTTTCCGTTTCCGATCAGAATATCAATAATCTCGCGCGCAGCCTTCCATTCGTCCTGATTCTGCCGCAAGCGTCTCTGTCCCTCCTGGCTCAGGTTGTAATATTTGCGCCTTCCGCCCTGGGTTTCTTCACCCCAATAGGAACGGATGAATCCCTGCTTCTCCAACCTTCTCAGACTGGAATACAATGTAGGCTCCTTCAGCTCAAATCGATTCCCGCTTCGCAGCGAGATTTCTTTAATGATCTGATAACCATAATTATCTCCGTCCAATAACACGCGCAAAATAAAGGTATCAATATTTCCACGTATCAAATCGCTGTTATGTATGGAATCTATCAAATACCCTGACCTCCTTAACGAAACGAATAGGAATAATATAACGCATATTACTATGCATGTCAAAGTAATATTACATACATATATTTCTTCTTACCTCGATTGACGGTTTACAAGCACTACTATATAATTCTTGAAAGTTCTTCCTATTATAAATGGAATCCCTACGATACAAGATGCGGTTCCAATCCCTTCATTATTGTATTTAGTACGTGCAGGAGGAGACGGTTTTGCTTCATAAATACATTCGACGACTGAAATACTATATTCTCCGGACTCTCCGCATGCAAAATAGCGATCATCGAATCGCGCTCGGTTTTGCCGTAGGCTTCTTTCCTTGCTGGTATCCAACCTTCGGCATTGATCTGCTGCTGGCTCCGCTGCTCGCTCGTATGGTTCGGGCGAACATCCCTTCCGCCTTCCTTGCAGCTTCGGCAGGCTCCGTCTTGTGGCCGATCCTGTTCTATTTAAACTATAGAATCGGGGTATTTGTGCATCTGTTCACCACATTTCCCAAAACCTTTGAAATCGAAGATGCTCTCTCGGTACCTGTCCCTGAGACGGATTATAGGATTGAGACGAACCATTTTGGCAGATTAGGGGATATGGGCGTCAACTTTCTTGTCGGTGCCCTCATCAATAGCATCCTCTCTACATTGATCCTCTATATTTTACTGCGCATCTTGCTTTCCGTTTACCGCAGACCCCTGCTTCACAAAATCAAAGAGTCCGTTCGAAGAGGTAAATCGAAGTCTTAATTAAAACTCACATTGAAAAGCGCCTGGAACCCTCTCCTTAGGCGCTTTTTATTTTTTAGAATTAAGATGTTTGTCCCTTTCCGGATCTCAACTCCTCTTCAGTCCTGGCCGGTTTCTCTGGAAAATTCGGTATAAGTTGCTAAAAACACGGCATTCTAAAGAGGATGAGCCTTTACTACATATCGGCAAAGGAGGGGAAAACTGAATGAAATCCAAGGTGCAGTACGTACTGCTTGACCCTGTTAAAGAACGGCTTCTGAATTGCGAGGACGTCATCTATCAATCCTTACGTGTCCATGGATCAACGTGCACCGTCATCTACATTGAATCCATTGTGGATATCAGCACCCTGCACGAACATATCGTCAAACCGCTGATTAAGGAAGCCTCGTTGATTCAGCATAATTTCAACGACTTCATTGACCGTATGGATCGTGGAGATATACTGTCGGTTCCATTTCATCGCTCTTCCTCGGCGGAGTATATTGCCAATATGATTGTCGAGGGCACAGCGGTAGTGGTCGTGGAGCAGTTGGCAGAGGCTTATTTATTTGACATCGCATTGTATCAGAAACGGGCGGTTTCGGAATCTCAGAATGAGCTCGTGGTGAACGGGCCGCAGGAAGCCTTTATCGAAGACATTGGCACGAATTTATCGCTGCTCCGGCACAAAATCAAGCATACGGACCTCAAAACCGTGCGTTATCAGATTGGTGACTATTCCAAGACCGCGGTATATATGGTGTACGTCGACGGCTTATGTAAACCCGAAGTTGTCGCTCAAGTGGACCGGCAGCTGAATAGCATATCCATTGACGGCACCTTCGGGATCAGCACCTTGTCCGAGCAAATGAAGGAAGGCGTGAAATCTCCGTTTCCGCAGTTTCAATACACGGAACGACCCGATTCCGTAGCCGCTTCTCTGCTTGAAGGCAGGGTCGGCATCATGCAGGATGGAACGCCGTCGGCACTGATTGTGCCTGTCACTCTATTTTCCCTGCTGCAGTCGTCCGAGGATTATTATCACAGCTTCTTCTCCTCAAGTTGGATCCGGATTGTCCGGTTCGTGTTCGCCATTATCTCATTACTGATGCCTTCGCTATATGTGGCGATTACGACATTTCAGCCATCCATTATACCCACCGATCTGCTGATCACCATTGCGGCATCACGTGAAAATATCCCGTTCTCCGCTTTAACGGAGGCACTGATCATGGAACTGACCTTTGAAGCGCTGCGGGAAGCCGGAACCCGGATCCCAAAGCCCGTCGGACAGACGATATCCATTATCGGCGCCATCGTCATTGGACAGGCCGCAGTGGAAGCGGGGGTCGTATCCAACCCGATGGTCATCGTGGTCTCGATCACCGGAATCGCTTCTTACATCATTCCGCACTTCGAGCTTGGGCTTGCGTTCCGCTTGCTGCGTTTCCCCATACTCATTCTCGGAGGGACACTCGGCCTAATCGGCGTATTTGCCGCTGCCTTCCTTGTGTATGGCCACATGGCTTCCCTGAAGTCATTTAATACGCCTTATCTGCAGCCCGTTGCGCCACTTGTGATATCCGAATGGAAGGATACCTTTTTGCGGGCACCATCCATGCTCATGAAGAACCGGCCTAAAACCTATGCGTCTTCCAACAATTTAAGGAGAAGAAAGTCATAATGCCGATACTCAAATTGCTTAACTTGTTGAAATTGGTGCTTCCCCTGACTCTGTTGACGGGTTGCGGTTTCACGATGACCAAGGTTGAAATCAATGAGCAAACCTTTGTATTTGCCATGTATGTGAATAAAGGTCAGCAAGAAGACACCGTAGAAGTTACGATCAGTGCCCCCCTGCCAAATCGGCTTACGTCTGGAAGCCAAGCAGGCGGCCAAGGTGGCGGTGACCCGTATGCCATGGTAACCAAGACGTCCAGTACCGTGCAGGATGCCCTGCATCTGATTCAACGGGATCTTTCCAGGCGTTTTGACTTCAGTCACACCAAGGTCGTAATCGTTGGCAAAAGCTTCGCGGAGGCGGGATTAGAAGAGCTTACGGACTGGCTCCAGCGAGAACCGACAACCAACCTGAATATTTATTTAATGGTTGCACCCGGAGACGCCAAAAAAGTCGCGGAGCTGACGCCGGTCTTTGAACAGATGCCCTCGGAGGTACTCACCCGCTTTGCAGACCAGCACAACATGATTGTGACGAACCTGAAGGATTGCCTGTATGCCGAATCGGCCAATCAAGGCTATGCCTTGAACTATCTGTCAGCAGGCTTGAAGCCTATGGTGGCCGACCAAGAGAAACTGGAGCCCTGGGCAGGGATTCAGGGCACGGCGCTTTTCCGTCATCATAAACTTGTGGCCACACTCCCGATGAAGGAGTCGCTGGCCGTCAGTTGGGCAGTGAACGAGGTAAAGGGTCCTCTGTATACCGTTCAATGGAGTGAAGATAAAAAGGCAAGCGTATTTCTTATCACATCAAGCTCCAAGAAGTCGGTGCGCATGGTTTCGGGTCATCCGGTGTTCACGGTAAAGCTAAGCGGAACGGGTGATGTCATATATAAACCAAAGCAGAAGCAGCTGGATACCCTTCAGGTGAAAGAGCTCATCGAGCGTGAGCTCAATGATCAGATCGCCGGTCATTTAAGAAAGGCTCTTCGTACGTCGCAACGGGTTGGATCAGATATCCTGCAGCTTGGCATGCTGGTCGATTGGAACTATCCGGATCATTGGCAGAAGGTTAGTGCCAACTGGCCCGATTATTACAAAAACGAAGTTGAGATTCAGGTGGTTACCGACATCAAAGTTCGAAACTTCGGTTCCGTGCTTAGAATGAATCCCAAATAAGGAGGCATGCCCATGCTCGCTCTTCTGTTCCTCGTGTACTCCTTGGTGGAATGGTATATCGCGAAGAAAAAGGCAAAAGCACCTCGTGAAAAATGGACGGTTCTCATACTGATTCTTGTGTTCACCGTCTGGAATTTATTCACCTTATACTCTCACGAGCGACTGACCCCCAACCATCTGATTATGCTGATATTCGGCTGGCTTGAAAACATATAATGAAAAATCTATCGGGGTGCTTTTACAGAGGTCATAATCAATAACGGAAAGGATGTACGAACCCAAGATGCGCAATACTCCCTGGCAGCTGTTCCGTTTCGGATTTGTCTACCTTAACGCCATACCTACCGGATTTCTGATCAGTCCCCTATTGTGGAGCTCTGCTTATTTAGGATGGGCTGCGATTCTGGGAGGCTATGCGATGAGTTTAATCTTCCTGTGGTTTACGGTAAAGCTCGCGCTGTGGGATACTCAGAAACCCTGGATCGACTTCGGCAGTATGCTTGTCAGCAAATGGATTCATATCCCTGTCGTCGCTTTGGTTTTCTTCTGGTCGATCAATTACATAGGAATGGATATCGAAAGCTTCACTTTATTCTTCGACACCAATTACATGCGTGAGTCTCCTCAATGGTTCGTGCTCCTAATCGTGGGTCTGGTTGTTATGATCACTGCCAGATGGGGTATGGAGACGATGATTTATATTTCGGACGGGCTGTTTCTCGTCATTGTCCTTGCCATCGTGTCCATGAACATGTTTTTCTTCAAGGAAGCCCATTTTGATATGATGATTGCGATGGTCAGGCATCATAATTATGAGTCGGCAATCAAGGATGCCTTGTTCTGTTTATCATTCTTTGCGGAATGGATCGTTTTTCTCTTTCTCGCTCCCTATATCCAATTTAATAAGAAATCGTTTCGAAACCTCGCCGCATCAGGGATATTGGTAACGATAGGCATATTGCTCCAATGGGCCTCAGCTTTACTGAATTTCGGTCCTTATTTAGGGCGGGAGATGCAATATCCGCTTGTTGAATTAATGCGTGCAGCCAGTGGGTTTCTCGGCAATTCTGATCCGCTTATCATCGGATTATGGAGCAGTTCGATGTTTTTCCATAGCGCCTTTCTCATCCATGTAAGTGTAAGATGTCTTGCCAAACTGCTTCATCTGAAGCAAATGGATGGACCGTTGATTGCCATCATTGGAGGAACGGCTATCGTAATTGCATTTCAGTATTCGCAAAATCCGATCCTCTTTCTTCAGGACTTCAATTCTTTCGGGATGGCGATGTTCTTTATTCTTATGGAGTTTATCCCTATTTTCTACTGGATCGCCTCCCTGTTCCGTAAACGCAGACCCAAGCGCAAACAAAAACCTAAAGCCAATCATAAACCCGCTGAATCTTAAAACTGTATCGATATCCTGATGAAAACGAAATAAGAGAGCTGCATTTGCCGCTCTCTTAGCCTCTTTGATCAACCTAATTGAAGTTTATACTTATTTAACTCGTCAAAAAATCAACATTTTATGAAAGCGCTTCCTACAAAAAGGTTCTTTTATTGTAAGCAATTGGCATATTATATAGTACAGTAGACCAGCTGACAAGGGTGGCAGCAGGAGGTGATAGGCATGGGCGTGAATGAAGCTTTGGCTTTAATGATATCGTTCGCCACTCTGGTCGTCTCGATCCTTGCCTTCCATAATAAGAAATAGACCCGTCCCTTGTACAGATGAATCTATTTCTTACGTCTGGTTGCAAGCAAATATCCACCTTGCAGGTGATGATCTGCTGTGCGGGAGTCGGCGGCAACCGGCTCCTTTTATAATACACAAAAATATCCTATTCCGATTTTCACGGAATTATGACTCGGGGGCTCCCGAATTAAGTATTTAGGATTGGCTTTACTTCGGCTATAATTTTCTCGATCTGTTTGGAGCATTCTTCATACATTTTTTTCGCCTTCTTACTCTTTGTACTGAGGCTGAATAACTCCAAATCCGCCTGACATTTTTTCAAATTCGCATAGAGCAGTTTCCGCTCCTCATTTTGGGGAACCTGAATCTGATCATCATACAAATCGACGATTAGTTGTCCATAATTGTCTACCTGGGCGAGAAATACATCCTTGATCTTAGCACCCTGCTTGTCCAGTTCTTCCACCAGCCATCCCTGATTGAAGCCTGCGACGCGCAGCGGTTCATCCATGACCTCACCATCCATGACGACAACCTGTCCGGGCTTTTCCGGCGCTACCTGGACACCAAGGTCTTTAGGAGTTAAAGGCAGATTCTCACGCGTCAGCAGAACATTAATTTCCCCGCTAGACTCCATAATGGCAAATTCCACGTCAGCGACCTGAAACACGTCTTTTTTCCGCAGCTGCTGCATTAACTCATCGGCAGACAGTTTTTCTTTCTTTAAATTATCTTCTAATATCTTGCCGTCTTTGATGAGCACGGTCGACTTAAAATCGATAAAATCCCTGGCCTTCTTGCTCTTGATTGTCAGGAATTCAATAAGTAATGAACAGGCTACCCATACGCCCAGCGCCACTAATCCCAAATACCAGTTCGCATCAAGATCCAAGGAGATGTAGGCGGCCAAGCTGCCAATCGTAATCCCCGTTAAATATTCAAAAAAAGATAGCTGTGTAACCTGCCGCTTGCCCAGCAGTTTCGTCATCAGAAACAACACGACCACAGCACATAAGGTTCTAAGTACAATTTCCAACCACTCGGCCACAATAAAGCCTCCTCATTTCATGCCTTGACTTGATAATCACACTTTAGATTATTGTCAAATATCCCTTTAGAAATCACGCCATTATTTCCCAAAGGGAACTCCGTGCATGTTCTTCTACAAAATGCGTACATTATTACGCATGAAAGGAGTGATAAAAAGCAATGACCGTAGCTTCCGATGTTAAAACATGTCTCTCCTCCTTAAAAAGCGCTCAGGCCAGCCTTGAGCAATTTGCACTGTCCACGCAGGATCAAAATGCCAAGGATTTGTTCACGGCGGCAGCACAACAAACACAACAAGTCGTGAACCAAGTGGCCGAGCGAGTTCAGCAGCTTGAACAGGAAGAGCCTCAGTATAAAGGTTTCTAAACTTTCGTTTTTAGTTTGCTCCATCACTTGTACGCCCATGCAAACCTCCTATCCTCCCCTGATAGGAGGTGCTTTATATAATGTTATTTATTATTGAGTTATCCTCCCCATCAGGGTAAAGTGTTAATAACGGCGACTGAATTCAAGGGGGTAGATTCGATGAAAAATGAAACGCGTCCTATCGATGTCATCACGTTTGGTGAATCAATGGGATTATTATATCCGGAAGGCGCACGGGGTATAGGACAAGGAGGAAGCATGGCACAATCCTTCGGCGGTGCCGAAAGCAATCTAGCCATCGGCTTGGCCAGGCTTGGCTGCAGCAGCGGATGGTTCGGTCAGCTCGGTAACGATCCGATCGGAACCGGAATTTTGAAAACGCTTCGAGGAGAAGGTGTCGACATTTCCGCCGCCAGACAAACGGATGCTGCACCGACCGGTCTTATGCTGCGTCAGAACGTTCGCGGTCAATCCTCCGTCTATTACTACCGCAAAGGGTCCGCCGCCAGCCACATGACGCCGGACCATGTAAACTCCGAATACATAGCCAAGGCCCGCATCTTTCATTTTACAGGCATCACCGCAGCTCTAAGCAGCAGCTGCCTGGAGACGATACGGCATGTCATTTCCGTATGCAAATCGCATGACGTCCTGATCAGCTTTGACCCTAATCTCAGGCTCAAGCTATGGAATATCGAGGAAGCTCGTCCTGTATTGCTGGAGCTTGCGGAAGCCTGTGATTATTTTCTTCCGGGCTATGATGAATGCAAGCTGCTGTTCGAAACAGAGGACGAGCAGGCGATCCTGGATCGTCTGCGACAGCTTCCCGGAATGTCCGTTATCAAAAGTTTCAACGGGAGCAATGTCATTGTCCACAAGAGCCACACCTACTCCCTTCCCTTTGAACAGGTGGATCAAGTGGTGGACACCGTGGGAGCAGGCGACGGCTTCTGTGCCGGTTTCCTTGCCGGTATCGCCAAGGGCTGGACACCCGAAGAGGCTCTCTCGCTGGGCGGCTTAACCGGTTCGCTGGTGATCCAAGCGCCCGGTGATTGGGAAGCACTTCCGACCTGGGAAGAGGTACAACAGCGGCGCGGAAATGCTGCTCATATCGAGCGTTAACTCCTGTTTTTTAAACGAGCCATCTTTCTAATCCATTCATAGACGAGAAGGAGTGTGTAACATGAAAAAGCTAAAACTGATCGAACAAATTCATCATGCGGGTGTCGTCGCTGTCCTTCGCGGAGATTCCCCCGAAGAGGTTGTCGAGATTGCCAAACGTGCGATTGAAGGCGGTATCAAGGTTATCGAAGTAACCATGACCGTACGGTTCGCTACCGAAGCCATTACGACGCTGGCCAAAATGTACTCCTCTAAAGATCCGCAAGCGGATAACTATGCCATCATTGGCGCAGGCACGGTTCTCGATGCTGAAACAGCTCGAATCACCATTCTTGCCGGTGCCGAGTTTGTCGTCTCGCCGGGCTTTGACCGCGATACCATTATGCTCAGCAATCGTTACCGTATCCCGGTTATGCCGGGCGCCGTAACCGTTCATGATATCGTTGCCGCGCTTGAGCTTGGCGTCGATGTCATCAAGCTCTTCCCGGGCAATTTGTACTCTCCATCCGTCATCCCATCTCTGAAGGGTCCGCTCCCGCAGGCCAACATCATGCCAACCGGCGGCGTAAATCTGGACAATCTGCATGAATGGATTAAGGCCGGCGCGTTTGCGGTCGGGATCGGATCGGATCTGACCAAGGACGCATTGAAGAGCGGTGACTTCAAACTGATTACAGAAAAGGCACGCGCTTATATCAACGCCTTTAAGGAAGCTCAATCGCAAAGATAATAAATGCTATCCGGTTTTCGCATAGGATTTCTCCAAATATCGTACTTTCATAAAGCAGACAAGCCTATCAAGAGTCGACTTGATAGGCTTGTCTGTTTATTTAATCCGTCTCTTTTTGAACCAACGCTTCTGAGTGAACATTCCTGTCGTAAAGCCGCCCGCTACAATCGTCAGAACAGAATACATGAAGGTGCTTTCCGACAACAGGAAACCTCCGAAACCAATGATCACGGCATCCATCAACAAAATAATGACGCCTACATTTAACGGCAAATATTTAGCCAGGAAGTGCGCCAACAGATCCGTTCCGCCCGTGCTTGCATTGTGTCTTAGCATAAATCCAAGTCCGGCTCCGATCAAAGCCCCGCCCAGGAGCGCGCTCAGGATGACATTCGGGGCAAAAAACCGCAAAAAACCCGGCTGCAGCGGTGAAAGCAAATCGATGATAAATGAAGATATCAGCATGCCTGACAGGCTATTGTAAAAAATTTCGCGATTTAATATCCAGGCTGCGATAAACATGGGAATGCTGCACAAAATGATGACGAATCCGATATGTAGATCAAACACATAGTTAGCTATCAAAGCGATGCCGATAACTCCACCATCCAAAACCTTATGCGGGACAAGAAAAAAATTGGTCCCCATCGCAATCAGAAAACTGCCGATCACGATAATGACATGTTTTCGAAATGACACCATTTCCCCATCTCCAGTTTATAAGGGCATGTCTCATTTATATGCTGCCATTTCGAAAAATTGCGGACTTGCTGTCCTGCATTTGAAAAAAATTCCACCGGACTCGCTTGGTATGCCTTTCGCTATTAATCTTTTACATAAATCAAACGCTCGGTCCGTGCCATCACCTTGGTCTTCATATATGGATAGTTCTCATAACAATAATCCACAAAATACCCCGGCTTCTCTCCATTCCAAGGGAAAATATCATAGTGCATGGGAATGGTCAGGTCGAATCCCGATGCTGCGGCAAGCTCCGCCGCCTCCCGAAAGCCCATATTTCCAACGATTCCGTCTTTCCGGCGGAAGGCATCTCCCCCGTTAATCGGCACCATCCCGATATCAATCGCATGCGCTTGTAACCTTTCAACCAAACCAGGATAAACGACAGTATCACCCGCATGATAAATCAACACGCCCTGGATATCCACCAAATATCCGACATATCGGTGCCCAAACTGTTCATGCTCATCCAAAGTTTCATGAGCAGCCGGAATCGCCATCAGTCGGAAGCCCTCGAACTGCTGCCATTCATCGCACATCGCCGCGTACAAGCGCTCCGGAGCGACACCAGCCTCTCTCATTGCTTCATGGCAGCAAGCCGGTGCGACAAAGACTGTCTCCGGATTCTGTTTGGCTATGACCGCAATCGTTCCCAGATCCATATGATCGTCATGCTCATGAGTGATCAGTACCATGTTCGCATTCGTAATATGCTCCGGGGTCAACGGTGCAGGAAATGCGCGCTTGAATCCCGCTTTGCGTTCCAGATCATCGGACATATAAGGATCGATATAGATGACAACCTCCCCGCCCTTAAGGACAACGCTCTCCTGTCCCAGAAACCATACCGCAGCCATTCCTTCGGCTGTGGACGTCCTGTTCATTTCTTCGATAAGCTCCTCGGGGCCTCGACCCTTGCTGTTCTGTTCCATCATCTCTATTCTCTCCTTCCATTTTCAATCATGACTAGATTATAACATGCGGTCATCTGCAGATATGATCCAACCGACTATGAAAAAAACGAGTCCGAAGCAAGCAGAAACGCCCACCCCAAACTCGTATTGTATCATCTGTATGAATCTATTTACGCTCAAGCGGCTTCTTCCACAGACCAAGCAGCAGACCTGATATCACCGCGCCAATCAGAACGGCCAGCAAGAACAGAAGCGCATGGTTGGCCAGAGCGGCAACAAAAATCCCCCCGTGAGGAGCAGGGACGTTGATGCTCCACAGCTGCGTCAACCCGCCGGCAACCGCCGATCCAAGGATACAAGATGTCAGCACGCGCAGCGGATCGGCAGCGGCGAACGGGATCGCGCCCTCCGTTATGAAGGAAAGACCCATCACGTAGTTGGTCACGCCGGACTTTCGTTCCTGCTCCGTAAACTTATGCTTGAAAAACGTCGTCGCCAGCGCAATGGCAAGCGGAGGAACCATACCGCCAGCCATAACCGCGGCCATCATGGCTCCGTTCGTATTGCCGCTGGATGTAAAGACGCCGATCGCAAATGCATAAGCCGCTTTATTGAAGGGTCCGCCCATGTCGATCGACATCATTCCGCCCAGAATCAGACCAAGAATCACCGCGTTTCCAGTACCCAGATTGTTCAGAATATCAATCAGGCCGAGATTGATCCAGCTGAAGAACGGATCAAACAGGTAGAACATGATCGTTCCGGTGACAAGGAGGCCGACAACCGGGTACAGCAGAATCGGCTTTAAGCCGTCAAGCGCTTTGGGCAGACCGGCAAAGACTTTGCGCAGCAGGATCACCACATAACCCGCCAAGAAACCTGCCGCTAGCCCGCCAAGAAATCCCGAATTAGAATTCAGGGCCATTAGCCCTCCGACCATACCGGGCATCAATGCCGGACGATCACCGATGCTGAGCGCAATGAATCCCGCCAGAACCGGAATGAGGAAGTGGAAGGCGCCGTCTCCCCCCCCAATCGTCTGCAGCAGCTGGAAGAGGGGATGTTTGTCACCTGCAAGCTGCTCGATCAGGAAGGAGATAGCCAGAAGAATACCGCCCCCCACGACGAATGGCAGCATATGCGAAATACCATTCATCAGGTCCTTATACACTTTCGTGCCTATGCTGCCCTTCTCCGCGTCCTTCGCCTGCGACTCACCGCCGCCTTCGTTCCGGTAGATCGGCGCATCGCCGCTCATCGCTTTGCGAATCAGCTCCTCCGATTTGCGGATACCGTCGCTGACCGGTCGCTGGAGCACGGGCTTCCCGTTAAAGCGGGCCATTTCCACGTTTTTGTCGGCGGCAATGATGACGCCTGCCGCCCTGCGGATTTCCTCTTCCGTCAACACGTTCTGCGCACCCTCCGAGCCATTGGTCTCTACCCGGATCTCGACGCCCATTTCCTGAGCTTTCTTCTTCAAGGCATCTTCAGCCATAAACGTATGAGCAATACCGGTCGGGCACGCCGTTACGGCAACAACAAAAGCATCCGAGGTTCCGTCAGGGACCTTCATGGGGGCAGATTCGGAAGTGACATCGGATTCCTGCGCCTTCCCCGATTCCTTTTTTGCCGCCTCCCTTCTCTTGGCCGCTTCCTTCTCCGCCTTGGCAGCTTCTTCTACCGCCTGTTTCGAATCAAATAACGCCGTTACTTCCCCGGGCGTCTTCGTATTCATCAATTGCCCGATAAATTCGGCATCGATCAACAGCCGCGATAGCGCGGCAAGCGTGCGGAGATGGGTATTTCCGGCTCCTTCCGGAGCTGCGATCATAAAAAATACATACGCCGCCTCTCCGTCCAGCGCTTCGAAATCCACGCCCTCGCGGCTCTTGGCAAACACGACGGTCGGTTCATTAACCGCTTTCGTCTTCGCGTGCGGCATCGCGATGCCGCCCCCGATCCCCGTACTGGATTCGGCTTCACGCTTCAGAATCATCTCTTTGAACAAGACCGGATCGTTGATCCGCCCGCTTGCAGCCAGGCTTGCAATCAGTTCATCAATGGCGGCCTCCTTCGTGACCGCCTTCAGGTCCATGATCATCGTTTCTTGTATCATTAAATCCGTAATTTTCATGCTGGTTCACACTCCCTTGATATCCTCGTGGTGACTGCTACGCCATAGCCGGCCACATCATAACCGCGTGATTCGATGTAGAGCGGCTTACCGCTCCGTGATCCTAACCTGCGGAAGAAGCCGATCAATCGTTTCCCGCACAGCCAAATCGTCCGAGAACGCCGTCGCGCTACCCGAGGCGACCCCTGTCCGGAATGCCTCGATCGGATCCTTGCCCATCGCAAGCGTACCGACGAATCCGGCAATCATCGAATCGCCGGCCCCGACGGAATTACGAACTGTACCTGACGGTACGCTCGCGTGATATACCCGATCGGGCGTGATGAACAGCGCCCCTTCGCCGGCCATGGAGATAAGAACATGCTGCGCTCCTTCCTCGAGCAGCCTTCGGCCGTACTCCACAAGCTTTTCGCTTGAATCGATAACAACGCCGAATAGTTCGGCCAGTTCGTGATGATTCGGCTTTACGAGGAGCGGCTTCCAGGCCAAAGCCTTCATCAGCGCCTCTCCGGTGGTGTCCATCACGAATTCGGCGCCGCACTTCCGGCACGCTTCGATAAGAAGGCCATAAAAGTCAGGCCCCAGCGAAGGCGGAACGCTGCCGGACAACACAACGATGTCCCCTGCTTGAAGCTGTGACAGCTTATGAAGCAGTTCTTTCGTTTCTTCCTCGCGGATGTCAGGACCCAGGCCGTTAATCTCGGTCTCGTCGCCATGCTTAAGTTTGACGTTGATGCGGGTATCGTCCGCGATATTCACGAAATCGGTGCGGATTCCTTCCTTGCCCAGCATCTCGTCTATATAACGACCGGTGAATCCGCCCAGGAAACCGATGGCCGTATTATCAGCTCCAAGCTGGTTCAACACCCGTGATACATTAATTCCTTTTCCGCCCGGAAACTTCATGTCCCGGGTCATTCTGTTCAAACCGCCAAGCTCGATATGCTCAACTTCCACGATGTAATCGATAGAAGGGTTCAGTGTTACCGTATATATCATCATGATCCCTCAATTATTTTGGTTTTCTGTGAAATGGCTTTCTTCCAGGATTCCGGCAAGGTCTCCGTAATCAGCGTCGCTTCGTTCAGATCCAGCAATTTGGCGAAAGAAACCTCACCTATTTTGCTTGAATCCGCAAGAACATAACTGGAGGCGGAGAGCTGGTGGGCTCGCCGCTTAATCAAGGCTTCTTCCGGATCGGGCGTGGTATAGCCCATCTCTACATCCACACCGTTCGTGCCGAGAAAGCAGCGGTCAAAGCGGAAGTTGTCCATATTTTGAAGCGCAATGCTTCCGATGACGGCTTTAGTATGAATTTTCATCATGCCGCCCAGTAGATAGCTCTTGATTCGTTTGCTTACCAGCGCTTCGATATGGGATAAACCGTTCGTTACGACCGTGACGTCCTTCGCTTCGATGAACGGTATCATCGCCAGCGTGGTGGTTCCCGCATCGAGGTAAATGCTTTCTCCATCCTCCACCTGTTCTGCTGCTAAACGGGCGACAACCTTTTTCTGTTGAATGTTTTTGAACGTTTTTTCCTCAATTCCGGGTTCCTGTATCTTAGGGCTTGGCAACGCAGCTCCGCCATGAATGCGCTTTAATAATTGACGTTCTTCAAGGTCGATCAAATCACGCCGTACCGTTGATTCCGAAGCTTCAAGGAGTTCAACCAATTCCTGCAGCTTCACGACGCCACGTTCTTGCAAGCGCTCTAATATGATTCGGTATCTTTCTTCCGTCAGCATAATGTGAATTCCCCCTCAAAGCCTATACTATACCATAACCGGTCTAAAAAACAATCTAAAACTTTCAAAATCGTTCATAACCATTCAGGAAAACTATACATCATTTACCATATTGCTTAATTACCATTCGCCCCTCCTTGCTTGTTCATGACAGTTTACCCTTTATCAAGCCGGCAAGCGTCGAAACATCACATAAACGTTTGTAACCTGCCGCCTCTACGCTATATACTGGTAAATAGGAAACTCTCACAGTATAGAAGAGGTGACATGAATGGACCAATTGAAAGAAGCCTATGAGCGAATGGGTCTGCCGGAGGATGCAACCAAGGAACAGCTAGACGACCGGTACACGCTGCTCATGCGCCAAACCCGCTCACATCAAAGGCGGGAGCCGGACCGGGCGGAGGAGATCGAAGCCGAGTTTGCCGACATCACCAAAGCCTATAAATTCATCCTTGAAGAAGAGAACCGTAAAGCTTTGGAAGAGATGAATCGGAAACGGTACGGCAAATTTAAAAGGTTTGCCGGGACAGCGGAGAAAACCGATCATTTCTTCCGTTATTATAAATTCCATGTGCTCGGCGGTATCGCTCTAGTCGGCGTCCTCATTTATATCGTGATCAGTATTTTCAACCATCAGGCCGAGAAAGAACGGTTGGCCAATCTGCCCCCGGTTGATCTGGAAGTCATGTTCCTCGGATCTTATATGAATCAGGATGGTGGACAGGACCTCAAACCAATCGAGGATGCGATTCTGGCGCAATTCCCCGATTGGAAACGCGTAACCGTTAACATTAACTATGTACCGCCTCTGGATTCCAACAATCCGCAGGATGCAGCCATGCTGCAAAAGGCACTGCTTGTACTGTCCACAGAGCGCCCGGACCTGTACATTATGGATCAGACCGCCTTTGATTGGGTTGGCAATCAAGGGATGGTGCGCCCCCTCGAAGCGGAGGTTGAAGGCGAGCTGAAGGAACTGCTCACGCCGGAGATGCTGGTAAAGGGAAAAAATGAGGAAGACGGTTCGGAGCATGTGTATGCCGTGGATATTATGGGCAGCCCGCTTGGCGAACAACTGCCTGTCCTTAAGAAGGAAATGTTTGCGGGCATTCGTGAAGGCACGGAACGTGACGCTAATGCACTGCGCTTTATTAAGCAATATTTGGAGACGTCCAAGCAACAATGAATGCATTCATCCGATATGAATAACAAAACAGCCTCGCTGCTTAGCCTTATGGCCAATCAGCAGAGGCTGTTTTTGCGAGGATCATCGATTCATAATCGAGTTCAAAGACGTAAAAGCATGCGTAGCAAATCCTTCGGAGGGTTCGCGGTGGGGGTTATTGACGCGGAAGATATAACCCTGTCCGTCAATCTCATCCACAATGTACATCTTGGTCAGGCTCTCACCTTCGCTTATCATATATACGGATGCATCCTCCATGCCCTTCTGCTTCTCATTGTCGCCAGCTTCGCGAACCTTACCGGCCTCGGCAAGCTCTTTCTTCGCTTCCAGCCTGAGTTCATCCCCGTTATAATCCGAAGGCAGCTTCGTAATCTCGACATAATAATCTTGATCCACATTCATGGTTAGCATGTTTGTCTTTGCATCAAAGGAAAAGATATCAAAAATATACAGCGCGTAGCCGTCGCCCTCGGCCAGTTTAGCTGTTTTGGTCTCTTTCATGCCCTCCAGCTCAAGCTCAAAATCTTTGGTTGCAGGCAGCTGCGCGTTCTCCGAACCTTTGCCTCCGCCTTCCTCTTCCACCGTCAGCTTGGTGAGGATCAGCTGTTTCAATTCTTCTCCACCCTCAATGGGCTGCTCCCAATACTCATACGAGACGGACTCGTCTCCCTGTAGTTTGGATATGACTTGGTCCATACCTTCGTCCAGCCGGAACGCGGTAGGACCGTCTGCTGTTTCAATTTCAATGGAATTGTTATCGATTTGACCTACATAGGTACCGGTTCCCTGCTTGATCTCGATCTTCGGCTCTTCGACGGGTTCAGCCGGTTCCTTCACATCATCCACTATGGGATTCGGATTAGCCGGCGGCTGAGAAGTTGGGTTTTCACCTCCGCATGCCGTGATTGCCATCAGCAGCATGGCAGCGGTCGTTAATGCGATCATTTTGCTCAAATGCTTACGCTTAGCCATAAAACCACCTCCATTAGAATTAACGGAAAACTTATGGAATATGTTGCACTATCACCGCCTTTTTTGGAGTATGCTCACAGCTCTCGACCCAAAACGACAAGAGCATTCCCTTTTCTAATCAAACAAGGTATTCTAGTAGTACAAGATTCAATTAGTTGATAAAGGGAGATGTTCATGTCTGGTAAAATTAGAATTTTTGCTGACAGTACTTGCGACTTACCACCTTCATGGATAGAAGAATATAATATCGGCATCGTTCCGCTCTACGTCGTTTTTGGAGAACAATCCTTGCGCGACGGAGTCGACATCACGCCGGAACAGTTATACGCCAAAGTCGATCAGATCGGCAGCCTGCCCAAAACAGCGGCACCCTCTCCGTCCGACTTTATCGCGGCCTTCACGCCATCCATTGAGCAAGGCGAGGATATCCTGTTCCTTAGCATTTCATCAGAGCTTTCTTCCACCTATCAAAATGCGTTGATCGCTGCAGGTGAGCTGCCCGAGGGCCGGGTTACCGTGTTTGATTCGCGCAATCTATCCTCCGGTATCGGCCTGCTTGTCATGAAGGCTGTTCACGCAGCCAATGAAGGATCAACCATACCGCAAATTGTGGAGCTGTTAAGCCGCACCGTAAATGAAGTGGAGTGCGAATTCGTTGTCGATACGCTGGATTACTTGCATAAAGGCGGACGCTGTTCCGGCATGCAAAACATCATCGGCAGCCTGCTGAAAATCCGCCCGGTTATCAAAGTCGTGGACGGCGGCATGATCCCCGCTTACAAGGTACGCGGCAAAAAAGAGAAGGCTCTGGATCAGATGATCCAGAATGCGCTGGCTCAAGTGGATAGGATGGACAATGATCTGATCGTTGTTGTACATACCATGGCCGAGGAGGAAGCCCGCTTCCTACAGAAGCAACTGCAGGAGAAAACAGGCGCACGGCAGGTTAGCATTTCTACGGCGGGCTGCGTTATATGCAGCCACTGCGGTCCTCAAACCGTCGGACTCATGTATACCAAGAAGCCTTCATAATATCCTTCAATCGGAAAAGACAGTCCTGCTATGAAACGCTATGCTGCAGACTGTCTTTTCTTTATTCTGGCTTGCCAGCCGGGCGCTTGTGACCTTATAAAACGGGCTTCTTATTGGCAAAACACGCCATCCTAGACTAAAGTCTAGGTGAAACATTCCCCGTAGGACCGAGGACATCCCCATCCATTGCATGGTATTCTTGGATTAATCAATCTACAAAAGGAAAGGAACGAAGTTTGTATGACGAAACGTACAATCTTGGCACCGCTGCTCATCCTGCTCGGCGCATACTTGCTCTTAAACCAAGGCGGGACAGTAGGCGCCGGTTCCATCTTCGCCACATTCTGGCCTACCCTGTTCGTGATCCCGTTAGGCCTGTTTTTCCACTGGATGTACTTCTCGCTGGTTGGGCGACAGGGTATTGGGCTGTTGATACCCGGCGGCATTCTGCTCACAGCCGGAATTGTCAGCCAAATCGCTTCCTTGTTTGACTCGTGGGGTTCCATGTGGCCCGGCTTTATCCTGGCCGTTGCGGCAGGACTGTTCGAGTTCTACTGGTTCGGATCGCGTAACAAGTGGCTGCTCATCCCGATTAACATTCTGACCGTATTATCGCTGCTGTTCTTCGTGGTATTCTCAATCGGACCCGTACTGAATTACCTGTCTGTCGTGCAGCCGGTCATCGCCGTGCTGCTTGTGCTTGGCGGAGCTTGGCTGATGCTCGGACGGAAGAGACACGGTTAAGCATCCGACAGCGCCAAACCGTTAACAACGCATAAAGGCACTCCGAAGGTTCGCTAACCTTTGGAGTGCCTTTATATTATGGATACCCTGCGTATGCATTAAGACGATGCAGCCGCAGCTAAAGTCTCACTGCTTTGAAACAGATGATGAACGCTTCGGATATAACGGACGGTTCTAGTGCCGGAGTACATCATGACGGAATGCGTTTCGGCCCGCTGACCCGGCATAAACTTCACGCCGCGCAGGAAATCGCCAGCCGTCACGCCCGTAGCCACGAATAATACGCCTTCGCGGCCTACCATATCCTCCATTGTCAGCAGCTGCTCGGGATGCTTCAACCCCATGTCCTGGCATCTGATGAAATCCTCCGGTGTCTCGGGTATGAGCCGTCCCTGGATTTCTCCGCCCAGGCATTTCAAAGCAGCGGCAGCGAGAACGCCTTCCGGAGCTCCTCCTGAGCCCACATAGAGATCGACCTCACTGTCCGTGCAGGTCTCGATCGCTCCCATGACATCCCCATGGCTCAGCAGCTTGATTCTTACCCCGGACTCTCGCAAAGCCTTGATCATCGCGCTGTGTCGCTCGCGATCGAGAATGGAGACCGTCATCTCCGACAACGGCTTGGATAAGATCTCCGATGCTTTTCGAAGGGTGACCTCAATCGGATCATTCAAACTCAGCTTGCCCGCAAGCTCGGGTCCAACCGCGAGCTTATGCATATAGATATCGGGCGCATGCAGAAGGGTACCTCGGGGAGCTGCCGCGATAACGGATAACGCGTTGTTCAGCCCGCTGGCCACCGTTTCCGTTCCTTCGAGCGGATCCACCGCCACGTCCATCTTCGGACCTTTGCGGTTCCCTACGCGCTCTCCAATATACAGCATGGGCGCTTCATCCATCTCGCCTTCCCCTATGACAACGACACCATCCATCGCTGCGGAATCAAAATGCTTGCGCATGGCAACCGTCGCGGCTTCATCAGCACTGTTCTTGTCCCCTCTTCCTGTCCACCGGGCGGATTGCAGCGCCGCTTCCTCCGTCACTCTTACAAGCTCCAATGCTAATGAACTCTCCATGAATGAATCCCTCCTTCAGCTTTTTCCTTACCGACGCACCTTATTTCAGATAATTCATAATCAGTCCTGCGGATTCCTCTATCGCCTTATCGGTAACATCAATGACGGGGCATCCAAGCTCCGCATACAGCGACAGGGCATAATCCAGTTCCTCTTGTATCCGCTCAAGGGCTGCATACTGCACCTGATGCGGCAATCCCATGACCTTTAAGCGCTCGCTGCGGATTTTGAGAAGATGCTCCGGCTCGATCGTAAGCCCGATAATCGTCCCGTTCGAGACTTCTTGGAGCTGCGACGGCGGCGACATCTCCGGAACGATCGGGAAATTGACCGTTTTGTAGCCTTTATGAGCGAGGAACATCGATAGCGGCGTCTTGGAGATTCGAGATACGCCCAGCAATATGATGTCTGCCTTCAAAATAGCGCTGACGTCCTTGCCATCGTCATATTGGACAGCGAATTCCATCGCGTCGACCCTCCGGAAATAGCTGTCGTCCAGGCGATGGAGCAGCCCCGGCAGCCGTTTGGGATAGTCGTTGAACGTATCGGCAAAGGCCTGCATCATCGGCCCCATAATATCCACCGTACGAATATTGAGCCGCACGGCTTCCTCCCGTATGACCTCGCGAAGCTCCGGCTGCACAAGCGTGTAGGCAACAAAGCCTCCGCGCCGCGCCACCTCCTCCATCAATTCGGTCAATTCATCCTCGTCGCGAACGTTCATATAACGTTTAATCTCTGTATTCGGAAGCTCGAATTGACGCAGGGTAGCTTGCACGACCGCTTCAGCCGTCTCCCCGATGGAGTCCGAACAGATTGCTATGAAATGAGTTAATGCCTGATTCATCCGATTCCTCCCATTATTCCTCGGCTACCATGTCGAGCAGCATTTTGATAATATTCGTTTTTGTGATCCGACCGACAACCTTCCAGTGTTCCCCCGGATTCCCCGTAGTGGACGGAACGACAACCGGCAGGCTATCAATTTGATGGTTGATGATTTTCCGGGCGGCATCCAGCACCGTATCTTCCGGCTGCACGGTTGTCACGTTAGCCCGGCGGGTCATGATCAGGCTTACCGGCATGGAGGATGCCGTCGGGTTGCCAAGCGTTACCTTTAGCAGATCCTTGCGGGAGACAATCCCGGCCAGATGACCATCGGCATCGGTAACGATCAGATTCCCCACGTTCTCCAGAAACAAGGATACAACGGCTTCATGAATCGTCGTGGTCTCACGCACTATAACCGGAACACCGTGCAGATCGCCTACCTTCATTTTGAGAAGGCGGAACTTCTCCTCCCGGTCGCGCGTTCCCCGCTTTCCCAGAAAGTACCCCACCTTTGGCTTGGCATCAATATAATCCAGAACCACCAGTTTGGATAAATCGGTACGAAGGGTGGCTCGGCTGACATTCAGCATCTCCGCAATCTGATCTCCTGTAATGGGTGCATGTTTTTTTACGATATCGACGATATCCTGCTGCCTTGTCGTCAGTTCGATAGTGATCCCTCCTGCGTGCATTTCCTCTACTTGCCGATATAATACGTCATATATAATATATATGCAACATATTTTCGTCTAAAAAATGCATAATTAGGTATCAATCATTTTTTTAATACCCATTAAAAAAGCTTATAAATCCATTAAAAAAGCATGCTTTCTGGAAGTTTCCTCCCAAAAAAGCATGCTTTGTTTACATTCCTCTAACGATCATCGATTAATTTTGAGGGTCTGTGCCTTTGCATTCCCCTTTTCCGCAATATCCATAAATGATCTTCACTCCGTCGGTTGGAATCGTGTCCACCATTTCATCACACCTGGAGCATATAATCAGGCCCCAATCCTCATTCGCCTTGCTTTTCGCTGCCTCTGGACTTGTTAACGCTTTCATAACATTTCCTCCTTATGTTTTTTCACTTTGCTGCAAGGCAGTTTACGCTTTGTCATCAAGCGGTAACTCGATTCTCCACATCCTGCTAAAGACCACTTACCAACTGTGTTCACTACATACATCCCTTTATTTTCCACTATATTCTTAATGTATTGGGTAAGAAATGAAGATATGAGTAAATAATGATTAATGTAACAAAAAACATGTTAAGTAATATGTATGACATCATGTTTCACGTGAGGATAGGGGATACCCTTAATTTGGCATGATATGATAATATATACTTCGGATTTAAATCGAAATCGACAAAATAGACGGAGGGTTTGGATTGAAGAACACATGGCAGCTTATTAAGAAAGGAAACACCTCATCCGCCATTGCGGCGCTGGGCAACACGGGATTGGCCATAATCAAGGGCATTGCGGCGTCCGTTAGCGGCAGCGGTACGATGTTTGCATCCGCCATGCACTCGGTGGCCGATGCCGTAAACCAAGGGTTTGTATTCGTAGGCAGCGTGCTGGCCGAGCGGAAGCCGACCAAGAAGTTCCCCACCGGATTCGGCAGGGTCATTAATCTGGTCTGCATGGTCGCAGTGATCGTGGTCACCATCATGGCCTACGAAACGATACTGAAAGGCTTCAAGCTGTTAAAGCATCCGGAAGAAGCCACGAATTTCTGGCTTAATTTCATTGTGCTGGTCATTGCCGTTATCATTGATGGCTCCATCCTGATGAAAGCCATGAAAGAGATTATGAAGGAAACCCGTGTTCAAGCATCCGGATTTGCCCTGCTGCCCGCCGCATTCAAAAATGCCGGCCGCGCTGCCCCGCCTACACGGCTTGTGTTCTATGAAGACATCGTGGCTACGCTTGGCGCCCTCTTCGCGCTGATCGCCATTGTGTTCGCGCATTTCTTCAATTTCCTCATCCTGGACGGAATCGCCACGATCCTGATCGGCTGTCTGATGGTGGGCGTTGCCTTTAAGGTCGGATATGACAATATGGTCGGCTTAATCGGGGTCGCCGCTCCGAATGAAGTGGAAGAGAAGATCTCCCAGATCATTCTCGGCGATCCGGATGTCCGCGACATCAATCGTCTTCGCATCCTGCAGGAAGGCCGCAACTATCATGTGGAGGCCTACATTGAACTGAAGAAAGGGATGACCCTGGCCGAGGCCGGCCATTCCAAAATGAGAATCAACGCCCTGCTGACCCAGGATCCGAACATTTCGGATGTGACCTTGGGCATCCTGGAGGACGATGGAATCAAGCTCTGGAATCCGAGCGAGACTATAGATAACTAAAAGGGAAGAGGCGCACCTCAGAGTCCGAATGGACCTCGGGTACGCCTCTTTTTTCAAACGGCCTCTTACTGATTGCGCTTCAGGAATTCGACCATCCGCGCATAAGCGATTTTTTCGTTGGCCTTCTTCGTAATGCCATGCCCCTCGTCATCGAACACGAGATACTCCACGTCACGGCCTTTCGCCCTCAAGGCTTCGACGATTTGGTCAGATTCCTCTTTGACGACACGCGGATCGTTAGCCCCTTGGATGATCAGCATCGGGTTCACCATATCATCCAGGTACGTAATCGGCGAATCTTTGATAAAGCGTTCTTTATCCCGTTCCGGATCGCCTATCCAGCGCTCCATAATCGGCTTCCAGTGCTCGGGTACCGAGTTGTAGAAAGTAAACAGGTTGCTGACCCCGACGATATCAATGGCCGCTTTGAAATACTCCGGATTACGTCCTGCCAGCAGCAGAGTCATATAACCGCCGTAGCTTCCGCCCATCACGAAGAGCTTCTCACGGCTCGAAATGCCTTGCTCAAACAGCCAATCCATGCCTGCCAAGCAGTCCTTGCGCGGTCCCTCGCCCCAATCCTGCTCCACCAATTTCACGAAGGAGCTGCCGTAACCCGTGCTTCCCCGGAAGTTCGGACAGAAGATGTGATACCCTTTGGCCAGAATATACTGGAACATGGAACGGAACTGCTTGCGTTCCGAGGCTTGCGGGCCGCCATGCGGCCAAAAAACCGTATAACCGTTCGCCACACGGTCTTTGGCTCGGAACAGGAGCGCTTCGATCTCCGTGCCGTCAAAAGAGGGATACGTCACAACCTCCGGCGTCACCATGTCCTCGTCGGTTAATCCTGTCAGAACGTTCTTCGTGATCAAACTCCATGCGCCGCCGGCGTAACGGTAAATGTTAAGCGGCTTCACGGCGCCGCGGGCAAGCAGGTACAGATTGCCGGACTTTGTCACGTTCAACTGCTCCACGATATCCGATGGAAGAGGAATGGCGGTTAACGCACCGCTGTCGAGCGAATAGGCATACAGTCGATCCTCCACCCCTTTTTCCGTGACGATATAGAGAGTCCGCGAATCCTTATGGTAGCGTAAGAGCTGGATGCTCTCCCTGTCGATGCGGCACAGCGGTTCAAACTTCTGCTGAGGAATGTCGTAAGTGGCTACATATGAAAATTCCGATTCGTAATCCGTTGCGAAAATGACCTGGTCATTGCTGGCAAACAGCACATCGCCTGAGATGTGAACCTGATCAGGGGAAGGCGTCAAGCAGAGCGGCTCGCCGCCTTCACGCTTCACGTAACTGACATAGTAGGTGTTGGCATACATTTTCGTATACGCGATGGTTTTCTCGTCGGGGCTCACGGCACACATTTCGGTCGACGTCACCTCGCCTTCATGCAGCAAATGATCCTCCTTGGTGTCCAGATGATATACGCGCGAATTCAGGAAGGACGGATTCCCCTTCGATGTGACGTAATACAATCGCTTGCCATCCTCCGACAGATGCACGAAATAATGTTTGTCATCCGCATCGGCCCCTTCGAACAAAGGCATCGGCTCGCCGCCGTTCCAGCGCAGCGCATGAAACTGATAGTTCTCATTCCCGTCACGGTCAAATGCTGTTAAGATATGTCGCCCTTCCGGGTCCAGCTTGATAAAGCTTGCGATCTGGTCATTGTATGTAAGCGGATAAGGGTAGGACGTCTCCCCTTTTAACTCCATGGCCCATAAATTGAACTTTCCGTTCAGGCTGCTGCTGAACACGAGCCGTGACTCGTCTGCGCTGATTCCAAAGGTACGAATGCCATAAGTTTGAAAAAATTGCTCCACATCGGGTTTAGGAAATTCGATCATTCATTTGCCTCCCTGACCTCAATCTTATTATCCATCGGTTAATAAATGGAGAAGCCTTCCAAACCGCTGGATTAATCCCATTATAACGCAAAGCTTTCCGAGGGGCATCGTTACATGGTCTGGCAGCTCGCTACGTCTGTGGAACGAGACGGGACTCTTTTTTCGCAGAAGCCCGTACATATTCCCGGCATCCCCTCGTCAGCCCGCATATCTGCAGCAAGATTCCATATAAATGATAAGAACCATGTTTTTAATGACGAAGGGGGGATTCTCGTGCACCAAGACGAGATCGCGGAACTGGAACGTTCCATTGCGGAGATTACCGAGATCGCTACAGGCTTTGGCCTTGATTTTTACCCTATGCGATATGAGATCTGCCCGGCAGACATCATATATACCTTCGGCGCATACGGCATGCCTACCCGGTTCAGCCACTGGAGCTTCGGAAAAACCTTCAATAAAATGAAAATGCAGTACGACTTCGGCCTTAGCAAAATCTACGAGCTCGTGATCAACTCCAATCCATGTTATGCGTTTCTTCTGGACGGCAACTCCCTGATTCAAAATAAACTCATTGTGGCCCATGTCCTTGCACACTGCGATTTCTTTAAAAACAACGCCCGTTTCTCCGTCTCCAACCGTAATATGGTTGAGAGCATGTCGGCTACTGCCGAACGCATCTCCCGTTATGAGATTGAGCACGGCACGGAGGCAGTGGAGCAGTTTATCGACGCTGTACTGGCGATTCAAGAGCATGTCGACCCGCATATCGTAAGGCCGGATAAACTCGATAAGCAGCGGTACAATGCACGGCGGGTGCTGGAGCGTAAGGAGGAAGCCAAGCGGCAGAAGCCTCCCGGCCGGTACGATGATCTGTGGGATATGGATGAAGACGGCGAAGACAAAGCCCATAAATCACCGGCAGCACCCAAACGCTTCCCGCCCGAGCCGGAGAAAGACATCATGTGGTTCATTCAGGAGCACTCCGACATTCTGGAGGATTGGCAGCGGGACATTATGAGTATGCTGCGCGAGGAGATGCTGTACTTCTGGCCGCAGATGGAAACCAAAATCATGAACGAGGGCTGGGCTTCGTACTGGCATCAGCGCATTCTGCGGGAGATGGACCTGACCAGCGAGGAAACGGTGGAATTCGCCAAGCTCAACGCCTCGGTCGTGCAGCCGTCGCGCCACAGCCTGAACCCCTACTACCTGGGTCTGAAAATCTTCGAGGATATAGAACGCCGCTGGGACCGGGAGAAGATGTTTGATGTACGCGAATACGACTCCGATATTTCCTTCCTGCGCAATTATTTAACGAAGGAACTCGTGGAGGATCTGGACCTCTATGTCTTCGAGAAAAAAGGGCCGGAGTGGAAAATCACCGACAAGGCGTGGGAAAATATCCGCGACCAGCTGGTCGTCTCCCGCGTAAACGGCGGCTCGCCGTTTCTCGTGGTAACCGATGGCGATCATCTTCGCTCCGGTGAGCTGATGATCAAGCATCTGTACGAGGGTATTGAGCTTGACTTGAAGTATATGGAACGCACCATCCCCTATGTTTACCGGCTCTGGGGCAAACCCGTGCATCTGCACAGCATGATCGAGGGCAAACCGATCCTGTTCTCCTACGACGGCAAGAAGCTCCATCGGCGATTTATTTAACAACGCAAGCGCTTGAAGGACATGATGGCGCCATAGAGCAGCAGCACCCGCGCTGGAGGATTCTCCATGCGCGGGTGCTGCTATTTAATAGATCGTTTAGTAATCCGTTCGCTGCCGTGATCCCGGTTATACGCTTACCTTCTCGGATACGGCTCCCTCTTGGACATCGTGCTTCTGAACATCATAATCATGCTGAAGCGATTCCAGATCATCGGCAAGCTTTTCCATCATTTTTACAAAAGCGGCCAATTCCTGCGAGCTTGCAGCTTGATTCCGTGCGTTCAAGGATGTTTTTTCTGATTCCTTTTCCACAAGCCCCAGCTTGCGGATAATGCCGCTGACCTTGTCCTGAATCTCATCCATCGCCTTCTTGGAATGGGTGGCCAGCTTTCGGACTTCCCCGGCAACCACCTCGAAGCCTCTGCCTAACTCTCCGGCATGAGCAGCCTCAATCGCCGCATTCAGACCGAGCAAGTGGCTCTGGTCCGAGATTTCCCTGATCAAACTTCCCATCTGCTCAATATGCAGAATTTCTTCGCCCAGCTCGGAAGTCAGCGTATGCGCTTTATCCTGTGCTTCCGCTGTTTTGATGGCATTGTCTGCCATTAACGCCGCGCTTTGATCCAGCTCCACGATCATGGCCGTCAATTCTTGAATCGCATTTGTAATCGCTTCCAACATTCTTTGTTGATCCGAGACCAAATTGTTGATTTTCTCTTTCTCTTTCATTTCGTAAGCTTCCAGAACGAGCTGAGAGTCCAAATTAAACATCTTGCTCAGCGCATGCACCACTTGGATCCACTGATCCGGTACGATTTGCTTCAGTAAATCAGTGGCGATATCCAGGTAAACCATGTAACTTCCAAGGTAATAATCGGTTTTCAGGCCGATTCTGGAGTGAACTTGTCCGATCTTAATCCGTTCGGAAATATAGGCATCATCCACTCTTCCTGCCGCAAGGGACATCCAATATACCCGCTGGGTCTCCTTAAGCCGTTCCACGGTCGAGGTACGCTCGATAATCTGCATCAAGTGCGGCTGCGTCCCGATCTGCGCGTAAAATCGGTTAACGACCTCCTCAACCACCTTCGCAAACACGTCGCGATGATTGGCCAGCAGATCCAGCCCTTGTTCATCCAATCCGATATACTCCAACTGTTGGCGTCTTTTCGGGGAAACATCAATCATTTCGATAACTCCACTCCTAAATAGCGTGATCCATATCACAGGTTCAAGTACTTAGGGTCCATTATAGACTATATTTACCATACAAACATAATGCTAAAGTCCCAATTGTATGTATATTTGCACTGCACAACCGGGCCAATTCATCCCAAAAGCATGAGAAACCACCCTAACTTCACAGGTGGCTTCTCATGGCATCCCATTTTTCTATCCGATATTACCGGTTCAACAGACTGCCCACATAACGCAGCAGCTCGTTCGCGCATACCGGGCAATACCCATGCTCGTCGATCAGTCTGGAGCTAACCTCGTTGATCCGTTTTAACTGCACGGCATCCGGCGTTTTCGTCGAGGTTGTAATCTTGACGATATCCTTCAGGTCGGTGAACAGCTTCTTCTCAATCGCCTCGCGCAGGCGCTCATGATTGTGATATTCGAACTTTTTGCCCTTTCGGGAATAAGCCGAGATGCGAATCATGATCTCTTCCCGGAAAGCCTTCTTTGCGTTTTCCGATACGCCGATCTGCTCCTCGATCGAACGCATCAGTCTTTCGTCCGGATCCATCTCCTCATCGGTTAACGGATCGCGGATTTTGGTCCAGTTGCAGAAAGCTTCGATATTATCCAAATAGTTCTCAAACAGCGTCTTGGCAGACTCCTCGAAGGAATACACAAAAGCCTTCTGGACTTCCTTCTTCGCCAGATCATCATACTCCTTGCGTGCGGCGGCAATAAAATTCAGATAGCGCTCCCGCTCCTCCTTGGCAATCGAGGCATGCTGATCCAGCCCATCCTTAATCGCCCGCAGCATATCCAGCGCGTTAATGCACTGAAGATCCTGCTTAATCAAAGCACTGGATATCCGGTTAATGACATACCGCGGATCAATCCCGGACATGCCTTCTTCCAGATATTCATTCTGCATCTCTTTCAGGTCCGCTTCTTTATACCCTTCGACTTCCACCCCGTCGTACATGCGCATCTTCTTGATCAGATCCATGCCCTGCTTCTTCGTTTCCTTCAAACGCGTCAAGACGGAGAATATCGCGGCAGAACGAAGCGCGTGCGGCGCAATGTGGATATGCTTCATATCGCTTTGGCCGATCAGCTTCGAGTAGATTTTCTCCTCGTCGCTGACTCGTAGGTTATACGGAATCGGCATAACAATCATCCGGGATTGCAGCGCCTCGTTTTTCTTATTGGCGATAAATGCTTTGTACTCGGATTCGTTAGTGTGAGCCACGATCAGCTCATCCGCGCTAATCAGCGCAAACCGGCCGGCTTTAAAGTTCCCCTCCTGGGTCAGGGAGAGCAAATTCCACAGAAATTTTTCGTCGCATTTCAGCATCTCCTGGAATTCCATCAAACCGCGGTTCGCCTTGTTTAACTCGCCGTCAAAACGATAGGCCCGCGGATCCGATTCCGAGCCGTATTCCGTGATCGTGGAGAAATCGATGCTGCCGGTTAAATCGGCAATGTCCTGCGACTTGGGATCGGACGGACTGAATGTACCGATGCCGACGCGGTTCTCCTCGGAGATTAATACCCGCTCGACTTCCACCTGTTCGATATCTCCGCCGTATTCGGTCTTGAGGCGAAGCTGGCAGGCCGGGCACAAGTTGCCCTCGATTCGGACGCCAAGCTCCTTCTCGATTTCCGGTCTGAGCTCCAGCGGAATCAGATGCAGGGGCTCTTCCTGCATCGGGCAGCCGGCGATCGCATATACGGCTCCCCGATCGGTACGGGAATGCTTCTCCAGGCCACGCTTCAGCAGCGTGACCAGCGTGGATTTCCCGCCGCTGACAGGCCCCATAAGCAGCAGTATGCGTTTGCGCACATCCAGCCTGCGGGCCGCGGAATGGAAATATTCCTCAACGAGTTTCTCAACAGCTCGGTCGAGACCGAAGATTTCCTGTTCAAAAAACTTATATTTTTTCTGGCCCCCGCTCTCTTCGTAACCGTAGGATTCGATCATGTCATATACACGGGCATGTGCCGTCATGGCTGGAGAGGGATCCTTCTTAAGTATTTCAATGTATTCCCTGAATGTGCCGCTCCACGCCAAACGGTCGCCTTCTGCCCGATACGATGCTATGCGTTCGAAAATATCCATTTCGCTACCTCCTATGAGTCTGTTTATGGGGATTGGCTTCCATTCCACAGCGTCATTAGAAAACATTCCATTTTCGAAAAAGTGTATTACATACCTATGCGACTTGCTTGGAATAGTTGACCTTATTTTCGAAGTCATGCGCATGCAATTTTATCTAACCACCGGTCCATTCTACACTCGGGTACGCCATGCGAGCCGTGCCCATGCTATACTGAAATTACATTAACTTGACATTAAAGCATCTTTCGAATAAAGGAGAGTCATCATGGCGATAAAGCATGAAGCCGAGCTGTACGCTCCCCTGAAGGCCTTTTTTGAACTAAACGGTTATGAAGTGAAGGGCGAAGTACGCAATTGCGACCTTGTCGGCATGAAAGAGGGCGCCGATGAACCGCTGATCGTGGAGCTGAAAAAAACCTTCAATCTGGCCCTTCTGCTTCAGGGCATCGAGCGGTTAAAGCTGACTCCGTACGTTTACCTTGCCGTCGAGAAGAGCCGGGCGAAGAAAGGAGCCGTCAATCAGCGCTGGGCGGAGCTGACGGGGCTCTGCGGACGTTTGGGACTAGGACTCATTACGGTCACCTTCTACAAAACCAAAGCGCCCTTCGTCGAGGTGCTCTGTGAGCCGGAGATAGCCGTACAGAAGGGACGGACCGCCATCAGGCGCAAAGAGCGCCTATTGTATGAATTTCGGGAGCGCAGCGGCGATTACAACACCGGCGGAGTGACGAGAGCGAAGCTGGTTACCGCTTACCGCGAGAAGACGCTGCGCGTTGCTGCTGCCATGAATGCGGCGGAAGTAGAGCAGCGAAGCTCGCGCGAACTGCAGGAGGAGCATGAGCTTCAAAAAGGACGTGCCCCGGCGGTGCTGCCCGGTATTTCTCCCGCGGCCGTGCGGGATCGGAGCGGCGTAGGATCGGCGGCTGACATTCTGCAGCGCAATTACTACGGCTGGTTCCGTCGGGTAAGCCGCGGACGCTACGTGCTGACACCGGCCGGTCTACAGGCTCTGGCAGATTATGCTCCCGTATTGAAATCATAAACTCCGGATGCAGACCCTTGAACAAGTATATATTCGTCCATGAAAAAAAGCTGCTGATTCTATTCCGAACCTGAAATCAGGCTCAATCAGCAGCTTTGCTATGTTATACACGATTCGCATAAAGAAACCTTCCATGTCTAATTCCGGGCTGTAAAATCCATCACGGCTTCGCTGATGAGATTCATGCCGAGCAGCAGCTCATCCCGCCCCGGATGCGTAAAATTCAGCCGGATACACTCACGGGTACGATCTGCCGCCGAGCACATCGAGCCTGGCAGGAAAGCGGCCCCTTTTAATAGAGCGGCTCTTAAGAGCGCATCCCCATTCAAGCCCGGAGGCAGCTGTACCCAGAGAAACATCCCCCCGGGAGGCACCGCATACTTCGAATCCTTCCACGCGCTGCGTTTCAGCAGCTCCACCATCAGCTTAAGCCTCGTTGCGTATTCCCGATTAAGCATGCCGATATGGTCCTCCAGCTTGAAATGCTTCGATTCCAGCAGATGGTGCAGCATCCGCTGGTTCAGCATGCTGGATTGCCAGTCGGCCATCTGCTTCACGGCCGTCATCATCTCAATCAAGCGGCGGTTCCCGGCAGCCCATCCCGTACGCAGCGCCGGCGCTACCGTCTTACTGAAGGAGCCCACATACAGAACATGTCCTCCCTGCGGTTCTTCAAGTGAGAAGATGGAAGGAATTCGAGGCTTCGGATTCTTGGCATCCGCAAAATAAAGATCGCCGTAAGAATCATCCTCCACGATAAGAAGGCCATGCGAGACACACAGCTCCAGCACCTGCTGACGCCGCTCCAAGCTCCACATCACGCCTGTCGGATTGGTAAAATTGGGCGCAGCCATAAGCAGCTTCGGCTTATGCTGCCGGATCATGGCCTCCAGGTGCTCCGGCAGCATCCCGTCTTGATCTCCCTCCACAGGCACGATGACGGCACCTTGGAGACGCAGCACCTGAAGCAGTCCCGGTGAGGTTGGGTTCTCCACCAGCACCGGATCGCCCGGGTCCACATACACCCTGACCAGCAAATCGATGGCCTGCTGCGTGCCCGTGGTCAGCAGAATATGCTGCGGCTGGACGCTCAAGCCTTTACGGCGGGAAAAGTCCTCGCTCAGCCACTCGCGCAGCGGTCCATAGCCTTCGGCCTCACCGTACTGCAAGGCGAGCGGGTCCTCGGAGAGCACCGAGGTCGCCGCTTCTGCCAGTGAATGCAAAGGAAATAACTCTTCGGCCGGCAGCTCTTCTGCCAAGGAAATAAAAGAATCCCGCTTCGCAAGTTCCCTGATATCGCGCAGCGGGGATGACAAAAGGGTCTGTGCACGGGAAGCAAAGGAATACTGCATGGAAGTCCCTCCTCTAACCGTTATCAAAACCTCGGTTTTGTATTCAGGAGCCTCTTAACAACCTCTAAAAGGTATTCCTGATATGTATATATTATACCTTAATCCTGCCTTAGGCATATATTTGCCTGCCTTGACGGGTATACAGCGCATACTTCTCGATCGCCTGTGCACGGGTGGATACCCCGAGTTTCACATAGATTTTACGAAGGTAATTGTCAATCGAGCGGCGGCTCACCTGAATTTCCATGGCGATTTTGTCGTATGTAATGCCCTGGACAATCCGTTCCATTATAAAAGCCTCCGTCTCGGAGAGCTGGAGTCCGCCCTCGTTCATTGCAGAGGCCGTTAACGGCCAGATGCCTTGCCTTACCCAGTCGAGCGGCAGCGAGGCAACGCCTTCCCGGAGTCCGGTAATCATATGTATGAGCTGAAATGTGGATGCCTGCTTGGACAATAGGCCGCTTGCCCCGCGGCTGATCAAGGATTGCAGCAAAGGCAGGCCATCATTGTCGGTCATAATGACGACATGGGTCTTCGGGGACAGCTGCTTCATCTGCTCCAATACGGCTTCCGAGGTATGTTCCGACAAATGATAATCCAATAGTACCAAGTCAGGAAGCAAATCCCCGACCATTCGAAGCCCTTCTGAATCCGAGGATGTCATTCCCTCAACGAGCAGATCCTGCTGCTCTTCCAAAATCAATTTTGTTCCCAGCATGCTTGTAGGTTGACTGCCAACGATAACTACCCGCCAAACCTGATTCATTTTCTAATAGACCTCCTGTATCAACAAACTTGAATCTCTAGTATCTCTATTAAGTAAGCGCCGTCAATTCCTTACGTATCCGGTATTTCGAATCTTCGTTGTTTGCAGATATGGATAGACGCAATTAGAGCAATTATACGTATAGAAATTAGGTTAATTAATCCTATAGGCGCAGGGCCTTTGACGGTATGCATGGCGAATGTCTTATATGTATCCTATTTGATAATCAAATCTATACAGATTGTATCCCACTCTATCTTTCTAGGCAATCTATTTTTCATAAAAACAAGTGCTATTGGTTCGTCTTTGCGAAAGTAATTCTGACATGTTAGAATGAAATTTGGAAAAAATGATAGTTTTTGAGGGGTGATGAAATGCCAATGTTGGAGCAGGAACACAATACCCCCTATAAATCCCGTGAGGAAGTGCAGCAAAAGGGGCCATCCACCAAATGGTTCTGGGTATTTTGGATTGTTCTCATCGGGCTGGGTACCACCGCAGCCTACCTATATAGCAATCACTTGAAGGAGCAAGTTGTGGTGCAGCTGCAGCAGGATACGCGCCAGGAAATGGCGTCATTCAAAGCAGAGTACGACCAAAGGTTTAACGAGCTGGTTCAGGAAATGGACGAAATGCAGAGCAAGGTTCAGTCGTTTAATGAGCTGCTGACCTTTACCAAGGATCAGGCTAGCGGCAAAACGGACAACAGCAACAAGCTGTACAGTCAACTAAGCCAAGTTGAGAAGCAGCTGAAAGAGCTGGAACGCAAGATGGAGCTGCTGAAGTGAGAAAACTGAAGTATATCCGTCCCAAGCAGTTAAACCGTACGTTTATGCTGGCCATTGCACCTTTTATCGGAATGCTGCTGTGTATGTGGTTAATCACGGAACCGCCGCGTCTGTCGCACGACACCGCCGAGTACATACCACCCGGCAGCATATCGGCACAATCAGCCGTGATCAAACAGGAATTGGACCAAGCCGCCGTCTCTGCGGAACAGACGATCTCCTCCATTGAAAAAACGGCCAAGCTCTATCGGCAGACGACCGCCACAGTGGGAACCATTCTGCAAACAGCGGAATCGCAAGCCGCGCGCCCGGAGCAAATCTATAATCGACGGATCACCACCAAATTGGGTGTCCCTATTGAAACGGTCAACAGTGACCGGATTCGAATCGAGTTGTACAAGATCAATCCGGGCACCTATCACGGCTATGCGATGAAGGTCAAACTGAAGGATCCTTCCGCGATGAAGATGTCGCTTGGCAGCGAAAGCGGCAGACCCGGGTCCGTCGAAACCACCATGCGCGCCGTAAGCCGGCATGGTGCGGTCGCGGGAATTAATGCCGGTGGATACGCTGACGGGAACGGGGGCAGACATCCACTGAGCACGACCTATTATGATGGCAAATACGTCTCGGGGTTTCAACCGAGCTTTAAGGATCTTGCCTTTGTCGGCATGAGCAAATCCGGCAAACTGATCGGTGGCAAGTTCTACAGCCAGAGCGAGCTTGACCGGCTCGATCCCATGTTCGGCGCTACCTTTGTCCCCGTGCTGCTCCAAAACGGCAGCAAAACGACAATTCCCGAGAAATGGAGAACGACCCCCGGCCGGGCACCGCGTACCGTCATCGGCAACTACAAGGACGATCAGCTGCTCATCCTGGTTACCGAAGGATATGATGAGAAGGGCAAATCGGGCGCCACGCTGCAAGAGCTGCAAAACAAACTTAAAAAGCTGGGCGTGATCGATGCGTATAATCTGGATGGCGGCGGGTCCGCATCCCTAATCCTAAACGGCCGCGTCGTGAACAAACCATCGGACGGAAGTCTGCGTCCGGTACCTACGCACTTCTTATTTTTCAAATGATAGAATCGGCCCTCATATTCTCGTTTATTTTTTGGCTCAAGGTGGTTATAATAAGGTTAGCTTAGCAGGAGGTGGCAAGAATGTCGTTCTCATTAACATTTTGGATCGTCATGCTCGTATTCGCCCTTTACATGGTTGGCATTTGGACCGCGGCATACAATGATGATAAAACCAAAGGCCTGTAAGGCGTCTCCCTCGTATACCGGGGGAGTTTTATTTTTTTGGAGGACAAAAAAGGCACCGCTCATTAGCGATGCGCAAAAGGTGATTCATTTAGGGTCCTAGGCATGTTTCGGAAGCTGTTGCATTTCGGACATGCATTGTGAACAGATATAGCGCTCTTTAAACTCGCTTACTCCGTCCATAGAACCACAGAAGACGCATTTCGGACGATAGCGCTCCAATATGATATGGTCCCCCTGTACAAGAATTTCTACGGGATCCCCCTCGTTCATTTGATATCTCTTGCGTAGAGACTTAGGCAGAACGATTCTTCCCAGCTGATCCACTTTACGAACAACACCAGCAGGTTTCATAACGATTGTACACCTCTTTCATTTTCAACAAGTGATTTCTGACACCACAGTTCAGAACTGATAACAAGGGCCTAGTATAATAGTTCGATAAAAAGTTGTCGAATCCTGCTGGAAATTAAGAATTTCTTAGTTTTTTTCAATATCAACTAGGTATACTGGATGATATTCCACAATAAACTCAAAGTTTTGCAAAACTTATTCCATACCCGGGAAATCCAATTGACGCAGTGCTTCATATACCATAATCGCTGCAGAGTTGGATAAATTCAAAGAACGCACCTTATCGGTCATCGGCATGCGAATACAATGCTCGCTATTCGCGGCTAGCAGCTCCGGCGGCAATCCCTTGGTTTCTTTGCCAAACACCAAAAAATCCCCGTCTTGATAATCAATGTCCATATAACGCTTGGTTGCCTTCGTCGTGGCGTAGAAATAGCGTCCTTCCGGATAGAGTGCCTGCAGTTCCTCAAACGAATCATGATATTCGATATGTACGGCATACCAATAATCCAGCCCGGCCCGTTTCAAGGTTTTGTCATCTGTATTAAAGCCGAGCGGACGGACCAGGTGCAGATGCGTGCCGGTTGCGGCGCATGTTCTGGCGATATTGCCCGTATTGGCTGGAATTTCCGGTTCGACTAGTACGATGTGTAATGCCATGTTGATAAGTCCACCTTTTCTTCTGTTTTATTTTTATTATAACCGATTCCTTTCCGATTTCCCGGGATATCCAGAAATAACCTCCCGCCGAACGGCGGAAGGTTATCATGGTGTTATCTTATATGATATCAGCTATGACTGTTCTTAAACTGATGCATGAATTCTACGAGCGCCTGAACGCTCTCGTGCGGAACGGCGTTATAGACCGAAGCCCGTAAACCGCCGACGCTGCGATGACCCTTCAGGCCGACAAAGCCTGCTTGCTCCGAAGCCTTCACGAATTCCTTCTCCAGCTCCTCGGAGGCAAGACGGAAGGTAATGTTCATATCGGAACGCGCCTCTGCATTCACGCAGCCGCGATAGAAGCCGTCGCTGTGATCGATGGCATCGTAGATGAGTGCGGCTTTCTTGCGGTTCATCTCTTGAACGCCTTGCAGGCCGCCCTTCTCCTCAATCCACTTCAACACTTCGTTGATCATATAGATGCCGAATGACGGCGGCGTATTGTACAGCGAGTTATTTTTCAAATACGTATTGTAACGGAGCATAGTCGGCAGATGTTTAGGAGAATCTGTAATCATATCCTCTCTAACGATCACAACCGCAACGCCGGACGGCCCCAAGTTCTTCTGGGCACCCGCATAAACCATGGCGAATTGGTTCAAATCGAACGGACGGCTGAGAATATCGCTCGACATATCACAGATAAGCGGCACCGAGCCGGTATCCGGGAAATCCTTAAACTGCGTGCCTTCAATCGTTTCATTGGACGTAAGATGGAGATAAGCTGCACGTTCCGACAGCTGGATGCTCTCAAGGCTAGGTAGAGCCATATACTTGCTCTCCTCGGAAGAGGCCGCCACATGAGTTTCGCCGATCAGCTTGGCTTCTTTAATCGCCTTGTCAGACCAGCTTCCCGTCATGACATAGTTCGCAACCTGACCTTGTCCCAGGAAGTTCATCGGAATCATCGCAAATTGCGTGCTTGCACCGCCCTGGATGAACAACACCTTATAACCGGATGGGTTCCCCAGCAGGGACAGCAGGCGCTCCTGCGCTTCGTTATGAACGGCTTCATACACAGCACCGCGATGCGACATTTCCATAATCGACATGCCGGTATCCCCGTAATTGACGAATTCGGCCTGGGCGCGCTCCAACACTTCAAGCGGCAATGCAGCAGGTCCTGCGTTAAAATTGTATGCTCTCTTGCTCAAAAGACTCTCCACCCTTTCTTTACTATGAATGCTAATTAACGCTAATCATAGCAACAATCCCATAGACCTTCAAGTGTAATTATTCACATTAAATTGTCCGGCTACCAACAGAAGAATTGATACTTTCTGCTCCAGGTTCTCTTTTCTCCGGGAGCCAGGCTCAGTTGAATAAACACTTCCGGCGAGATGACATGGCCCATCCCCCACAGAGCCATGTACGCAACCGGAAAATCACTGATCTCCCTTACCCCCGCCCTGCTGGCAGTGTGCGTTAGCTCCCATGAATAGGAATAATCGCTGCCGTTAAAGCCTTGTATTCTTCCGTAAAAAGGCTTGATCGGTCTGGCGTTCCAGCCTATCCCGCAATCCTGAACGGCCAGCAGGCCGGAGGTATAATCCGATTCGACCTCCGTAAAACGGACAGGGACCGGCAGCTTCAGCTTATACTCTGGTCCTACCAGCTCCTCGTTAATCCCTATGAAATTATGAATGTACTCTTCCGTATCGATCCTCTGGCTTCCTTCATTGCAGAGCTCATAATCTATCGTTAAGGCCGTGTCCTGAATCGAGATTTTCTTAACGAGTTTTGCCGCATACCCCTTGACGTTCTTAGGAAGAATCGTATAGGAAATGCTCATATCATCCGAAGTGAAATCCACATCGAACGGTTCCACCGGATACGTATACTGAAAGTGATACGGGTCCTCGCTGACCCGTTTAAGAAGCCCCACCCCTAATTTAGGAAACCACCCTCCTACTTCGGCCTCTGCATACCCCATCCCCTCATGCAGTCCAAACTCGTTGCACAATCCGGACCCGCCCTGAGCGTTATAACCCTCCGCAAACTCGTGTACACAGAATGTGTGGCCGCTCTTGGTTAATTTGACCTGAGTAATGAAACCGGTCCGGTCAAAACGCGTGCCTTGATAACGGCCGATTTCCGCAATATCAACTTCCAATTGTCCATTTGCTAATTGATGTCCCAAAACAATCGCCCCATTCATGATGAAGAAGCCCCGGCCGAATTGCCTGCCAGGGCTTCCGAAATATTGTATGCTCGCGTGTCAGGCAAGCTCGACAAGAATCCGTTGACACTCGTCATCGGATAACGCGGACAGCAAGCTGCGATCCAATTCGGCAGACTCCTGCTTCTGACTGCGCAGCTGAATCTTCTCGCCGTTCAGCGTAACCGATTGAATCGTATAGCTTCCGTAATCCAGACACTTCGGATTGCTGTATACAATCTGAAGCACCTTACCCGCAAACCGCGTATGTACAACGGCAGTTCCGTCGGCTCCGAACTGCGAAGGCCTGAGCTTCGGCTCTAGGAGAAGATGTCCCCAATTTCCTTTTACTCCAAAAACCTCGGTCAGCATGGTCAGCAAAAGCCAGCTTGCCGACCCGGTAAGATAGGGATACATCCCTCTCCCCTTCTCGTTGATGTACTCAGGAATACCCGGATACATGCGGCTGCGTTCAAAGTCATTGCTTAAATCGTAAATCGATTGCAATACCTCGTATCCCTCTCGGACAAAACCTCTCTGATAGAGAGCGTTAGCGTACATGACGCTCATATGGCTGAACATAGCTCCATTCTCTTTATGGCCGAAAGCGAACCCGAAAGCCCTCCCGAGATTTTGCTGAATCTCGCCAAAGTTCGAATTCAGGCGATAGCCGATGCTCGGATCTTTTAAATACCGATCAACCGCCTTCGTAATTTGCCCTACCTGTTCATCGTCCGCAATTCCGCCCATAATAGCAAAGACCTGACCAGTGAGCGTCATCCGGACGCCAAGGGGATGATCGCCTTCCACGCGCTCCCCATCATTATTGTAGTAACCGTTAAACCACGAATATCCTTCTTGGCTCGTCATCCATTCTTTGCTGCGCAAATGCTGGATGATCCAGTCGGCTTTCCGTTTCAAGTCCTGCACAACATCCGCCACGCTAAACTTTCGTTTGTTTCCGGTCACGGAGACTTTAACAGACTCATAATACTGATCAAGCAGCCCCAGCTTCTCCTGCACATCGTCGTATGAGACGGGAGCCGTTAGCGAATCGAGCAGCACGGCCATTTCCTCTGCTATTTCAATGAACTCCACGCCTTCGCTGTCCCGCCATGCCAGCAGCAGATCGCCAAGCTGCATCAAATTGCTTGCATAGAACGCAGTAAAGGCTACACTCTCGCCTCGATCCGGGGCAAGGTCAAGACCATCATTCCAATCTGCCCCCTCAAGCTTGATGTTATTGTGCTCCCCTACATTAAAGAACGGAACCAGATTCTGCAGCAGCATATGCTCCAGTATCGTACCTTCATATACCTTACCGTCCACGGTTAAGAGTTGATCCCTGTGCTCAGGCAGCCATCCGATGTCCTTCTCCTGGCAGCGTTTCACGAATACATCGCGGAAATAGGTCTGCGGCTGCTTCAGGAAATTCAAATCCCCGCTCTGATCCATATAAAGCAGCGTCGTCATGAATGGCCAAGCGCCGTGATCCATCCACACGCGCGGTATGTTGTTCCGGTCAGCGATGAACTCACCGGGCTTCGTTCCGATAATCGTTGCATTGCTTCCGTCAATCCGTACGCCCGCGTAATTATTAAGCAGCAGATACCGTACCTCGGACGGTTCCATGATCATCAATGCCAGGCAGTCCTGCCATAGGTCACGCCATCCACGTCCCCCACGGCCATAGTCATGATAAGGAAGGAATGAATTTCCATATAGACGCCTCAATATCGGCTGCAAGGTTACCCATTTCATCCACAGGTCCTGCTGCTGATCACCGGTCTGGAAGGATACGGTATTCAGTTTATCATTCCAATAGGCTTCGTTCTGCGCAAGCAGCTCATCAAAACATCTCTCCGATAAATACGCTTCGGCAAGTCTTCCAATCTCGGCGCGGCCTTCCGAAATGGCCATCGCCATTACATAAGCCTTCGATTCACCAGGCTGCAGTTGAACCCCCGCAAACCGCAGGCCTCCAATGGCCTCGTACCCCTCTAAGGAGTCTCCTGCTTGCGCGGCCCCTTGCTTGTTGGCAATGACCGCCTCAGGCCAATCGAGCGCGCCGCCTTCCCCAATAAATTCTTCAAGCACCGGAAAATAACCGATCGGTTCCGCACCGTCCGCTTCCGCACCCAGCACACTGTAGGATACGTGATTGATACGGTGACCCCGCTCGTCAAATGAGAGGGCAGGCTGCACTTCAATCCCTTTACGATGGACAAAGATCCGGTGAAGAAGGGATGTCACGTGGCGATGGTCCCGCAGGTCGTCTGCCGAACGGCCATACAGCGGGATTGCCGCAGTAGGGGTTAGTTTAAGCGTCTGCTCGCCTACGTTGGTCACCTTCACTTTCATTAATTCGACCTGGTCATCCGTTACCGGAACGAAACTCGTTACTTCCGCTTGCAGTCCGGCCTCTCCATTAATCCGCGTCAGCTTATGCCATAAAAAGCCGGCTTCCAACTGGCTTTCTTCTTCATCGTTCATGAACCGGCTTGCATTCTGCTTGGCTGAATTGCCGGTTACGGACCACGCGCCATGCCCGTCAACATGCACCCAAAAGTTACGCGCGGACTTGGAATTGTGCAGATCCTCCACCGAAACGGGCGACATGAAAAACGTATTATGACTGCTGGTTATTTCACCGTGAAGATTCGGCGTGACGGCCGACATCATGCCGGCCTCATTCACTAAAGGAAAATATAAATAGTTATGACGTTCGGGATGACTTAACTTAAAGACACCCTCGTTCCCCTCAAACTTCCATCCTGTTGATTTCATATCGCGATTTTTTCCCCTCTATACCTTAGGATTTGACGGCTCCCGCCAGCGCCCCGTCCACCAGATATTTCTGTATGAACGTGTACAGAATGATCAACGGCGCGGCTACGATCGTAATTCCGCATGCCAGCAGCGGCCAGTTATTCCCGTATTGCCCCCTGAATTCCTTCAGGCCGAACGTAATGGGATAATTGGACGGACTCGGGAGATACATGATCGGGCCGACAAAATCATTCCAGATTCCGATCGCGGTCAGAATGACGCCCGTTGCGATAACCGGCTTCATCAGCGGCAGAATGATCTGGAACAGGTAACGGATATAACCGGAACCATCCATGCCTGCCGCCTCATCCAAATCGCGGCTAATCGACTTGATGTAGCCGACAAACATCATGAACACAACGCCCGTTCCCGTCGTTTTCAGCAGGATATAACCGAGCTTGGTATCATACCCGAAGAACGATACGCTCTCCTTGAAGGACAGCATGAGTTTATACTGGGCCACCATCGGATTCGGAAGAAACTGGGACAGTAAAAAGAACATATAAATGAATCCGCTCCACATCACATATCCGCGCGCTACCGGAAACGCCGCAAACAACGACACGATGATGGTCAGCAGCGTCGCCGCTACCGTATATATCAAGCTGTTCGCGAAATAACCGGCGAAATTGCCTTCAGACCATGCTTGCGTATAATTGCTCCATTCCATGTTCTGAACGATCCCGATCGGGTTTAGCAGATACTCGTTAAAGGATTTGAGCGATACATTGAATACGAGCAGCAGCGGAACGACATACAGAATCAGCAGCACACCTACGACGGCGTAAGAAAGAATTTGCGTGGCTTTGGAATTTCGCATCAATACTCCACCTCTCTCTTACGCGTCTGTCTGACCGCCACCACAACAAAGAGGAGAATAATCAGGAACTGAACAACGGATAACGCTGAAGGAAGGCCCATTTCCAAACTTCCCCTGAACGTTTCTTTGTACACGTCATACGCCATCGTCCTTGTATTGAAGCGGCCGTCTGTTGTCGCCAAAATGATATCAAAGGTCGACATGGCGCCAATGATGGATAAGAGCATGTTCACCGTGAAGGACGGTGCGATCAAGGGGAAGGTAATATGACGGAAGGACTGCCACTTGTTGGTGCCGTCAATATGCCCCGCCTCGTATAAATCTTTCGGGACCGATTGGAGACCGGCCAGAAAGATCAGCATGGAATAGCCCATGTACATCCAAATCTGGACGAAGATAATATAGCCGAACGCATGAGTAAAGCTACCGAAGAACATGTCCTGATAGCCGAAGAGCGCGTCGTAGAGACGATTGACCGGTCCGTTTAACGGATCGAACATCATCCCCCAGATCAGGGCAACGACAGCTACGCCAAGAACCACCGGCAGGAAGAACACGGCACGATAGAAGTAATCGCCTTTCAGGCGCTGGTTAATAATGACGGCGATAAACAGAGCGACCCCGTTCTGCACGATCGTAACAACGAACATAAAGATCAGGGTGTTTACGATGGAACGCCACCGCTCTCCTGAGTTCCCTGAGAAAAATAATTCCTTATAATTATCCAGCCCGACAAATTGGTACGTGCTGCCCGGGAGGTTCTTGACATCGGTAAAGGAATAGATGACCGTCAGGATCGATGGTCCAAAATAAAACACGATGTAAAGCGCCATCGGTATCAGCAGCAGCAATAAGGGTATGAATCGGTTAAATCCTTTTCCAAATGGATACATCTCTCTCACCTCGCAAATCCCATTTCAATACATATCGGGGCCTGCTGCACAGACCCCGACTACAGTATGGTTCATTCTATATAGGTCTCTTTATAATAGAAGAAGCTTTATTTTGGAGCGGCAGCTTCCCATTCTTTTTGTTGAATGTCAGCCAGCTCTTTTGCTGTTTTGTATGGGCCGCCCGGTGCCAGGAATTCCGTATGAACGCCTTCCGCAGCCAGATGCTCGCCGATATTTTGACGGTTAATCATCATGATTTCGTATGCCAATTCGAACTCTCCGAGATATGGAGTCAGTTCATTGTCAATAAAGTCGCTCTCCGTCTGAATGTTATCCTGTGTCGGAATGAAGCCGGCAGCTTTCACGAAGGTGGTGTAATTTTCCGGCTCGGAGAAGAACTCAAGCCATTTTAGAGCTCCTTCTTTGTTCGGTCCTTTCTCCGCTGCATACCAGGTTACGTCATACTTGCCGACAAAGGAGGAATTCTTGGCTGCATCTTCCGTAGCCGGAAGCGGGAAGTAACCGAATTTCAGCTCCGGATTTGCTGCTGCGACGGTTGGAGCATCCCAAGAGCCATCAGCCAGCATCGCTGCTTTTCCTGTGGCAAAATAGGAAGGCGCCGTTGCGTAATCAATCCCCATGAATCCGTCAATCATGTAATTGTCTTGAAGCGTCTTCATTTTTTCCAATACTTCGATTGCCTCTTCATCGTTGTAAGCCGTTTCGCCTTTCCAAACGCCTTCAATCCATTTCTGCTGATCTCCGCCGCCCAGAATTTTAGCTTGCAGGGCGAAAACAGGAAGTTTCAATGGCCATACGTCTTTACCTGCAACAACAATCGGGGTAATGCCTTTGGCTTTCAGATCATCGTTCAGCTTGATGAACTCCGACCATGTTTTCGGTACGCTCAATCCATTCTGCTCGAAGATTTCCTTATTGTAGAACAGGCCGGACATCGCAACCTTGCCCGTTGGGATAGCATACACTTTATCGTTATAAGTTCCGGCTTTTTCGATATCGTTAGCGTTATAATTCTTAATGAAGGCTTGGTCGGACAAATCGGCGATCAAGCCTGTATCGATCCACTGCTGCCAATCAGGCACTTTCGCACCCGGTGTCCATTCTTGCGGGGAGAGTCTCATACCCGATAAATCAGCCAAAACGTCGACGTCATTAGCGGTAATTCTCGCTCTCTGCGCCTGTTTGTATTCGTCATCAGGACCCGTAGTGGTATACTCGATCTTATACTCGGGATATTTCTCTTCAAATTTCTTATTGATCTCTTCAACCGCTTTATTGATGTTATCTTGTTTCCAGTGTAAAATTTTGATGACCTTTTTATCACCTTTCGCAGATGTACCTTTATCGGCCGAATCGCTGCTTCCGCAAGCCGCTAGCGAGAAAGTCAGAGCACCCGCCAAAAGTATTGCTGATAATTTCTTAATCATTTCTTTACCCCCTGAAATTAAAGTGCAATTCATTATGAAACCGGATTCATCATTTTCGCTTATTCTCGCCCAGTACAATCTTGATGCTACGAAACAATAATCATAAATTTTCGTAATTTAGCGAAATATACCGAAAGCGGTTTCGCAAGGCCTATTATTACTCATAATTTTTTGTTTGTCAAAGCTTTTTTTCTCTTTGTAGCAATATTTCATTATTGAACCTATGTCAGCATAATTCCTTTCTATAACACGCATTACGGCTATTCTCTTCATTGACTTACCTAGTTAAAGCAGATACACTAATTTACGAAACAGTTTCGGATATGCTGCTGTATACGTTGCAACCGAATTGGTAAATACTTATCACGATGGTAGGCTCTATCGATATATTTTCCGTTATCACTCCATCGGATCATATAAAATCTTGTTCTTATACCACAGGTTTCGAGCAGAAAGCACGTATAGAACGGCTTTTTCTCTCCTTAACCTTACACATACAGATCATTGGCAATCATGATTAACGAAAACTTACGAAAATTATGAAGTGACATCATAAACAGAATAAGGAGCGTTTCGCATGGCGTTAAACATTAAAACAATCGCTAAAATGGCCGGGGTATCCGTATCCACCGTCTCCAAGATTATCAACAACTACAGTGATGTGTCCGAGGAAACCAAAGCACGGGTGTTGGAAATTATGAAAGAGACGGGATACACCCCTTCGAACTCCGCGAAAACATTAGCAACCAAAAAATCCAATTTAATCGGCATCATATTTGCGGGAAAGCTGAATGTCGATTTTACCCATCCTTTTTTTGTTGAAGTTCTCAATTCCTTCAAGAAGCAAATGGGGGTGCTCGGTTACGATCTGCTGTTTTTTTCGAATGAGAAATTCCAGGGGGATGACGCCGACTACCTCGGACGATGCCGTCATTATCAGGTGGATGGCTGTGTCATTATATCCGGCGAGGAAATCGAGCCCTCCATTAAGGAGCTTGATGAGAGCGACATTCCGTGTATCGGGGTCGATATAGAACTGTTCGGCGAAATGTCGGGGCATATCATGTCCGATAATTACAAAATGTCCTCGAAGGTCGTGGAGCATTTCTATCTTCAAGGCCTCAGAGACTTGGCGTTCATCGGAGGCAGCAAGGAGTCTGAAATCTCCAACATGCGTGAGGCCGGTTATCGTAACGCCATGGAAAGCTTCGGGCTTCCGGCCCGTGCGGAATGGTTCCTGAACGGTGAAGATTTTCATGAGGCAAGCGGATATAAAGCCATGACACGGCTGATTCAAGCGGGTTCTCTCCCCCGCGCGATCTTTGCAGCCTCCGACCAGATTGCGATTGGAGCCATCCAAGCGCTTCAGGAACACGGCCTGAATGTCCCTGACGATGTATCGATCATCGGTTGCGACGATATTGAAGCGTGCAAATATACAACTCCCAAACTAACGACGATTCGGCAAAATAAAGAAAAAATCGGCCGCCTGGCAGCGCTCATGCTCTACGACCTTATCCATAAGCAATCGCCCGTGAGCTCCTTCGTCGTCGAGCCTGAGCTCATCGTCCGTGAATCTTGCGGAAGCAATACGCGTAACTACGGGTATTTTTGAGAGTCAAAAAACCTAAACCTAGCCAGACTTATATGTACAAAAAAAGCCCAGGGCATCATGCCCCGGGCTTTTCAACGTTGTTTATTACAGATCGTAGTACAGGGAGTACTCGTGCGGATGAACGCGGATATTAACCGCCTTGGCTTCGGCACGCTTGAACTCGATGAAGTTCTCGAGGAATTCTTGCGTAAATACGCCGCCTTCTGTCAAGAATTCATAGTCTGCTTGAAGTGCATCCAAAGCTTCATCCAGGGAACCCGGTACGCTGCGAATTTCTTTCTTCTCGGCGTCAGACAATTCATAGATGTTTTTATCGAATGGTCCATATCCGAGTGCGGTTGGATCGATTTTGCGCTTGATACCGTCCAAGCCAGCCATCAGCATAGCGGAGAATGCAAGGTAAGGGTTCGCCGTGGAATCCGGTGTACGGAACTCGATGCGGCAGCCTTTAGGCGTTACGGCCGCAACCGGAATCCGCACTGCGGCAGAACGGTTGCCCTTCGAGAATACGAGGTTAACCGGTGCTTCATAGCCTGGTACCAGACGTTTGAAGGAGTTGGTGCTCGGATTCGTCAGAGCGATCAATGCAGGCGCATGGTACAAAATACCGCCGATATAGTGGATGGCTGTTTCGCTCAGGTTCGCATAAGCGCCTTTCTCGTAGAACAACGGGGTGTCGCCATCGAAAATGGATTGGTGAACGTGCATGCCGCTTCCGTTATCCCCGAACAATGGCTTCGGCATGAACGTAGCGGTTTTGCCATATTGGCGCGCTGTGTTATGCACGATATATTTATAGATCAACAAATTGTCAGCTGTTTTCTTCAATGTATCGAAACGGAAGTTGATTTCCGCTTGGCCGGCAGTTGCTACTTCATGGTGGTGACGCTCAACGCGAAGTCCTGCTTCATCAAGCAATCGACACATTTCGCTGCGGATATCTTGCTGCGTATCCACTGGCGCTACAGGAACATATCCGCCCTTAACGCCAACTTTGAAGCCAAGGTTGCCGCCTTCTTCCTTACGGTTCGTATTCCAATGCGCTTCCTCGGAGTCTACGAAATAGCTGGAGCTGTTCATGGAGCTTTCATAGCGAACTTCATCAAACAGGAAGAACTCGGATTCCGGTGCAAAGAATGCCGCTGTTCCGATACCGGCCTCTTGAAGGTATTGCTCGGCACGAGCTGCGATACCGCGCGGGTCACGCTCGTAAGCATCCCCTTCCGGAGTGTAGATGTTGCTCATAATGTTAAGCGTAGGATGTGCTGTAAATGGATCGATATAGCAAGACTCAGGATCAGGCATCATAACCATATCCGATTCTTCAATGCCGCGGAATCCTGGAATAGAAGATCCATCAAACGCTACCCCGTTCACGAATGTTTCTTCGTCTACTTCTGAAGCCGGCAAGCTAATATGATGAACCCGTCCCGACAAGTCTACAAAACGAAAATCGACCCACTCAATATTATTCTCTTTAATGGTTTGCAATACTTTCTCTACCGACATGTCTCTTCCTCCCAATTTCCGAACATTAAGACTTAAACAGCTTAACAATGTTCATAATCTTTCGATTTCTTTTCGTCATTATATGCCGGGAGATAACCTGACGTCAATACCTATGTAAGGTATTTTTGAAAACAATGTTAACTTATATGACATGATAAACCAGTTAATGTAAACTCAGAAAAAAGACACCTGCTAGCCTAATGCAGGTGTCTTCTCAATTAAATTTAAGGAAATGGTGAACCTTGACTAGGTTCTTAACGCGATCCCCGTGATTGCAACATCCCTAATCAAATGCTATACGCGCGCAAATTCAGAAGCAGGCGCTTTGGCAGTCGCAAAGCTTTTGCCTACCAATGGGGCCAGCTGTTCCAAGTCTTTTAGCAGTGCAGCGAATTGATCCGGGAACAGGGACTGAACCCCGTCACCTGTCATGGAATTATCCGGATCTGTATGCATCTCAATAATAAGGCCGTCTGCCCCCGCCGCCACGGATGCCTTGGACATCGGTTCCACAAGCTCGCGTCTTCCCGTTCCATGACTCGGATCAGAGATGACCGGAAGATGACTCAACCCTTGTAAAACAGGAATGGCAGATAAATCCAGCGTATTGCGGGTGTAAGTTTCGAATGTTCGGATTCCGCGCTCACAGAGCATGACATTCGGATTGCCGCCGGCAAGAATGTATTCCGCTGCATTCAGGAATTCATCATAGGTTGCACTGAAACCTCTTTTCAGCAGAATCGGCTTGCCACAGGTGCCCAGTTTCCGAAGCAGATCGAAATTTTGCATATTGCGGGTGCCCACTTGCAGGATATCGGCGTACTCCGCACAAATATCTACGTATTCTGGCGTCATAACCTCCGTAATCGTCAACAGGCCGTGTTTTTGCCCGGCTTCCGCCATCATGATCAAACCCTCGACGCCAACGCCCTGGAAGCTGTACGGACCCGTTCGAGGCTTAAACGCGCCACCTCTAAGCACTTGTCCGCCTGCCGCCTTAACCAGCTGTGCAATCTCGTCAATCTGCTGCGCCGATTCCACGGCGCATGGACCACCCATAACGACCAGATTGCCGCCGCCAATCTTGGTGCCTTTAATATCGATAACGGTTTCATCCGGATGGAAATCACGACTCGCAAGCTTGTAGGACTTGGAGATTTTAACGACATTCTCTACGCCCTTCATTTGGCGAAGATGCTCCGCAAGCTTCGGGTTTACGCTGCCGATCAGCCCGATTACGGTACGATCCGCCCCCTTGGATACATGAGCCTGGAGTCCTTCCTTCTCAATCTCGCTTACAATATGCTGAACTTGTTCCTCTGATATTTGATTGGACGTAATAACGATCATAATAAAACCTTCTTTCTGAATATATTCCATTTTATTGTTTGATAGTCGCTTTCGTGCTTGTTCGCTTTTAAGCTTTTATGCTTTTAATCGATAAAGTAAATATACAGAAAATATCTCCCCTCGTCAAGCCCATTATTCCAGCCCGGACGATCGGGAGATAAAGACCACCTGTTACATCCATGTTTTGCTGCGTCCTTCCGCTACCGTTCGCTTTACGAGGGGTATCACAATTCTTGCCGTTGTCCCAATACCGGCACGGCTGAATAACGTAACCCCGTATTCGCTGCCATAGTGAAGTTTGATTCGTTGATCCACATTCCGAATGCCGTATCCGGCATTGGTTAGATCCTGCCCGCCTGTATTGTCCAGAACTCTGCCGGGCGGGAACCCGACGCCATTATCGATAATTTTAAATTCCAGAACATCTTCCAGCACTCTGGCCGTAATTCGAACATGTACATAATCCCCGGTCCAGGCATGCTCCAGCACATTCTCGATAAACGGCTGCAAGATCAATTTCACGGTTTCATACCGGACCACTTCCGGCTCAAAATCATAAGTAACCTGCATTCGTTGGTCGTATTTAATCTTTTGAATATCGACATATGCCTGGGCCTGTTCCAATTCATTCTTCACGGATATGATATTCCGGCCATCATTAAGAGACAGGCGATAAAACTTCGCTAAGTCCATCACCATGCGCTGCAGTTTATCCAGCATCCCAAACCGCGCCAGACGGCTGATGGAGGATAGGGTGTTATATAGGAAATGCGGATTAATCTGCGCATGCAGCGATTCCAGTTCCGCTTCTTTTTTCTGTAAGTCGGCCAAATACACCTCATTAATCAGCTTTCCGATATTGCTGCCCATATCATTCAGAGCAGAAGAAATATGCGTAAATTCATCATTTCCCTTAAAGGACACCCGCTTGTGGAATTCTCCTTCCTGGAATGAGTCCAGCACCGATACGATTTTGGATACCCGGCGGCTGAAATATCTGGAGACCACAATGCTGACCACAAAGAAAATAGCGATACATATCAGACAGATCAGATAAGTTAAATTACGAATCTTTACCGTATCTTTCTCCACGATTTGAGCAGGGACAACCGCAATCAAATCCCAACCCAGCTGGGGAATTGGCTTCCGAATAAGCAGATCCCCGTTCTTGCGAAGCTCTTTCTCTTTGAAGACGGTTGTCTGTTTACCGCCCGAAGACAGCACCACCCGCCCTTGAGAATCCGCTAAGTATAAAGCCGTTCCGTCACCGATCTTGTTGTAATCCATGCTTTCGAACAGGTCTGTCATACTGACGTTAATCCGCATGAATCCGATCTCATGCGGTTTAATGGTCGAACTGATATCCACCAACCGCCGCAGCAAAGAAATGCGTCCGTTCCTCACATCGTCCTCAATCTGTTTCCACTGCAGAGTTACGCCATAATTCTCTTCCTTTGGATACAATTTATACCAAGACCGTTCCTCTAGCCTGTCATATTGATAAATATCAAACAGACGTTTGTTGGAGTCCAGCGGATCTGAATACGTATAACTGTCATAAATCTCCCTAAGGTCGTCATTGCGCAGGTAGATCGATAACCAGATCCTTCGATTCGCCGTGCTTACGGCAGTCTCCAGCTTCGGAATCAGTACGTTAATCGTGGTGTCGTAGCTTATCCAAGCGCTTTCAGTAAAACGCAGGCGGCTGTTAAAGGTCGTATCAAAATAAAGCATGTCCGATATCCGGATCATGTCTTCCATCTTATACGATATGTTCTCGCTCATCTGATGCAGCGTGCCTTGAATATTGTTATACGTCTGCTCGCGAGTGGACTTCACGAAGACCTGATTCGCAATCTGGCCGACAAGCAGCACCGGTATAATGATAAACACGCAGTACGAAATCATTAATTTGTATCCGAAAGGTATCTTAACCCGTATTCGCTCGAATTTCCCCGCCATAACCCGTATGACCCCACATCTAATCTGATTTTTGCCAATTATGAGTGCTTTCGCCGGTATTCCAGAGGTGTCATTCCATACATTTCCTTAAACTGCCTGCTGAAATAAGGCAGGTACTGATACCCTGTCTGTGACGCAATTTCGTATATTTTGAGCTTGGTCGTCTTGAGCAGATCCCTGGCGCGCTCCATGCGAAGCTTGATCACATAATCACTAAAGTTGTGCCCGGTTTCTTCCTTGAAGAGCACCCCGAGATAATTCGGTGAAAAAGAAAACCGGTTCGCCATATCCCGCAGCGTAATATTCTCGTGCATGCGCGCCTGAATGTTCTCTATAATCTCTTCGACCAGCCTGCCATTTTTGGTTGATTTGCGGTTCTTGAGCATTTCCGAAATCTCCATTGCCTTCATGCGAAGCCATGAGAAAATATCATCCATCGTTTCGAAATGAAGCAGAATGTCCAGATTTTTGAGCTCCAGCCCTGCCATACGGTATAACTCCTCGTTCATCGTCTGCAGATGTCCTTCCAGCTTCACCATGATATATACCGCCAAATTGCGTATGGTGAACTTGGATCTGATGCTGGATGCAAGCAGTTGAATCGCTTCCAGTTCGTCATAGATACGAACGATATCATAATCCGTCATGGCCGTAAATAAGGCATCCAGACGGATATCGAGGCTTTTTACGTCTTCCCGGTCCTCGGTGGGGACCTCGCTGTACAAAATCCATTTGCCCTTGCCCCGGAACATCTTATAGTCCAGCGCGGCCAAAGCCTCCGTGTACGATGTGTGAAGCTCCTCCAGCTGGTGGACAGCCCTGCCTTCCCCGACCGTCATGGAATAGTTATATTCCCGCTTTAATTCCTCTAGCAAGGCTTGAATCTCCTCTTTGCCCCTGCCCCCGTTAAGCAGTACGGCCGTCCGCTGATCCGTTACCTTGCATATATATTCAAAGCCGTTCTGTTCGAGCAGTTTATGAAGTTTCGAGAAATACTCCTCCATGGCACTGAGCTTTTCCTCGGTATCGAGCGAGCTGCTTCGCCAGGTGCTTACATTATCAAGCTCCAATAAAATGACGCAGACCGGCCAATGAAGCTCCGTCAGCCGGTACTCCCGCTTAATAATATCCAAGATGGCTCCGTCATAGGGCCTCTGAAGGATTTGCAAGAGGTACTGATTTTTGAGGATGGGGATCATCTGCTGATAAGCTTCCTCCGTCTCCTTGCGTTCATGAAGGCGATCCAGTTCAAGCCTCACCTTCGTTAATGCATCGATCAGTTCCTGATCCTCCATCGGTTTCAATACGTAACTGCATGCGTTCAAAGCAATCGCCTGCTTCACGTAACCAAAGTCCTGGTAACCGCTTACGAAGATAATCCGGAGCTCCTCCTGCAATTCCAGTGCCCGCTGAGCAAGCTCAAGCCCGGTCATATTCGGCATGCGAACATCGGTAACAAGGATGTCGATCTTCTCCCTTTCGAGCACCTCACAGGCAGAAAAGCCATTATTGACCGAATCGATCACTTTCATTCCGAGACCTTCCCATGGAATAAAGCTCTTCATGCCCTCTAGGTCCAGTATTTCGTCGTCTGCCAGCAGCACTTTATACACGGGTATCATCTCCCCCACAAATTCCGATAAGGGTATACTGCATGAGCAGCATACCCTTCTTGGTTTAAGCAAAGATTCTTATCTTATTGGCCTTTCATTTTTGCAACGTTTTCTTGCCATTTCGTTGTTTTGAATGCAAGAAGTTTATCGTATCCTGCAGATTGGGCATCGGCTTCAGCCTTATCGAGGATTGCCAATACTTCGGCATCATCCTTCGCATACAGGGCTTTCGCTCTCGATTCCGTAAAGATATCTTCTACACGTTGACGGATAATTCCTTCCTCGCTGTCCGGAGCCGGATCGAGGTTAATGTATTCCGTAGCATTGGCTTGCGTTTTCCAAGTTACTTCATACTGCCAGCGAGTGGACCAGTTACGCTGCTCTTCTGGTAATGTGCTTTCGTATTTCGCTTTTGCTGTATCAACAAACACGGTATTACCGTTCCAGTGAAGATTCGTTGTGATCGCTTGCAGCTTGCCAAGACCGGCAGCATCCGTTACATACTTCTCGGTAAACTTCGGTGTCACGCCATCCTCTTCAAATCCGTCCCAATATCCTCCTGGAGGCCCCCACATGAGAACGCTTTGACCTTCAGGACCTGTGTACCAATCCAAGAATGCGAAGATCGCTTCAGGATCTTTTGCGGATTTCGTAATTACGCTGACGTTCCAACCCAATTGCGTATAAGTACCAGGGAAGATCTTGTTCTTGTCCAGACCTTCCTTGTGAATCGGCCAGATCATGAAGTAGCCGCCATCCGGATCTTTTGCTGCCAATTCAGCATGCGCGTTCATCGCATTTTCCGTCGGGCTTGAAGCTGCGTATACCGCAACGCGTCCGGTGTTCACTTTTTCTTTTACTTGGTCAGCCGTTTGCGTCATGGCATCCTGAGAAATTAATTTCTCGCGGAACAGTTTTGCAGAATATTGCATCGATTCGCGGAAGATCGGATCCGTGAAGATCGAAGTCAGCTTATCGCCGTTAGGTACGCCGCGGATGCTGATCCAACGTGTCAGCGCATTTTCTGCAAATGCAGAGTACAGCACTTCAATACCTTGACCTTGTACGTGCGGCTCATAAGGAACCACTTGATCGCCGTATTTCGCTTTAACTGCTTTTAAGTATTCATACAAATCATCGGTCGTTTCCAGTTTAGGCTCGCCAAGCTCTTTGTAGATCTTCTTGTTCACAACATAACCTGCATTGCCGTTCGGTTGGTTCGTGTACCAGTTCGGGAACTGATACAGCTTGCCGTCCGGAGAGCGGAGCATGTTCAGACCTTCGTCGCCCATCCACTTTTTCAGGTTAGGATATTTATCAAGATACTCATCGAAAGGTACAAGCATATCGGCTTGACGCAACTTCTCTACGTCCGGACCACGGTCCATCCACATCACATCCGGAAGCTCCGTCGATGCGATCATGGTATTGAATTTTTGCTGTGCGTTACCTTGCGAATGGATCGCGTTTACGGTTACTTTCTTATTCTCTTTAATCCATTTCGAAGATTCGTCTTGTCCCCATGGCGGCATCGTGTACTCGTTATAATGGCCGTAGAAACTGAACTCAAGCGGCGTTTCGCCAAGCACAAACTTGTCGGATGCCTCCGTTGGAGGCGTGCTGGTTCCGCCTTCGCCTGCAGGTTCAGGGTTAGCAGTCTTGGTTCCGCCGCCACCGCCGCATGCAGAAAGCATCAGCGCTGCCGCAAGCAAAGCCGTCATGGACGTGGTCAGCGATTTCTTTCTCAACCTCATTCTCTAATTTCCCCTTTCGCTTTTACACTTGATATTTATGTCTAAAGCTTATCGCTTCAAACAACACCTATTGTTTCCCCTACTCTTTCAGGGAGCCTACCAGAACACCTTTAACGAAGTGTTTCTGTACGAATGGATACACCATAATAATCGGAAGCGTTGCCACCATCATGGTTGCCATGGACAACGACTTGGATGTTACGCTCTGCATCCGGGAGAGAACCGCCTGCGAAGCCGAATCAAGGTTGCTCATCTGTTCAGACATAATATTGGAGTTCAATATTTGGCGAAGCATGGTCTGAATGGGGAGCAAATTCTCGTTATTGATGTAAATACTCGGCAAGAACCATTCATTCCAGTGGGAGACCGCTGTAAACAACGATAATGTTGCGATGACCGGACCGGACAGCGGAAGGATGATCTTAAAGAAAATGCCCCAGTTGCCGCAGCCGTCGATTTTGGCGGATTCTTCAAGACCGCTCGGAAGCCCGTTGAAGAACGTCCGGAAGATGATCATATTCCATACACTTACCAAACCGGGAATAATGAACACCCAGAAAGAATCCATCAAGCCCAAACCGCGAACGAGCATGAAAGTCGGAATCAAGCCGCCGCCGAAATACATCGTAACGATACACATAATCATGTAATATTTACGGCCAATGAGTTCCCTCTTGGTCATCCCGTAAGCGAAGATGGAGGTTACTAGTATGGAGGAAATGGTTCCAATCACGGTACGAAGCACCGAAATCTTGAATCCATTCAGCAGCCGGTTATCCTGAAACACGATTCCGTAATTCTCCAGCGTAAAATCACGTGGCCAGAAGGTAACGCCTCCCATTGCCGTATCTGAACCAGAGTTAAATGAAATGACAAGTCCGTTCCAAAACGGATAAAACGTTACAAAGGCCAAGAATGCCAAGAAGATATAAATGATGACCATCATCACTTTGTCACCAAATGCTAGACGTACCACAGTTACCCGCTCCCTTCCTCAACATGATCTCTTACCATAAGCTGTTCCCTGATTTGCGTGCAATCAAGTTGGCAATCGTCAGAAGCATGACGCTGATCACCGCTTTAAACAAGCCTACGGCCGTTGCATATGAGAATCGGGAGTTTTCGATACCTATTCGATAGACATATGTGTCGATAACATCGGATACCTCTCGCAATACCGGGTTCTTAGCCAAGAGCAAGATATCTTCGAAGCCTGCCGTCAGCAAGTTACCAATGGCAAGAATCATGAAAATAACGACGACCGGCATAATCGATGGAAGCGTGATCGTAAAGATCTGCCTGAATTTACTTGCGCCATCCATGTCAGCCGCTTCATACATGTGCGGGTCAACCCCGGCAACGGCTGCCAAGTAAACGATGGAGGAGAATCCGATCTCTTTCCATACCCCTGTCGTGACGAGAATCCCCCAGAAATATTCCGGCAGCGACAGGAAGTTAATCGGCTCTTCGATTAAATTGAGCTTCTGAAGCAAAATGTTCACACTGCCGTTATCCGTTGACAAGAGCGAAATCGCAAAACCCGAAACGATAACCCAAGACAGAAAGTGCGGCAGATAACTGACGGTTTGCACCAGTCTCTTGAAGAACATATGCCGAACCTCATTCAGCATGAGCGCCAGCAGAATCGGCGCTGGGAAACCGATTAGAAACTTGAGCAAACTGATGATAATCGTGTTTCTCATGACCGTCATAAATTCCGGTGATTCAAAAAACATTTCGAAATGCTTGAATCCCGCCCAGGGGCTCTCGCCCATCCCCTTAAAAATGTTGAAATCCTGGAAAGCCATTAAAATACCGTACATCGGTATGTAGCTAAACACAAATACAAGAGCCAGTGCAGGAAGCACCATTAATTGAATATCCCATTGTTTAGCAAAGCGAATGAATAAGCTGTCCTTTTTCCGTTTTGGAACAGGTTCCTGTTCTACGGATATTTGTGCCATCTTCAACCCCCCGTGTGTTCTATGCCATGAAGTTTACCTGATGTCTAACATTGTAGAATAAATGATCTCATATAAACATTTGCCTATTCAACGAAAAATGATATTATTCAATTGAAAATTAAAACGCTTACACCTTATGGGATATTTTCGGGATTATGATAGTTTAAAAAATGATCCTTAACCGGCCAGATGTCTAACTATCACCTTTCCGATCTCTGATCTGGGACATAGAAAATCCCCTCAGGTCCATAGTGTCAAGTTCATTTCACATGAACTGTTGTTCCACCATTCACCGCAAGGGGAGCCTATCAATCTATGTATAAATATTATAAGGACACACCTATATCAACAAAAATACAACGGTGCGATTGATCGCAACCGTTGTATTAAAATTCTTATGACTTGCTTTTCACCCGTACAGGCGGAAGCAATTTATTCATATTCACCGTACGCTTGATCTCCCAGGTTTCCGGCTGATCATGTTCATACTGTTCCAAATAGGCGATGACTTCCTTGGTAATCGGAGTCGGTGTTGATGCCCCTGATGTCACAGCCACTTTGCCTACGCCTTCAAGCCATTCGCGTTTAAGCTCCGTCACATCGCCAATGCGGTGAGCCGGTACGCCGGCTATCTCTTCGGATACCTGTGCAAGACGGTTTGAGTTATTGCTGCGCGGATCGCCGACCACGATGACCAAATCCGCCTGGCCCGCTTGCTCGGCTACAGCCTCCTGCCGAACTTGTGTTGCAAGGCAGATTTCATTATGAATCTCCGCCCCCGGAAATTTATCGAGCAGACTCTTCATGATATGCTTGATGTCCCATTGACTCATCGTCGTCTGGTTCGTAATGATGATTCGGGACGATTTGACCTGAAGCTGTTCGATCTCTTCTTCCTTCTCGATCAGATGCACGTGATCCGGTGCAATCCCGATCGCGCCTTCCGGTTCGGGATGTCCCTTCTTCCCGATATAAATGATCTCATACCCGTCCGCTGCCTTCTCCCGGATCAAATCATGGGTTTTCGTAACATCCGGACATGTTGCGTCGAGCGTGGTTAAACCTTTATCTCGCGCAAGCTTGCGTACTTCGGGAGAGACCCCGTGTGCGGTAAATATGACGGTGCCGCTCTCCACCTGGCTCAGGATTTCCATCCGGTTCGGACCGTCCAGGGTAATGATGCCTTCATCCTCAAAGGATTGCGTGACATGACTGTTATGCACAATCATGCCCAATATATAAATAGGCCGAGGAAGATCCAGATTCTGGGCCGCCTGACGTGCCAAGACCATAGCGTCAACGACACCGTAACAGTAACCTCTCGGTGATATTTTCAAGACTTCGATGATCCTCACCTGCTTTCCGTTGTCATACATAAAGTATCCAGTCTATTATAACCTATTCCAGCGGAGGAGCAAAGACGACGGGCAGCCAGACGATAAAGGTGCTGCCTTCCCCTCTTCGGGTAACAACCTCGACAGAGCCCTTGTGCTCATCAATAATCCATTTGGCGATGGATAAGCCAAGACCGGTCCCGCTCGTGATGCCTCTGGACTGATCCGCGCGATAGAAACGCTCGAATATAAACGGAACCTCATCCTTATCCATGCCGATCCCCGTATCCGAAATTCGCAGCCCGACCTGACCCTTGTACAGGACGACATCCAGGCTGACTTCACCCTCCGGCGTATACTTGAACGCATTCTCGATAAAGATGAACAGCATCTGCTGCAAGTAGTCCTTATTTCCTTCGACATAAACGCCGTTCAGGACAGACAGCTCTCCGACATGCCACTCAGCGGTTTTATCAAGGAAATGAGCGCGCCGTGCGACCTCTTCAACCAAAGGCTGCAGAGGAACCGGATTCAGTTCAAAGGTCTGGCCGGTATCGGCTCGCGCCAGAGATAACATATCGTTCACCAGCCGGCTCATCCGCTTCGCTTCATCGGATATATCTCCTACCGCTTCGACCGAAATTTGCTTGATGGTTTCTTCGTCTATATTCGCTCTCTCGCCGGGAGCTTCCGTCCACATCTTCTGGAGGAGATCCACATTCCCCCGGATGGTGGTCAGCGGCGTTCGGAGTTCATGGGAAGCATCCGATACAAACCGGCGCTGTGCCGCATAGGCATCTTCAAGCTCTTTGTAAAAACCCTCCGTCCTCTCAAGCATCCCGTTAAACGTACCGATTAACTGACCGATCTCGTCCTCTGGCCCATCGTATTCGATTCGTACGCTGAGGTCCGTTCCCTTCTGGATCTGCTCCGCCGCCTCCGTGACCTTACCGATCGGTTTCATGGATTTCCGGGCGAGGAACAAACCTAAAGTTGAAGCAATGACTAGGGTTGCTGCGGATCCCATGATGAGGATGGATTGGAGTCGGTCCAAGGTTTGTTCAATGGTTCGCGTGTTTGCTCCGACTTGGAGCCATCCGTAAAGTTTACCCGTCCTTTCTTCAAATACGGGTGCCTCGAATATAAGGAATGAATTACCCTTAACCGTAAACCGCTTAAACTCGTTTTTCCTAGTTTTTAAGGCTCTTTCTACAGTTGGGTTCTCAAACCTCAAGCCGCTAAATTCCATATTTCCCGATCTCCAAACAGCTCCATTATAGAACGTATATAGCTGTACGTATAAGTCAGCTGCTTCCATATTAATAGTGGAAGAACGGTCAGGCAGTAACGATACTGCATCAGACGTCACACCAATTTTGTTGACTTCCTGAACAATCCGCTGTTTTAACTCCTCATACGTATACAAATGGACAAAGCCATACACCGCCGAGCTGAAAATCAGCAGTGTCACGAATAAAATGCCGGTATACCATGCTGTCAGTCTTAACCGAATGGACATGCTAGTTATCTCCTCTTAAAATATAGCCGGCTCCGCGGATCGTCTGGATCAGCCGTTTACCTCCATGTTCCTCGGTCTTTTGCCGGAGCATGGCGATGTAAACCTCCAGCACGTTGGACTCCCCGCTGTAGTCATAGCCCCATATTTTATCCATGATCAAATCGCGGGACAGCACCCGCTTCGGATTTTGCATAAACAGATGCAGCAGCTCAAATTCCTTGGCGGTGAGCTCCAGTCTTTGCCCGCTGCGAATGACTTCCCTTGCATCCGTATCCATCACAAGATCCTCGAAGGTCAGTCGGTGGTTAGAGCTATCATCCCCGGTTTTGCGGCGCAGCAAGGCCCGTACGCGGGCAAGCAGCTCCTCCAGCGCGAAGGGTTTGACTAAGTAATCATCCGCTCCGGTATCGAGTCCCTTGACCCGATTCTCCACCTCATCCTTCGCCGTCAGCATCAGCACCGGTGTCGTGCTTCCGCCTTCCCGGAGTCTGCGCAGCGCTTCAAATCCATCGACCTGAGGCATCATGACATCCAGAACGACAACGTCCGGGTCCTCACTCAAAATTACTTTCAAACCTTCCGCTCCGTTGGATGCGGTCAGGACGTCATAGCCCTCAAACGCAAGTCCCCTGCGCAGCATCGAAATAATCTTCTCATCATCATCTACAATTAATATCCGGGATCGCATAGCGGCATCTCCTCTATCTTCTAGCGTTAAATTTAGTACGACGTTACAATCCCATTATATCGGTCGTCTCAAGGACAAGACAAGCGGAAGGGAACGGTCCCTTCCGCTTGTTGTCACACATATCCAGGGTTACGGTTGTTGCTGCTGTTGGGTTAAATCGAATTGGTTCTTATCGCCGATCGTCAGCGGCAGGTCAATCTTCTTGCCGTTACGAACCACATTCAGCGTAATTTTTTCTCCAACCTTCTTCGATTGTATGAATTCACTCAGATCCTTCGAGGTCGGATATTTCGTTCCATCCACGCCTACAATGATGTCATATTGACGCAGGTCCGCTTCATAAGCCGGCGAACGGAATACGACGCTGTCAACATAAGAGCCTTCCGTTACGTCGGTGCCCAGGGATTGAGCAATTTGCGGAGTGACCGTTCCCAGATTCGCCCCGATAAACGGAACCGGCTCTTTCGGAACTTCCTCATTGTTCTTCAGGTATTCCACAACTTCCTTGATCGTGCTGGACGGAATCGCAAATCCGATCCCTTGCGCTTCCGCGCTGACGGCAACGTTCATCCCGATAACCTCACCCTTCAGATTGAGAAGCGGTCCGCCGGAGTTACCCGGATTAATCGAAGCATCGGTTTGCAGAAGATGCTCATAATTACGATCATCCTCACCATTGGTTCCTTGAATATCGATCTCGCGTTCCTTCGAGCTAAGTACGCCTGCGGTTACCGTATGCTCAAAACCATGCGGGTTACCGATGGCAACAAGCCATTCACCGACCTTCAGCGAGTTGGAGTCGCCTAGCTGCACCGATGGAAAATCGGCCCCTTCGATTTTCAGAACGGCTAAATCGAGCTCATAGCTGGAACCGAGCAGCTTCGCTTCATAAGGCTTTTTGGTACCCTGAACCGTCACTTGGATCACATCTGCGCCATGGATCACATGCTCATTCGTCAAAATGTATCCCGACTTCTCAAAGATGAAACCTGAGCCGATGCCTGAAGGCTGAAGCTGGGATTCCTGACCTCCGTTGTTGCTGCTTCCACCGTTTCCGCCATTTCCTCCTTGGCTCGATTGTCCGCCGCCAAAGAAGTACCAGAACGGATCATTCATGTTCGGATTCGTGTTTTGACGATTGCTGCTGTTTACAAGCGTCTCGATCAGCACGACGGCTGGACTTGCTTGGTCCACCACTGCCGATACATCCCCTTGACCTGATGGAATCATTGCTGATGCGGTAGTAGCTCCGCCGTTATCTCCAACGTTATCCTCGACGTTAGCCGAAGTTTCTTGGGCTGGCTCCGATGAATACGCCGCATCCGGCGTAAACAGGTTCGTGCGGTCCGCGGCAAACATCAGGCTCGAAATGACAAGGACACCAGCCAAAAAGGACAACAGCACCGTCTTCACGGAATTTTTCGGCTTCTGGCTGTAATTCCATTCTTTGTTTCTTTTCATCGAATCCATAGACCCGCCGCCCCCTTGGCTTCCGGAGGAATGTGACTGCGAGAAACCGGAGGATGGAATCGGTTTAACCGGCTGCGGAGCGGTAACCTCCACTTCCTGCGATTCCCGGCTCGGATATGGTCGCTCTGTCTGCTGATCATCGCGTTCATTGGGTATGGACTGAAACGGTCCGTAAGAGTAGTAATAAGACGAATTCTTCGTGGATGCTTCCTCACGTCTCGGTTCTTCATTGTTATTCGACTCATTGTTCATTCCCTCATCATCCGGATACCCGTAGCGCTTTCTTTGGTCGTCCATAGGTCTACCTCCTATTTAAAATCACTTGCTTCCAAGTGGTTTAATTAATTAACTGTTCTTATTGTGTACTATAAACCTTAATAGTACCTTAAAAACAATTAAAAGGCAGATAAAAAGAAAGCCGTACGGCGTCATGGGAATCTGATCCGTATGGAGTCGCTATATTTTGACCCATCCCTTACGATGGGCATAAATCGCCAATTGCGTGCGGTCTTCCAGCTCACACTTCATCAGCAGATTGCTGACGTGAGTTTTAACCGTTTTAATGCTGATATGCAGCTCTTCGCCGATTTCTTTGTTGCTCTTGCCCTCGGCAATGAGCAGCAGCACTTCTTTCTCGCGCTCGGTAAGCCCGGAATCATCGCCGTTCACCATATGTCGGCGGATCCCGCGGGTGAGTGCTTCCGACACGTCTTTGGTCATGACCGGCATGCCCCTGAACGCTCCCTGAAGAGCGTAGATGAGTTCGTCAGCCGAAACGGTTTTCAGTACATAACTGACGGCCCCCGCCTCAATGCACTCAACCACAAGCTCATCCTCAAGGAAGCTGGTCAGAATCACAATCTTCTGATCCGGGAATTCGGACATGACCGCACGCGTGGTCTCTGCCCCGTTCATGACCGGCATCATCAGATCCATAAGAATGAGATCGGGCCGGTCTGCCTCATCTCCATTTCTTAACATATCAACGACCTCTTGGCCGTTAGCTGCCTCTCCGATCACTTCAAATCCCGGATCCAGCGACAAATACGTTTTCAATCCCATACGAACCATATCATGATCATCCGCCAGCAATATCCGAATCGTACCCATAATGATGTTGTCCCCTCTCTACTCCACTGGCTCAGCCAGCTCTTCCTGTTCCTTGCTCTCTTCCGCATCCGGTCCCTGATTGCCCTCTGCCTCAAATAGCGGAATATTTACGCGAACTGTCGTTCCTGCACCCTTTTTGCTTATGATATCGACCTGTCCTCCAAGCTTTTCGGCCCGTTCACGCATCGTGGACAGCCCATATGAGCCCTGCTTGCCTGCCACCTCGTCAAACCCAATCCCGTCGTCGCTGATGCTTAAAATAACGCGTTTCTGATCCTCACGAAGCGACATGCTGACAAGGCTTGCTCCGGCATGTTTCACAATGTTGGCTACGGCCTCCTGGATAATCAGGAACAGCTGGTGCTCAATCGCATCGGATACCCCGCCGTAGAGCTCCACATCCTTCATGCCCTTCAGGCCATTTTGGCGACAGTAATCCGGAAACCACCGTTCGAGTGCCTCCTCCAGGGTTCTTCCTTCCAGTTCAACAGGCCGAAGCTGTGCAATCAGCGCCCGCATCTGCTTCTGTGCCACATGAGACATCTCAATCAACTGACAGAGCACTTTATCGCCGTGCTCCGGATTTCTCTTCAGAACCGCCGGAAGCGAAGAAGCCGACATATGAATCGCGAACAACTGCTGACTGACCGTATCATGCAAATCCCTTGCCATCCGGCGTCGTTCCTCAAGCACCGCGGCCTCCGCGGCGATCTCTTTCTCAATGACATCCTGCTCGCCCAGGCGCTGCAGCAGCTTCATTTTCTTCTCCAGCGCTGCCGTCATTCCGTTAAACTCATCATATACTCTGGCAAAAGAACCGTCTTCCATAGCCGGCAGCCGCACGTTCAGATTTCCTTTGGCAACCTGCAGCATGTTCAGATGCAACAGGTCCAGCGGTCGCTGAATACGCTGTCCCGCGATGTATCCCGCAATCCCCGTAAACAGAAGTACACCGACCGTGTAATACACCCACAGCCGGTTATCCTCAATATGTATGTAGCCGGATTGGTTTGCTGTATACAGGAAAACAGCAACCCCGGCTCCAATCAACAGAAAGTAAAACAGTATCACCCATTTGGTATTTTTCAATATTCCCATCATAACAGTTATCCTACCCTATTCACTTTGACATCACCGATAAATACGCTGACAGTGATTCGAATTTTCTTGCCCGCTTCCCTGTAATGCGGGCTTTCAAGGCCCGCATTGCTCATAAATCCGCTGCGGCTTTCCTCCAACACCTTCATATCGCCAATGAAGGAGTTGGTCGTGACATGAATGCCGACATCCGAATCATTCGGAACGAATACTTTGACATCCCCGATAAACGCCGAGATGTTGATTTTCGTTTCTCCGTAAGGGATTTGAGCCTTGGTCAGATCCAGCACCGTATCACCGATGAACTGGGAGATATTTGTCGGCTTCAGCTGAAAATAATCTTTTCCCATATGCACGTCCCCGATAAAAGAGGACTTGTTCACCGCATCATGGCTGTGCCAAGATTGATGATTATGATGATTATGATGATTATGATGATGGTGGTGCTCATCCTTATAATCCGATCCGTCACCGTAGCTTTTGCGGTTATCGTCAAAATCCACATGAACTCTGAACTTGCTGCGATCCTGAGGCTCCTGGCGCGGGCGCTCCTGCTGCTGTCCCTGCCAGCGGTAACCTTTACCCTGCTCATGAAAATCCGGTGATCCTAGTTCGCGATCGGGCAGGGTATTCTCAGACTTGTCAGCCTTGTCTGGCTTGCCAAATCTCCGTTCGAATTCTTCATCCAGGGAAGAATCCAGCGGACGCGCTTCAGGCGGATCGGGAATGTCGTAATGGTCGCTGCGAGGCGAGCTGAAGTCATCCGGACTTGGCGGTGATGGCGGCGGCGTGTGAGGTTTCGGTTTAAAAATAACCTGCAACCCAAACCCAATCAACATAATCGGAATTGCATACTTGATCAGATCGCCAAATGAGAAGTCAATCAAATTCAGGTTTTTTCCAAGAAAATACGATCCGATAATGATCGGCACGACGGAGCCCCATAGTGCCCCTCCACGGGCATATATTAAGCTCTGCAGCCCGAACCAGATGATGAACACCGGCCAAAAAGTCTTGAATATATAACCAAGATCCACATGTATCATATCGAGCTGATTTAGAAGAAACAACACACCAATACCGATGAGCAGCAAACCGTTGCTAAGCTGGCTCCATCCTTTTCTACTCATGGTCATCCCCTTGCCTTCCAGTTCTATTTTTTCTTAACTACAGTGTACAACATATTGCGATGAACTGGTTAGCGGCGGTGGAATGAAGTTGATCTCGGTCTAGAGACTGAGTCCATGGATAAAAATGGAGAAAGAGCATAATAAAAGACCCCCGCTAAGCGGAGGTCTTATTTTTGCACGAACGGGCGCTGGAATCCATTAACGGTTTGTTGGATGGTCCCCTGGTGTGTTCAGTTCGCCAAACTCAGCATCAAACTTCTCGTTCGGCTTTTTGTAGTTCTCCTGAACTTTGGAGTTCCCTTTTGGATTGCTGGCGATGCTGGTATCTTCAGCAAACTCAGCGTTAAACTTTTCATTCGGTGTTTTAAAGTTCTCTTGAACTTTAGAATTCCCTTTTGGGTTGCTGGCGATGCTGGTATCTTCAGCAAACTCAGCGTTGAACTTTTCATTCGGTGTTTTGTAGTTTTCTTGCACCTTGTTCTTTTTAGCCACAGTATTCACCTCCCTGTTCATATGCAATACCATCATCCTCTTCAGGGGTTTGGCCCCCCGAAAAGTAGTATGTGATGAACATGAGGGCATTATTCTTTAAATGTTTAATGCCAATGTACGCGCCAAAATCACCCTAAATGGCTTCCTCCAAAACGGATGAAGGCAGAAAACGATAGGTCTCGATCGCGTTATCCAGGGTTCTCAGCATTTCCTCCGTGCATTTGCCGCTTCCGGTTTTGATGACCTGTACCTCGACGTCCTTCTTCCCCCACTCTTTAAACACTTGTTTGGTTGTGGAGAAATACAAATCGATTTTTTGCCCTTTGATCGCTGATCCGATATCCGCTACGATTCCATAACCATAGCCCGGTATATAGAGAATACTGCCAAGCGGAAATACATCCGGATCCGCGGCAATCGTAGATAGCGTATTTCGATCCCGCTTCACCTTCACCCCGGAGTAGGTGATCCCATATTGAGGATGTCCCGGCTTCTTCCCGGTCGATTCATAACCTGCCGTATAGCCCGTAGCGGTTACCTTCACCGTATGCAGCACCTGGTCCTCCCTAGGCGCAAGCACGGGCATGGATTCGCGTTTCTTGCCAGGCACGCCGGCCTTAGGCCCCGTATCCGGAACATCCAAGAATCTATTCATATCGCTAAAACCTGCTACTCGAAGCGCATAGAAGCGAGACATTTCCACGTAATCGGAGCCTTGAATTTCCCCGGATGGATCATACACATTTCTTAAGTCTGTTGAATCATAGGATTCGCTTAGAATCAGATTATGGGCTTCTGCTATTGAAGAACCTGCACTGAACAAGACGGCTGATAAAATAAAACCAGCAAAAAACCTCTGCCATTTTTTCCATTGGATCATGTGAGTACCTCCCCCTTACTAGCGAGGGTTCCCACTTCCCAAATAGAATATACGTGATGGCAGAGGTTTGCATGTCCCTTCGTTACTTAAGTTTAAAGCTAAACTTAAACGACGTGGGTGTTAATTTCTTCACGAAGCTTGAGGATGATCTCGTCGAGCGGCTGGGCCCCGATATCCCCTTCGCCGCGTTTGCGGACGGAAACCGCGCCCGCATTTTTCTCGTTCTCGCCAATGATGAACATGTAAGGAATCTTCTCGAGCTGCGCTTCCCGAATCTTGTAGCCCAGCTTCTCGTTGCGAAGATCCGGCTCCACAGAGATACCGGCGAATTGAAGCTTCTCGGCCACTTCCTTGGCATAATCTTCAAAAGCATTGGAGACCGGAATGACTTTCACCTGTACCGGTGACAGCCACAACGGCAGCGCACCCGCAAAATTCTCAAGCAAGAACGCAGTGAAGCGTTCCATGGTGCCCAAAATGCCGCGGTGGATAACGACCGGACGATGCTTCTGGCCATCGTCGCCGACATATTCCAGCTCAAAGCGCTCAGGCAGCAGGAAATCGAGCTGAACCGTTGACAGTGTCTCTTCCTTGCCTAGAGCCGTACGGATCTGAACGTCGAGCTTCGGACCGTAGAAGGCAGCTTCGCCTTCGGCCTCATAGAACGGCATATCCAGGCTTTCGACGACTTCGCGCAGCATGCGCTGGGACATTTCCCACATTTCATCATTCTGGAAATACTTCTCGGTATCCTGCGGATCCCGGTAAGAAAGACGGAAGCGGTAGTCATGGATGCCAAAGTCCTTGTAGACCGTCATGATCAGCTGAATGACCCGTGCAAACTCTTCCTTGATTTGATCCGGACGGCAGAAAATATGCGAGTCGTTCAACGTCATCGCGCGCACCCGATGCAAGCCGGTCAGCGCGCCGGACATTTCATAGCGGTGCTGCATGCCAAGCTCAGCAATACGGATCGGCAGATCCCGGTAGCTGTGCATATCGCTCTTATATACCATCATATGGTGAGGACAGTTCATCGGACGAAGAACAAGCTCCTCGTTGTCCATCTCCATTTTCGGGAACATATCCTCCTGATAGTGCTCCCAGTGACCGGAGGTTTTGTACAGCTCCACGTTTCCGAGCACAGGCGTGTACACGTGCTGGTACCCGAGGCGCTCTTCCATGTCCACGATATAACGCTCCAGGGTACGGCGCAATTTCGCGCCGTTTGGCAGCCAGATCGGCAGGCCTTGTCCAACAAGCTGAGAGAACGTAAACATTTGCAATTCCTTGCCCAGCTTACGATGATCGCGTTTCTTGGCTTCTTCCAGCAGATGAAGATGCTCATCCAGCTGCGCTTTTTTCACGAACGCCGTACCGTAAACACGCTGAAGCATTTTGTTCTTGCTGTCGCCGCGCCAGTATGCGCCCGCCACATTCATTAGCTTGAATACTTTGATCTTGCCGGTTGAAGGAACATGCGGTCCACGACAGAGATCAAAGAACTCGCCTTGCTCATAGATCGTAATAACGCTATCCTCAGGCAGGGCATTGATCAGTTCCAGCTTGTACGGATCCCCGAGCTCGCCGAAGATGCGCAGCGCTTCCGCACGGCTTACTTCCTTGCGGACAATCGGAAGATTCTCGCCGATAATGCGTTCCATTTCCTTCTCGATCTTTTGCAGGTCCTCCGGATTCAAAGGCTCTTCCAGATCCATGTCATAGTAGAAGCCGTCCTCAATGACCGGACCCACGCCCAGCTTTACTTCTTTCGCTCCATACAAACGCTTGGTCGCTTGAGCCAGCAAATGCGCTGTACTATGACGCATCACTTCAAGCCCTTCGGGCGTATCCTGCGTTACGATCTCGATCAAAGCTCCATTCTGAAGCGGTGTCGAGAGATCCACCACGATCCCGTCCATTTTTCCCGCGACCGCATTCTTTCGAAGTCCGCTGCTGATTGAAGCAGCCACATCCTCAATACTGCTGCCCGCCTCATACTCCCGTACGGAGCCGTCAGGCAATTTAATGCTAATAGCCACCTTGTATTCCTCCCAAGACAAAGAATTTCACGTTTCTTCCATATATGAAGGACGCGTTAGTCTCCCCGCGAAGACAGGCATGGACCATTGAGGTGCCCGCCTGGACTTCAACGAAAGATACCGGACATGCAAAAAACACCCGTCCCGCGAAGGGACGAGTGTTATACCCGTGGTTCCACCCTAATTCGATCTCTTTCCACCTTATGTACTGGGTACATAAACGATTAAGATCCTTCATCAGCATTGAGTAACGGTCATGAACCGGTGAAGCCTACTCATCCGCATTCATCATGACGTGCGGGTTCGACGACACAGCTACAAAGGGGTAAATCAATGGTGAACCGGAGGAAATTGCAGCCGAGGTTTCCTCTCTCTGAGCGGTCAAACCCAAAATTGATTCATGTCTTTGTCAGAGCTTTTACGTGAATTTATCAGTAATTATAATCCTGACCGCTTCGATGCGTCAAGTCATCATTCGTCCGCTACCGAGAAGCGCGCTGCATTCGGGACAGCTGCAGCATACTTCGGCGCGGTTATCAAAGATATGAGCCAATGTGACGATGACGGGAAGCTCTGGCTGCCTCGTGTGGATTATCATGCGGGCCGGAGATACCGATATCAGCGTACTGACCACCATATCTTCAATCTCCATATCCTGGTCCAGCCTTTCCATAACGAGTCCTTCATCCCGAGGGCGTTCAATCGGGCGAAGATTGCCATCCAGCAGCAGGAACTCTTCCTCCCCCTTATGAATGACGTGAACCAGCGGCATTTTGGGCTCCTGAAAATAAACAAAATATTTCAGCAGGCTCACGAACTCCTCGTACTGCTGATCGAGCATAAATTCATCCACTGCATACTCCGCCATCTCGCGGAGCTCCTGTTCATAGGACTGAAGCCGGAAGGTTATAAACCCATCCAGATTAAGCTCAGGCGCCTCGTTCAGGCATTGATATATGCCTTCCGACAGCTTGCGTCTGCGGCTCTGCCAGAAATCCCCGGACGGGCCTTCCTCTTTTTGCAAGAGCATCAAAAACCACTGCAGAATCCGCCCCGCTTCTTCCTCATCATCAAACTCGAATTCCGAGAACATCAACCGTGCAGCAATCTCCTGCTCTTTCTCTTCCATAATATAAGCAGTGACTGCTTCGGCAGTGAGCCGGCGCAGCGTGTCGGCCGACGCGGTCCATGAGGACAGCGGAAGCTTGCCGGAGCACGTCCAAATCACGCGGTCATCCGAAGCGCTGAATGTGAATTTCAGCTGCTTGCATTGTTTATGTAGCTCTTTCTGCTTGTCTGACAATATACGGTGAAACGCCTTTTTCTCGTCTTCCGTCCGTGTACCGACAGAAATGCTGAACAGTTCCATGGAATCACTCCTTTCGAGTTCCCTTTTCAGTATATGGGGACCCGCTCGGGGATATACGGAACTCCTGCTTGGAAAAACAAGCAAGTCCGGAAATTATCTAATAAATGGCCGCAGCCTTAAAATGTCCATCGACGCACATTCTCTCCGAACCTAAATTAAAAAGACGGACCGAGTTGCTCGGCCCGCCCTGCGGATCTTCATGAAGTATAGAATTAGTTCTGCATGACGAAGTCGCGCTCAACGGTGCTGTTATCTTCGAACACGCGCAGAATATCATACCGGGTGTTGCGTTGTGCCGGGATGTTGCCGGTCTCCCGGATCAATTGAATAATCGATTCAATATTGACTTTATAGACGGCTCCTGCGGAAGAAACCACGTTCTCCTCCATCATCGTGCTGCCAAAGTCATTACAGCCGTAGCTGAGTGACAGCTTGCCGATTTCAGGTCCCATCGTTACCCAAGACGACTGCAGATTCGGAACGTTATCGATCGCCAGGCGACCGATGGCTACCGTCTTCAAGTACGCCTCCGGCGTTTCTCGCTCCCGCTTAAGGTTCGTATTGTCCGGCTGGAACGTAAATGGAATGAAGGCCAGGAAGCCTTTGGAATCATAACCGTTCTGAATGCATTCATCCTGCGCATCACGTACGCGCAGCATATGGAGCGCACGCTCTTCCATCGTCTCGCCCAGACCGATCACCATGGTAGCCGTCGTGTTCATGCCGACTTTATGGGCCGTTTGCATGACATCCATCCACTGGCGCCATGTGCCTTTCAGACGACTTACCTTTTTGCGGATACGATCATCCAAAATCTCGGCGCCGCCGCCAGGCAATGAGTCCAGACCCGCGCTGTGAAGCTCGCGCATCACCTCTTCGAGCGTAAGCCCGGAGATCTCCACCATTTTCATGATCTCAGCCGGGGAGAAGGAATGCATCGTGATGTTAGGAAACCGCTTCTTAATGTTGCGAAGCAGGTCGGTATAATAATTGAACGGCAAATCCGGATTGACGCCGCCCTGCATCAGAATTTCAGTACCGTTCACGTCCTCGGTTTCCTGAATCTTCTGGAAGATTGTTTCATCGGGCAGTACATAGCCCTCGGAAGAGCCGGGTCTGCGATAAAAAGCGCAAAAACGGCAGAATACATCACATATGTTCGTGTAATTGATATTCCGGCCGATAACAAATGTCGTGATAGGATCCGGATGCAGACGCTTTGTCATCACATCCGCCGCATGACCAATTTTCTCAATCTCATCACTTTCAAAAAGCGTTACGGTATCTTCCAGGTTCAAACGCTCACCGCGTAAAGCTTTATCCAATATACGGTTTACCGCACTCATTCTTGCAGCCTCCCTACTTAGAGCAAAATAACAAATCACCAGCAAAACTTTTTCTATCTCATCCTACCACAATCCGGCATTAAAAACGACATCCCGTCCGTGACAGGATGCCGAATTCTATGATTTGGCAAATCTTTAAATAACGTTCCTTGCTTTCACGCAAATCATTAGTAACCGGCAGCAAAAGCCCGATCCAGATCAGCAATCAGATCGTCCACATCCTCAAGTCCGACCGAGAAACGGAGCAAGCCATCCGTAATTCCGCGTTCATGCCGAACCTTCTCGCCCATGGCTGCATGCGACATCATTGCCGGATACGACAGGATGCTCTCCACGGCTCCCAGGCTGACCGCTACCAGCGGCAGCTTCACATGGTTCAGCACCTGCTTGGCGCGTTCGCCTGAGCCGACGTCGAAGGAGATGACCGCGCCATAACCGCTTGATTGCTTCTCATGGACTTCACGTCCCGGATGATTCAAGAGACCAGGGTAGTACACTTGCTCAATGTCGCTTCTTCCTTGCAGCCATGCCGCCAGCTTGGCTGCGCTTTGCTCGGAGTGGGCCATACGTGTGCTCAGTGTCTTCATGCCGCGCATAAGGAGCCAGGAATCCTGGACCCCAAGCACCGTGCCCAAACCATTTTGCAGCTGCTTCAATCGGTCTCCCAGCTCCTCGGTTCTGGCTACCGCGAGACCTGCCAGCACATCGCTGTGCCCGCCTAGGAATTTGGTCGCGCTGTGGATGACGATATCCACGCCGAACTCTATCGGACGCTGGTAATACGGCGTCATGAACGTATTATCCAGCAGAGTAAGCAGGCCATGCTCCTTCGCCCAATCCGTCACCGCGCCAATGTCGGTAATTTTCAGGGTCGGGTTCGAAGGGGTCTCCATATAAACGGCTTTCGTATTCGGTTTGAGGGCTGCCTTCACTTGATCCAGATCGGTCATGTCCACGAAGGTGCTCTCGATGCCCATACGGCTTAAAATGCTGGTCAGAAGGCGGTAGGTTCCGCCGTACACATCCTCCGTCACGATCATATGATCCCCCGCAGAGAGCAGCATGAACGAACTGGAGATCGCAGCCATACCGGAAGCATAAGCGAAACCGCGTACGCCTCCCTCCAAGAGGGCGATATAATCCTCCAGCGCCTGCCGCGTCGGATTGCCGGAACGGCTGTAATCGTGTTGCGGCGGGTTAAAGATGTCTTCATGATGAAACGTCGAGGCTTGGTAGATCGGAACGCTTGAAGCGCCGGTTGCCCGGTCGATTTCCCCGCCGAAATGCAAGAGTTTCGTCTCGAAACGAAGTTCTTCTTCGTGCCCCCGTTTAGCAGCTAACTGTTTGGTTTGCGTTTCCAAGCCGGATGGACCTTTATCGATGCTCATTTTCCCGTACTCCCTTCCACTTCAGCCATGGCTGCGCTCAGTGCAGCATCCAAATCCGCGATCAGGTCATCCGCATGCTCAATGCCGACCGAGAACCGGAGCAAGCGGTCATCCACGCCGATCGCTTCCCGAATCTCAAGCGGGATGTCCGCATGGGTTTGGACGGCAGGGTAGGTCATCAGGGACTCGACGCCCCCCAGGCTTTCTGCGAACGCAATCAGTTTAATGTGCCGCAGCACAGGCTCCACATAGCGGGCGTCCTTCACCTTGAAAGAGAAGATGCCGGTGTTGCCGCTGGATTGGCGATTCTGGATGTCATGTCCCGGATGATCCGGAAGGCCAGGATAATACACCTCGCCGATCGCCGGGTGAGTGGTCAAAAACGTTGCCACTGCGGTTGCATTCGTCTCGTGCCGATCCATGCGCAGCGCTAGCGTCTTCATTCCTCTCATCAGCTGATAGGAATCCGTCGGGCTTAACACTGCGCCGATGGAGTTATGAAGGAACGCCATCTCCTCCGATAGTTCCTTGCCTTTCGTTACGATGATCCCTGCCAGCACATCGTTATGTCCGCCCAAATACTTGGTGGCGCTATGTATAACGATATCCGCCCCAAGCTCGATGGGTCTTTGGAAATACGGAGTCAAAAGCGTATTATCCACGATGCTGATCAGTTGATGGTGCCTTGCCCACGTACAGACGGCTTCAATATCCGTAATCATCATCAGCGGATTGGTCGGCGTTTCGATAAATACAGCCTTCGTGTTGGGCCTTCTTGCCCCTTCCAGCGCAACCAGGTCATTCGTGTCCACGTACGTAGCCGTAACGCCGAACTTGGACATAATCCGCTCCAGCAGCCTATACGTCCCACCATACAGATCCAGCGATACAATCAGATGATCCCCTTGGCCGAACAAAGCAAAAATCGTCTGAAGGGCAGCCATGCCCGAGCTGCAAGCAAAGCCGGCATCGCCGGATTCCAGCTCGGCGCAGGCGTCCTCCAGTACCGACCGGGTCGGGTTTTTCGTACGGGCGTAGTCAAACCCCGTGCTCTGGCCTAATTTGGGATGGCGGTATGCCGTAGCTTGATAAATCGGAAAATTCACGGCTCCGGTTACCGGTTCTTGCACCGAGCCGATCTGTGCCAGCCGGCTCTCTATATTAAAAGGTTTCTTCCCCATCACAAACTCTCCTCCCGTATACTGCTATATTTGCGGACCAATATCGTACGGCGTTTCCTGATATACATAGTAATTGAGCCAATTAGTAAATAATAAGTTTGCATGCGCCCGCCATATGGACGGAGGCGTCCTTGTTGGATCATTATTCGGGTAATAGTTGCGCGGCAGTTCGATGTCCATGCCTTTGGCAACGTCCCGGTCATACTCCCACTTCAGAGAGTCCGCATCATACTCGGAATGCCCTGTGGCAAAAATCTGCTTTCCATCCCGGCTTGATACCAAATAAATGCCTGCTTCCTCGGACTCGGACAGGATGACCAAATCGTCAATGCCTGTAATGTCTTCGCGCCGAACTTCCGTATGTCGGGAATGCGGAACAAAGAACATTTCGTCAAATCCGCGGAGCAGCTTGGTACATGTTTCATTGATCGTATGTGGAAACACGCCGAAGCATTTCTCCTCGAGGCTGTATTTCGGCACGCCGTAATGATAATAAAGCCCGGCCTGCGACGCCCAGCAGATATGGAGCGTGGAGGTCACATGCGTCTTGGTCCATTCAAAAATTTCAGTAAGCTCATCCCAGTAATTCACTTCTTCAAACTCCAACTGCTCAACCGGGGCTCCTGTAATGATCATGCCGTCAAAACGACGGTGTTTCACTTCTTCAAAGGTTTTGTAAAATGATTTCAGATGCTCAGCCGACGTATTCTTCGAAACGTGGGAACTCGGGTGAAGAAGGACAACATCCACCTGGAGCGGGGAGTTACCGATCAAGCGCAGCAGTTGGGTCTCCGTCGTTTCCTTGGTTGGCATCAGGTTCAGAATAGCGATCCGCAATGGGCGGATATCCTGATGAAATGCGTGACTCTCATCCATGACAAAAATGTTTTCTCCAGCCAGAACTTCCTTTGCCGGCAAGGCATCCGGAATTTTAATCGGCATCGTGGCTCACTCCTTCGAGATATGAAATGATACATCCATAAAAAAGCTGTGAGAAAGAGCGTTAGACTGTATAAACGCAAGAAGACCTTTCTCGAAGTAGAGAAAGGTCATCATATACGTATCACAATGCGCCTCTCTCATCTGTCAGACTATACAACGGCTTCGAAGAAGCGTCGTATCTCCTGCAAGAATTAGCACCGTGCGATGTTGCCGCCGGTTGCCGGGTTTCATAGGGCTAGTCCCTCCACCTGCTCTTGATAAGATTTCGCTTTATTCAGTTGTCTTAAATTGTTCGTAATTGATACTTACTTTAAATCATTCCCAATTTTTCGTCAAGAACCTTTTCATAAAGTCCGTCACACTTCACCGAAGGTTTCCATACCCTGTACAAATGGCCCTTGGCTGCACCGGATTTCAACTTGAAAGGTCCTACACCCGGCGTTATACTAGACAAGTGCTGTTTAAAACCGAGTATGAAAGAGGTGACATGGAAGATGGACGGTGACCCGAGCCAGAAACTGGATGCACAAGACGCACAACCGCATAGGATTAAGATCAGCTTACCGGCAGAGGGCGGCGTTATTTTTCATGCGCTTTTTATCGTATTCTAACCTTCCTTGATTATGCCCGTAAACCGGTGGGCTGATATCCTGTGCCTTTACTGCTTAACCAAGCAGCTTGTATTTGACAAAGGAGTGATATCAGATGAAAATCCGGTTGGTCGATTCGGGCGTATTTACCCCTGTTGATGACATCGAAATGACGCTGACACCTCCGGCCAGCGGCTTCTACTGGCTGGATGCGGACGTGGATGATTTAGCGGAACTGCAGCCCCTCTTCTCCCTGCATGATCTTGCGGTTGAGGATTGCCTCAGCGAAGAGGAACAGCGTCCCAAAATTGAAATATACGAGAACCACTATTTTATCGTCGTAAACAGCATCCGGTTTGACGACGAAGAGATTTTCCTTCGGGCATTGAATGTTTTCCTGGGCAGACATTTTATTATTACGGTGACCAAGCAAAAGATTCACGAGCTTCGCACCGTTAAACCGCTTCTCTGGGAGGATGAAGTCAGCACGCCTGACCGCTTCCTCTATCTCTTGATCGACCTCGTGACAGACAACTATTTCTCCGTCGGGGACCGCATCGAGGCGCGGATTGAAAAGCTGGAGGAAGACATTCTGATGCATACCAAAAAATCCCACCTCAGCGAAATCATCGGTCTTCGAAGCGAGATTCTTTGGTTGAAAAAGGTGCTTGGACCGCAGAAGGAAGTTATCAATACGCTAAACAAAAAAGATCTCCGGCTGATCGATGACCAGCTGCAAAAATATTTCAGCGATATCTATGAAAATGCCGTGAAAATTTCCGAAACATTCGAAACCTACCGGGATCTCATGGGGAACCTTCGAGAGGCTTACCAATCCAGTATCGCCAATCGGGCCAATGAAATCATGCGCGTGTTTACCGCCATTACAACGATCTTCATTCCACTGACGCTGATAACGGGCATCTACGGCATGAACTTTGACAATATGCCTGAGCTTCACTGGGAATATTCTTATTATGTAGTTATAGGCGTCATGATTTCTGCCGGTGCTCTCATGTTTTATCTGTTCCGTAAGAAAGACTGGATATGAAAATACCGAAACAATCAGGACGGATCTCCCTGCCGCAAGGGAATCCGTCCTGTTTCCATTACCTGGAATTAGCCTGCGTTCGCTTTACCAGGTTCTTCCCGCCGAAAGCGAATCCTGATCAGGCGCAGCCGCTCATACAGCTTCTCCGTTCCGCCAATCTCTTCTACCTCTCCATTGTGGGCTTGTCCTTCTCCATATACCCGTTGTAATACGGGTTTAAGAAATGTATCGCCCAGCTCCTCAAAAGCCTTCCATACCGTCGCCTGCTCGGTAGCCGTCATCTTATTCAGCTCAATCTCCAGCAGCTGCTCCGTATCATAACCTTCCTTCTCAAGACCTTCCAATTCCTCAACCAAATCTCGACGAGATAACGAAGTGCGTTCTTCCAGCTCGGTCAGCGAAGCTCCCTCGGCTATGCCAAGCAGCATCGTACGGCGAATTCGGAAGCGGTCCAGCTCTTGCTTGTAGCGCTGCTCCTTCTGCTTATACAGCCAGGACAAGAACACCTCTTCCTGCAGCTGCTTATCAACCCAATCCAGTGGAAAGGTTGTGGTCCGCTCGATTTTCGTCGTGATCTCCAGCCACTCCGCCCCATGCTCCGCAGACTTGCTGATCCCGATTCCAGGAAGCTGCAGCAGCTCTTCCTCATTCTGGGGGATGAAGGCGCTAATCATGCGCAGCACCCGATTGCTGGCAATGAAATAAGGTGCTTTTCTTCCGGAGGCCGCCTTTCTTCTGCGCCAGGCACACAGCTCCGTGTACAGCTCCTCCGAGCCATACAGCTCACTATAGCACTGCAGCTTCTGCACACCAAGATTCTTGCCTCCAGTCTCTCCCGGTTCATGGAAGACCCCCTCAACAAGCGGCCGGAACCCCTCTCCAAGCTTCTTCGCTAATTGATGTCGGTACACGCATAATAACTCATTCCACGAACTTCCTTCATACCACTCATCATCGGATACTTCACCGTCCGGTTCCATGTTCCGCCAACCGAGCCGCCATCCTCCCTCTTCCTCACCGATCCAGACTTGAGCAGAACGGAGGTGACCTGACTCATCCGCTCCGCTCATCTGATTCATGAATACAATCTGCATCCCTCGAATACCTCCCGTTTACGCATTCAGCACAGCGATGGAACAACGCAAAAAAGCACCTCTCCTCCGCCGTAGCGACAAAGAAAGGTGCTTCCCGTTCCATACGTTATACTGTTGAATTCATAATACCATAATCTGTAATAAAGTCAACTCACTCTATATAAGAAATAAAGTTAAGCTTGAACGCTCTTGGACTCATCTACTGCCAGCTTGGCCAACGCCAATGCACCGCAGAGACCCGCATTATCGCCGAGCATCGGCGGAACGATGAACTGATCAATTCCTTCATGAAGGCTTGGATGCTGTACATATCCGGCCAGCAGCTCCTGAAGCTTCGTGCGGATCAACGGGAACAACTGCTCCTGCTTCATAACGCCTCCGCCCATCACGATTCGCTGAGGGGACAGAATGAGGACATAATTCATCAGCGCTTGTGCCAGATAATAAGCCTCCATCTCCCAAGCCGGATGATCCGGCGTCAATTCCACACCGGGAACTCCCCACCGTTTGCCAAGAGACGGTCCGGCTGCAAGCCCCTCCAGGCAGTCAGCATGATAAGGACAGGTGCCTTCATACCGGTCTTCCGGATGGCGGCGCACATAAATATGCCCCATCTCCGGATGGGACAATCCGTGGATCAATTCACCAGCTACCACGGCGCCTGCCCCTACTCCCGTTCCGATGGTGATATACAGACAGCTATCCAGTCCCTGGGCAGCGCCCCACGTATATTCTCCAAGAGCCGCTCCGTTTACATCGGTATCAAACCCAATCGGAACATTAAAACGCTCTTCCAATGCTTTGACAATATTGTAATTGCTCCAATGCGGCTTCGGTGTCGTTGTAATGCAGCCATAAGTCGGGCTGCCCTTCACCGGATCAATCGGCCCGAAAGAACCGACTCCGATCGACTCTATATCCTTATCAGCAAAAAAGTTAAACACATTTGCCATGGTTTCTTCAGGGGTTGTTGTCGGAAAGCTCGCTCGCTCCACAACCGTTCCATCCTCCATACCCACGCCGCAAACGAACTTGGTTCCTCCAGCTTCAATTGCTCCAAGTAAACTCATGCTTCTTCCATCCTCTCCACGATGTGCTGTGCCTTGTTCTCTATATAGTTGCTAACAAGCTCTATTCGAAGCATATGTAAACATTATGCTCCCGTCAAGTCTGCCTGCCTCTTTCTTTGCTTCTGCCCGTTCCTGACGCGGCCAGTAACAGCCATGAGAACAAAATAATGACCGCCGTCCACGCCCATGCCAGCCCGCTCTCGCCGTTGCTTACCGCAACGTAAATCGCCGTGGGCAGCGTTTGCGTAACGCCCGGTATATTGCCTGCAACCATCCAGGTTGCCCCAAATTCCCCTAAACCTCTGGCAAAGGCAAGTATGAACGCCGATATTCCCGCTCTGCGAACAAGCGGCAGCGTAATCCAGCGAAGGACCTGCCATTCACCGGCCCCTGCCGATCGCGCCGAATCCTCAAGCTCCGGGTCCACGGACTCAAAGCCTACCCGCATGCTCTGATACACCAGCGGAAACGAGACCACAATAGCCGCTATGACCGCGGCCCCCCAACTAAAAATGATGGGCCTGGCAAACAGCCATTCGGCAGCTGAACCTATCCAGCTGTTTCTGCCCAGCATGACAAGCAGAAGAAAGCCAACCACCGTAGGCGGAAGCACGAGCGGTAGCATCAGCAGCGTTTCTACCGCCGTCTTGCCGACAAACGAGCGCCGGGACATCCAGCGCGCTGCTGCTGATCCCAGTATAAATGCAATGATGCTGGACAGCAGTGATGTTTTTATCGACAGCCATACCGGCATCCAGAACATTTCGGTCGTGGTCACGGCGATGCCTCCGCTACCTCAAATCCAGCCTCCGTGAAGATATCCCTGATCTCGGGATTCCGCATAAATTCGAGGAGCGCCTCGGCCTCCTTCGGATGCTTAGCATTACTAGGAACCGCTGCAGGATATTCGATCGGTTGGTGCTTGTCCGGATCGACCTCAAGCGCAAGCGTCGCCTTGGCGGAACTCTTCAGATCGGTTTTGTACACAAAACCGGCATCCGCATTCCCCGACTCTACATAAGCCAGAACTTGCGTAACGTCCTTGGCATACACCGCCTTGGATTCGACATCATCCCAAAGGCCTTCATTCTGGAGAGCCTCCTTGGCATACTCCCCGGCCGGTACAGTATCCGGCTGCCCGATAGCCAGAACGCGCACTTCGGGTTTTAATAAATCCGGTAATTGCTTCACGTTCTGTTTGCCGGCAGGCTCAATCAGCACCAATGCATTTCGAAACATCAGCTGAACCGCATCGGATTGCACGATCCCCTTCTCGACCAATCGATTCATCGGCTCCGTTGCCGCGGATATAAACAAGTCTACGGGCGCCCCTTGCTCAAGCTGTTGTCCAAGAGACCCCGAACCGCCGAAATTATAACGCAGCGTAACATTCGGAAACTCCGCTTCAAATCGTCGTCCGGTCTCTTCCAGGCTGGATTTGAGGCTTGCCGCTGCCGAAACCATAACTTCCACCTTCTTCTCGGCCCCTGCAGGCTGTTTAGAGGTGTCCGTTGAAGGAGTCTGGTCGGAAGCACATGCCGATACAAGAAGCAGCAATGCCCCGAACAGCAATCCGGTCATGATTGATATTCTTCCAAAATTAAACCGTCTCCGCATGGCTAGGAAACCACCGCCACCCCAAAAAGATGACCGAGGCTCTTCATCTCAAGCTCCTCCAGTTTGGTTAATGCACGTTCATGATCCACGCTTAAGCGGCATAGATCCAATTCGCACTCCATCGGAACCTCGCAATGGATTTCGGCCAAAGCCCGGGACAGATGCAGCATCTCCAAATCCGCCTCGATTTTGGTGCGGACCCCCTTGGTCAGTGAATCAAGATTCGCAAGAATGCCTTCCACGGATTCATACTCCTGAATCAGCTTGACTGCCGTTTTCTCGCCAATCCCGCGTACGCCCGGATAATTATCGCTCGTATCTCCCATCAGGCCCTTCACATCGATAACCTGTCTTGGAGAAAGTCCTTTTTCGGCATATAACGTTTCCGGGGTGTAGTGCATATAATTGCCGTGTCCCTTTTTCATAATAATGACGGAAGTCGAATCGTTCACGAGCTGAAGCAGATCATGGTCGCCCGACAGGATCATGACATTCATGCTGTCCCCGTACCGTCTGGCCAGCGTACCGATGCAATCATCGGCCTCATAGCCCACGACGCCCAGGTTCGGAATTCCCAGACATTCCGTCACATCGCGCACCAACGAAAACTGCGGAACCAGATCATCCGGCGCTTCCGGACGGTTGCCTTTATACGACGCAAACTGCTCTGTACGAAATGTTTTTGAACCCATATCCCAGCAGCACGCCACATGGGTAGGCTGAAATTTATCGATAGCATCCCACATATACCGCAGGAAGCCGTAAATCGCGTTGGTCGGAACACCCGCTTTGGTTCTGCGGATATAGCCGCTTGAGGCGGTTGCATAGTAAGCACGAAATAATAAAGCCATCCCGTCTACAAGCATTAAGGATGGTTGTTGATTGGGTATCACAGTCATGATCGCTCCTAACTTTAACTTCTCTGATATAACCTTAAATATACCTTATCATTATACCATATCCCTATATAGACTTGGGCTTGTTATAAGGTATTTCTTTGAATTTCCTGTCATTGGCTGTTTCATAAGAAAAACGTCTATCGACGTGCTTTCTCAGCAGACAGATCGCATTTAGCGGAAGTTTTTCTTGCGAGAAAAGAATGCTAAGCCTCGGATGGTTATACTTTCTTAGCACTTAAAACAAAAGAACATCCCGGCGGTCGAAAGACCTAGGGATGCTCTACCTTCATCAGCAAGAGAATGTGTATATATGCCGGATCATTGCCCTTCAATCATCGGGGTCAACAGCTCTTTTAACCAGACCCTATCGGGCATGTCATCGCTTCCGGAAAAATCCATTCTACTTCTGCCATGACTCCTGATATTGTTCCGCCTTAAAGCCGACGGTCACTTTACTGCCGTCCGTCACGATCGGACGCTTAATTAATCTGCCGTTGGACGACAACAGCTCGATCTTCTCCTCATCGGAGAGCCCAGGCAGCTTGTCCTTCAGATTCATTTCCTTGTAAACCTCGCCGCTCGTATTGAAGAATTTCTTGAGTTCCAGGCCGCTCTTGGCGATAAGGTCGGCTAATTCTTCCTTCTGTGGCGGTTGTTCAAAAATATGTTGAAGTTCCAGCTCATATCCTTCGTTCTGCAGCCATTTGACCGCGTTACGGCATGTCCCGCATTTCGGATATTGATATACTTTCAGTTTGCTCATTCGATACGTTCTCCTTCTAATGTTGTTTTGAACCTACTTAAGTCGCCTCTTCAGCGAGCATGTTTCTCAGTGAGTTCATATCCTCAGGAAGCGGGGCTTTGAATGTCATGGCGCTCCCCTCAATCGGGTGAATCAGCGTCAGGCTCGCTGCATGCAGCGCCTGCCGGCCCATATAGCGGTCCAGCCTCATGATCATTGCGGCTTCCAGATCTGCTGGACCGGCAGCGAAGTCCGAAGCCGCCTCCGCTCCATCTGATCGTAACTCCCGATCGCTGTAAACCGGATGCCTATACATCTGATCTCCAATCAATGGACAACCGATGCTAAGCATATGCACCCGAATTTGATGGGTACGGCCCGTTTCCAGCTTTAATTCGATCAAGGATGCGGAAGGGTAAGCTTCGCATACCTTATACCGCGTAAGCGAAGGATATCCTTCGGGAGTTACGATGCGGCGGTGGGGCTCTAACGGGTCCCGATCAATCGGACCGTCAATATCACCTGAGGGCAAAGCAGGCTTGCCATGAACAAATGCCGCATACCTCTTGTCAACCGTGCCGGCTATCATTTGTTCGGAAACATGCTGGTGAATATATGCATTCTTCGCAATCACCAACACGCCGGAAGTCTCCTGGTCCAGCCTGTGAACCGCTCTGAACCGGTATTTCCAGCCCTTCTCCTGCCAATAGTGAACGACGCCGTTCGCCAGCGTGTCCGTATAATGCCCGTGTGTCGGATGGACAATGATCCCCGCCGGCTTGTTCAAGACAAGCAGATGTTCATCCTCGTACAGAATATGAAGGTTCATCGGCTGGGGCAGCATATCGTCCGATCGTTCCTGCTCCATCCGGATTTCGATCAGATCTCCGGCATGCACGTTAACGCTAATGTATACACGGGCCCCGTTCAGCATGATGCCCTGCTCAGTCAACTTGAGGCGCGACAGCAGCTTACGGGATACCCCCATCCGTTTTTGCAAAATGGTCTTAAGCAGCATGCCGTCTTCCTGTGGGGACACGACATAACTGATAGGCGGATAATACAAACTCATGAATTACCGAAACACCTTTCCGCTTCGCTCATATTCGACATCCGGAATCCCGGCGTGCACATTGGCTGCCCGTGCAGTAACAAAGAAATAGTCGGACAATCGGTTCAAATACCGGCGGACCTCCGGATTGATTTCCGTGGTTCGCTGCAGCGAAACGGTCAAACGCTCGGCGCGGCGGCATACGGTCCGACATACATGAAGCAGCGAAGACAACGCGCTTCCGCCTGGCAAGATAAAACGCTCAAGCGGTGGGTTCTTCTCCTCGAAAGCATCCAGCCATACCTCCAGATTGTCCACAAGCTCGGCGCTTACCTTGAGTTTATCCTCACGAGGTCTCGCATAGGCCAGATCCGAGCCGCAATCGAACAGTTCATGCTGGATTCGAACAAGCTGAAGATGCAGCTCCTCAAAATCGGCTTCCTTGGCCAAAAACACGGCTTGACCGACAAAGCTGTTCAATTCATCAATCGTGCCATACGCTTCTATGCGAGGATCATCCTTGGGTACACGACCGCCAATAATTGAAGTTTCCCCTGCGTCTCCCGTTCTCGTATATACCTTCATCACATTATCCTCCATTTCATCGTCCGATCCTTATTCATGAACACCATATATCTTAAGATTATAGAATTTATAGTTTCAGCGAAGCAAAGCAATTCTATAATCGCAAGAAAAACTTCCTTTTACCGCGGTCTGTCTTCTGAGGAAGTATGTCGATAGACGTTTTTCTTATTATGCTCCACTATAGCATAATTTCGAATCAGGGTCCCTCTACGCCGGAATAAGTCCAGGCCAATTATGATTACGGGACGGTTTTTACATCAGAAGGAATCATTTAAACGCAAACAAGGCTGATCCGTGAGGCATCTAGCCCCAGGAACAGCCTTGTTATTATTCAATCAGATCGTATTTTATAGTTTCTTTTTGGGATGGGCCTTCATATATTCGTTAATCTTCAAGTCCAGCAAGCTGCTGATTTCGATGACAATCTCCGATGTGAAGGACTGCTCTTCCAAAAAAATTTGTTCCATCTTTCGGCGAAGCATGTGAATTTCGTCTTCCAAGGTAATTTCCTGAGGAGTGGATTTGGCTGATTTAATTGACCATTTACCGTGATTATTGTCTTCAGCCGTATAGTCACCACGGTAGTTTGACAATTCATAATCACAAAACACTGGTGATCCCTCCTTGGAAAGTAAAATTCTGCCCCCAAAATAAAATTATAACATATATTTTGCCAATGGAAAGTGATTTTTTTGTTAATTCAAGGAAAAAGTTCAACGATTTCCTTGCCTACTTTATTTTTTCCACAAAATTGCCCATTCTCTCCAAGGCCTCATTCAGTTGGGCAATGGATGTAGCATATGAGCAGCGAATGAATCCTTCCCCGCCAAGACCGAATGCGGTGCCCGGTACGGCAGCCACTTTCGCCTCGGTCAGCAAGCGCTGGGCAAATTCATCCGAGCCGAGTCCCGTTCGCTTGATGCTCGGGAATGCGTAGAACGCTCCCTGTGGCTCGTGGCAATCCAAACCGATCTCGCGCAGCCCTTGAACCACGAGCCTGCGCCGCTGGTTATAGGATTCAACCATTCGATCCTTTTCCCCCATGCCGTTACGCAATGCTTCGAGCGCGGCGACTTGCCCCATTGCGGGTGCACACATGACCGTATACTGGTGGATTTTCAGCATGGCGCCGATCAGATCCGAATGAGCACACACATACCCCATACGCCAACCTGTCATAGCAAATGCCTTCGAGAAGCCGCTCACCAGGATGGTACGGTCCATCATGCCTGGCATCGAGGCAAAGCTGACGTGCTTGCCTTCATACGTGAGCTCAGCATAGATTTCATCGGAGATCACAATCAGATCGTGTTTTTCCACTACTTCTGCAATGGGCAGCCAATCCTCATAAGTCATGATCGCTCCTGTTGGATTGCTCGGGTAACACAGAATCAAAATCTTTGATTTGGGGGTGATTTGCGCTTCGAGCGCCTCGGCCGTCAGTTTGAATTGATGCTCTGCCGTCGTTTCAATACCAACGGGCACCCCGCCACCGATTGAAGCAATCGGCGAGTATGAAATGTAACACGGCTCGGGGATCAGAATTTCATCTCCGGGAACAATCAAGGCACGCAGCGCCAGATCAATCGCTTCACTGCCGCCTACGGTTACGATCATTTCATTGGCAGGATTATAGTTCACGTGGAAACTGTCGTTCAAATATTCCGCGATCGCCTCCCGCAGTTCAGGCATACCGGCATTGGACGTATATCCTGTAAACCCGCGCTCCAATGAATATACGCAGGCTTCTCGTACATGCCACGGCGTTACGAAATCAGGCTCGCCGACGCCAAGTGTGATAATATCCTTATTTCCACTAACGAGATCAAAAAACTTCCGAATTCCGGAGGGCTGAATGTCCCTGACCCTAGGCGCCAAATAGGAGCTCATCGATTTCCTGTTATTTTCTGCAAGCTGCTGTTCATTCACAATCATAGCACACGCTTCCTTTACGGCGAGATCAGGAGACGATTGTCTTCTTGACGCTCTTCAAAGATAATCCCGTCTTGTTTATATTTTTTCAAAATAAAATTCGTTTTGGTCGATAGTACAGAATCGATAGGTGACAGCTTTTCCGAAACAAAGTTCGCCACCTCACGCAAGTTTCCGCCTTCCACTTCAACCAGCAAGTCGTAGGCGCCAGACATAAGATAGACCGACTTCACCTGCGGGAATAAATAAATCCGTTCCGCAATTCCTTCAAAGCCTCTTCCGCGCTCAGGTGTAATTTGAACCTCGATCAGCGCCGTAACCTTCTCGTCTTCCACCTTGCCCCAGTTGACTACGGTCGCATACTTAACAATGACGTGATCTCGTTCAAGCTCCGCAATGGAGGTCTTTACTTCTTCCTCATCTACACCGAGTAGAGTAGAGAGCAGAGCCGGCGATCTTCTCGCGTCTTCTTTCAGCAGATCAAGCACCTTCAGTTTCAATTCGCTAAGCTCTTCCATATACGTATCCTCCAGCACTTATTCCGAATAACCGTTCTTATAGCATGATATATCGGAACAGAGATTAATACTTATATTACAATAACTTACACGGGATGTGCAAAAAAAAATACCGATGCATGCCTGCAGCGACGGCTGCGGGGATCATCGGCTTATAGATTGAGTTAACCATGGGATCATTGGGTTACATTATTAGATGAAGGTGCTACATTGGTGGCATGCGGCGCTACATTCGGGTGATGCGCGAACGCGCCCATGCTGGAAGTTTTTTGGTTGATGGTTTCCCGAGTTTTTTGCAGCGCCTGCTGCGCTTGCTTATACTGCTTGTCCACATCGTATTTCAATGCATGCCGAGGCGCGGTATACATGTTCTGCTGCTTCATCATATTAAAAAACTCGCCTTGCAGTCTCAGTGTATCCGCGGTCAAATCCGTAAACATTTGGCGTACCTCAGGGCAAGAGGCTTCCGTCGTGGCTGTTGTATACTCTCGAACGGCACGCTTCAGCTCTCCCAGAATAGGGCTAAGCATATCCTCTTCGGGCAGGTATGAAGATCCATTAGGGGTTACCATAAGTCGTTCCTCCTTAACATTTTGCTTCCTGGTCTGTACATCTCCTCTTATTGAGGCTGCGTCGGCGCGATATTGCTGTGAATCTGCAGAGCGTTCACCAATGTGTCCAGATGCTGCTCATGGCGTTTTACGAATCCCAGCAGCGCCTGCTGGATCGCTGGATTCTGGCTGGCTGCGGCTGTCGCGGCACAATGCTTGGCCAGCATGGCTTCGTTGGAGATGCAATCCGCAATATAGTCAAGTTCCTTTGAGGTTAGAGGCTGTAATTGCTGATTAGGTAGCATCATTGTGTTCCCCTTTCCGTTTAGTTTGCACAGGAGCTAGTATGCCACCTATATAAAAATCTATGTCGTGAGATGTCATGAAAAACGAAAGGAACGTCCAAACTAACAATGATGTGACAATGAGGGGGTGAGGAACATGTTACTGACCGGCGGAATAACGCCCTGGAAATATTTAAACACTGAACCTGTAAAAAAATACCCCGGTCTGTCGGAACAGCTCAGCTGTGACGTGCTCATAATCGGCGGCGGTATAAGCGGGGCGCTGATGGCCTATGTGCTGACCATGCAAGGCGTGGACACCGTCCTACTGGAGAAAAAACGCGTATGCGAAGGCAGCACATCCGCCAATTCGGGGCTCTTGCAATTTTCTAACGACTGCCCCCTATCTGATCTGATCCAACAATTTGATGAACAACGGGCTTCCTCCTTCTACATGATGTGCAGACATGCGGTACGCCGGATTACCGAAATCGCAAATCATCTGTCCAGGGATTCCGGCCTGATCACCCGAAGCAGCCTCTACTATGCCAGTACCCCCCAAGATGTCGGCATGATTCGGCATGAGTATGACCTGCTCAAACGGAAGGACTTCGATGTGGAATACTGGGACCGCGAGCATGTGAAGGCTAATTTCCCGTTCTCAAAAGAAGCGGCCATCTATGCCCGCGGGGATGCCGAAATCGATCCTTACCGTTTCGGGCATAATCTTCTCCAAGATGCCAGCGATCGTGGGCTGCGAGTTTACGAAAATAGCGAAGTGAAAGAAACTCGGTATACCGATAGCGATGTCACCGTCTTCACCGATCAAGGAAGCGTTCTGGCCAGGAACATCATCTGGGCCACCGGGTATAGCACCCAGGAATGGAAGCCTGATTATCAAGCGGAGCTGCTCAACACCTATGCCATCCTGACAGAGCCGGTATCCGATCTGTCTTCATGGTATGAGCGCGCATTCATATGGGAAACAAATCGCCCTTATCTCTATTTCCGGACAACGGCGGATCAGCGAATCATAGCCGGAGGGCTGGATGAGCCGCTGCCTCCTTCCGGCAAACCAGACGAGTACGCTGAACCAAGAAGCCGGAGATTGTTAAATGAAATTCATCAGCTGTTCCCCCATATGACGGATTTGAGAATCGCTTGCAGTTGGGCCGGCGTATTTGCCACAACCAAAGACGGCATCCCGCTGATCGGCAGACATCCGAAATATCCGCACAGCTACTTTATCGAGGTGTATGGCGGAAACGGGACCGTATACAGCATGATCGCGGCGGATCTGCTGGGCGAGACGATTGGAGGCCGTGAACCCGAAGAACTGAAATGGTTCTCCCTGACACGGCCAATGGACCTTAAGATGACATAAAATAATAGAAGGTATCTCCAAGCAGCCCATGCAGCCTTGGAGATACCTTCTTTGCGTGTACGGATTGCGCTCTTACGCAGTCGATTTGATCAGCAAACCGTTCGTAGGCTAGCGGATTCTTTGACCGAGGAATGTGATTGGGGTCTAGGTGATTTGACCTTTGGAAGGGAACAGCTTTCGTATAAACAGCCACGATCCGATAGGGGACGCTCCCAGGAACAACAGCAGCAACGTCACCGTTAACGTGTCCTGTCTAAATGACAGGACAAGAATAAACACCAGCAGACCCGTAATTCGGCCTATGGTTAGACTGAGCTCCCGCAGCACGACCAGTTCCACCCGCTTCTCCACGTTTTCATGATTCACTCCCATAAGATCAAAGCTGGCCGATATAGCCGGCATCATGTACAGCGGGATGAACAGCGACGTCCCGATTCCCAGCACCAACAGCGTCGTATAGTTGACGGCAAACAGCAGCGGTAAAATGACCAGCAGCATCAATATGGAACCTACCAGCATGCCGGTTTTACGGAATTTGGGCTTGAACCACTTCCCGCAGGCCCAGTAGCTGACCAGCGAAACCGCCGAAGTAATCAATGCAAACTGTCCCAGCTTCGATTCCTGATCCGTCGCCACAAAAACAAGGAGCGTAATGAGAAAGGAAAACACCCCTTCCCTGATTCCCTGAACGGCCAAGCCGAATACCGCGTATTTCCATACGCCGCCCTCCTTGAGCCTGCTCAACCCCTCCAGCCAATGATAGCCGCTTTGGACCGGCCGTTTTCGCAGAAAAAAGCTCAGCACCACCGTCACGGCGAAGATGACCATCGATACGGTGAAAATAAACCGATAACCTTGATCCCCATGCATCATCGTGATGACCCAGCCCGCCAGCCACGGGCCGATAATCCCCGTAATGGAGCCCAGGAGTCCGATCCAGCCATTAAACCAGTCCCGATTCTCCGCGCTCGAAACCTCAAAATAGACCACATTAAAGGCTAACCAGAACAATCCTAATGACACGCCGAACAGCAAACCGAGAGGCCAAATATAATGGACGGCGTCCCGCCCTGCCCACAGAACGCACAAATAAAACAGGCCGGAAACTGCAATTCCCAGGCGAAGCGCATTCATTTTGTTATGCTCCTTCACCCATTTGCCGGCGGCCCAGAACGTCAAGCCCAACGCGACCTGCTGAGCAATCGTGAACCAACCCAGCATCGTATAATCCTGGCGGCTTTTCCATAGGTATACGTTGAGGAACGTACCCGACAATGCACTCGATAAGATAAACAACCCATGAACTGATAACAGAAGTATAGCCTGGGGGTCCTTTGTCAATTTCATATACAGTTCCTCCCTCGCCTTCACACTTGAAGTCCAAGGTATTTTACCCCTTGAATCCCCACTTCATGAACAAAAAAAAGGAAACCGCCGATAGCAGTTTCCTTAAGTTCGCGCGGATCGGCACACAGCGCCTTTCCGTAACTCTATTCCTTTTTATGGATAAAACTCTTGATCATCCGAAGCCGGTCATTCTCTGCCAGATTATACTGTACATGGAAGCATCCAGGGCACACATATACGTTTAAATCATATGGCGGCTGAAGGATAGGGCCTTGAATCAAGGCTGCGTGAACCGGCTGAAAGCCTTCCCCGCTCACGTGCTGCGTTCCGGCATGAAGCATATACTCCCGGCAATGCAAGCACTCGGGAACCTCCTCTTGCTGGTCCAGAATCCCCTCTACGGTCTCCTCAAATGCAAATAGGTCGTGATCCTCCCCGTACTTATCCACGGTACGAAGCGAGGACAGCGATTCATGGTCGGATCCCCAAATACGTTGAAGATCACCTGCCTCCTCATCGGAAGCCTCATAATCCTCTTCATATTCCTCCGGATCGTCCTGTGTTTCCTCGTCTTCCAATGCGATATTCAATGTGCGGTAGCCTTTCAGCTCATTCGCACAATGAGGACAGGTATCTTCGGGACCTATCTCTTCATCCCACACAATCTCACTTTGGCACCATGGGCAAACCGTCGGTTCCATCGATCATTCATCCCTTTCTTATTCAAACGGCCATGGATGGCCCTGTTAACTTTATTTTTATTGAGACATCAAGTATACAATACCCGCCACAAAAAAAATCAAGGCGGCCGCAAACAATATCCGCGGTAAATATTTCATCGTCCTTTTCCTCCCGAAGCCCTTAAATGATGCTCGCTCCAATAATGTAAGATAAAGATACGGTGATAAGAAGTACGATCAAGCCCACTGCTCGGTTATCCTTGCCAATCTCTTCATCGACCGAAAACACAGGCGTCAAGAACTCAAGCAACCAATAAGCCAATAAAAGCAGTATAAACCCGAAGAACGACCATTTAATCATGCCATAAATGGACGGATTGGCCGTTATGCTGTACCGCATCACGTTACAGATGCCGAAGATCTTCCCGCCGGTCGCCATGGCCGCGGCAACATTTCCTTTTCGTATTTCATCCCAGCAATTGTACTTGGTAACCAATTCAAAGCAATACAAGTAAACAATAAGTGCAAGTATCGCAACCGAGAAATAGCCGACAAGCACCCCGAGTGGATGGGTCAGCAAATGATCAATCGCTTCCGTCATTACCTTATTTCCTCCCTGATATAAACGGGATGCGGCACCTTTCGCATCCCGCCGTTCTGAACCCAATGATGATATGTTATACGATTGAAGGAGAAAACGGTTCCTGATTTCTTACTTTCCTTACTTCAACTCGGCAATGGTAACGCCATTGCCGCCTTCGCCGTAATTACCTAAACGATGACTCTTAACATGCTTGTGCTTGCGCAAATAATCCTGAATTCCGGTTCGCAAGATCCCGGTGCCTTTGCCATGAATGATGTAAATCTGACCCAAGTTCCCCAGAAATGCCTCATCAATGAACCGATCCACCTCAATCAGCGCTTCTTCCAGATTCGCGCCTCTTAAATCCAGCTCATTCCGGATGTTGGTATCGCGAGTCCTCTTTAAGACGGTCGCATGCTGTTTCGGCGCCTGCTTAGCGTTTGCTGCCGGATTAAACAGCAGCTCCAAATCATCCAGCGACACCTTCATCTTCATGATGCCGAGCTGAACAACCGCTTCCTTCGAGCCGGCCATTTCCACGACATGCCCTTTCTGATTCAGGCTGAGTACCCGAACCTCGTCTCCAGGCTCAATGCTGCGCTGCTGCTGCGCTGAACGCTGGCCACCCGCCTTCTTGCCTTGCTGCGGTTCGGCATCGTCCAAACGCTTTCTGGCAGCAATCAGCTTATGTTCCTTAACGGAAGCCCCTTCTTCTTGGGCAATCTTGCGCAGATCAGCGATGATTTCCTCGGCCTCACTCCGGGCCTTGTCCACGATCTGTCTCGCCTCGGCACGAGCTTTATCAACCAGCTTGTCCTTCTGCTCTTCCAGCTTCTGAAGCTCGTGCTGGTGACGAAGACGCAGGTCCTCCATTTCCTTACGAACCTGCTCCGCCTTCTCACGCTCTACTTCCGCGGTGTGACGATTCTCTTCGAGGGATGCAATCATATGCTCCACCCGTTGATCCTCTTCCTTGACTTCGCCACGGGCAAATTCCAGAATGGATCCCGGCAATCCCAAACGTTCTGCAATGGCAAACGCATTACTGCGTCCAGGCACGCCTACCAGCAGCCGGTAGGTCGGGCTTAGGGTATTGATATCGAACTCCATGCTGGCGTTAATCACGCCTTTGCGTTCATATGCATAAGCCTTCAATTCTGAATAGTGCGTCGTCGCAATCATGCGGCAGCCCATGCGGTGGATATGCTCCAGGATGGAAATCGCAAGGGCCGAACCCTCCGCAGGGTCGGTCCCCGCTCCAACCTCATCAAGCAGCACCAGACTCTTCGGCGTCATCTGGCTTAATATTCGGATGATATTCGTCATATGGCTGGAGAAGGTACTGAGGCTCTGCTCAATACTTTGCTCATCACCGATGTCCGCGTAGATCGCATCAAACACGCACATCTGGCTGCCTTCTTCAGCTGGAATAAAGAGCCCGGACATCGCCATCAGGTTTAATAACCCGATCGTTTTGAGCGTAACCGTCTTACCGCCGGTATTCGGACCCGTGACGATGATGGATGTATAGGAATTGCCCAATTCCACATCAAGCGGCACAACCTGATCCGCCGGGATCAGCGGATGTCGGCCTTTACGCAGCTTAATATAGCCTCTGTCATTCATTCTTGGCAGAGAAGCCTTCATGACATGGGCCAAACGAGCCTTGGCAAAAATAAAGTCGAGCTGGCCGATCAGATCCAAGTCAATGGACAGCAGCTCAGCCTGTTCGCCGACCTGGGCGGTCAGCTTCTGCAAAATCACTTCGATCTCCCGCTCTTCCCGCATTCGCGTCTCGCGCAGCTTGTTGTTCATGGCTACGATGGATTCCGGCTCAATAAACAGCGTCGCGCCTGACCCGGACTGGTCGTGCACGATACCGCCAAAATGCGAGCGATATTCCGCTTTAACGGGGATGACAAAACGGTCCCCGCGTATCGTAATTAACTGGTCCTGGAGCATCTTCGCCACGGATTGCGATCGAATCATGGACTCCAATTTCTCGCGAATGCGAACTTCTCCGCCCCTCAGCTCCCTCCGGATCTGGGAAAGCTCAGCGCTTGCGGAGTCAAGAACCTCAGCAGCATCATCAATACACAGCCGAATGGCATCTTCCAGGGGCTTTTGCTCCGAAATAAGATCACTCAGATTGTAGAGGATCTCAATCTTCTCGTCTTCATGAATCGCCGCAATAAACCGCTTGATTCGACGTGATCCATGAATCGTATTCGACGTAGCCAGCAATTCATGGGGACTTAGCGTCCCTCCGATTCTGGCCCGCTTCAAAGCATCGTTGATATCGGAAATCCCGCGAAAAGACGGATTTCCCTTGAGCCTGTCTACGGTGTAGGCCTGATCGGTAGCCGCAAGCAGATCCTTTACAGCCTCCAGGTCGGTTTCAGGCATTAACTTTTCAGCTCTTGCACTTCCCATGGAGGTTTGCGTGTACTGGGTTAATGTATTTAAAATTTTCCGGTATTCTAAAGTTTGCAAAATCTTGTCATTCAAGAAGTTCACAACTCCTCTCAATCAATGCATATATTATATCGAACCTGACGGGAAATCGCCAAGGAATCAAAATCCTTCCACACATAACCGACGGTCCTATTGAACAAAATAAATTCTGCGTAACATTCCAGTCTTATTCTAAGGAGGCAGGTACCATGCAATTTCTCGGGCACGTTGTTCGATTTATCGTTGCCGCACTCGTTCTTATGGTTGTCGGATGGATTGTCCCCCAATTCACCGTTGGCGGATTCGGAAGCGCCCTGTTGCTTGCGCTCGTTATCGCCCTGATTGGTTGGGCTATTGAGGGCATTTTCGGCAAAAAAGTCACGCCTTTTGGACGTGGCATCGTGGGCTTCCTAGTGAGCGCGCTCGTGATTTACCTTGCCCAATTCATCGTTGGAGGCGTCAGCGTCTCCGTATTGGGCGCTTTGCTTGCTGCACTGGTCATCGGGATCATCGATCTGTTCATTCCGATTTCCACCCCTTTTGAAGCAGGCAGAACCCGTAAATAGAAGAACGTCCCTACTGTTAGAGGATTCCTCTGAAACTTCCTGAAACGAACCGATCGGCAGCTGCATTACTCCACATTAGCCCTCTGTTGCAATATGCGCAGGGGGTTTTCATTTTGGGCACAACCCATTTTTCTATTTCCAACTTCTCCTATATTATAAAGTAAATGCGTATCATCGTTTAAACCGTTCACGTTCACCAATTTTTCATAACACGTATGTGCATCCACTCTTTTTCTGCGCTATCATAAAGATTGGAAAATATATTTCACAATTATTTCATAGTCAGGAGAGGTTATAGTGAAAAAAGGCATAGCTTTACTTGTTTCATGTATGCTCCTTTTTGTATTGGCTGCCTGCGGCGAAGACCAGAAAGAGTCCCAGGGAGGTTCCGGGATCACGGATACCGGCGTAGCACCGGAAGCTGAACTCGTCATTAAGGGCACCAATTTTCAATTCGACCAAGAGGAATATCGGCTCAAGAAAGGTGTGCCCGTCAAGATCACTTACGAAAACGAAGACGGCAACCATGGCGTTATGATTCCTGCGCTTGGCCTGCAGCTGGACCGTAAAAACAACTCCACTGTCGTTACGCCGGATGAGGCGGGAGAATTCGAAGTTTCGTGTTCCATTATGTGTGGGGCGGGTCACAGCAAAATGATCTCCAAACTTATCGTCGAAGAATAGCAGATCTCTCACGAAATAAACCTCCGGATCGCCAGAGTATCCTCTGCCTAGTCCGGAGGTTTTTTCAGGTTCACATCTTCGCCATGGCCTAACGCTGATCCTGCTCAATCAACTCGATCCACTCATTATATTCAACTTGGAGCTTCGCATATTCTTCCTTCAGCTTACGGTGTTCTTCTTCAAGCTGCGCAGATTGCTCCGCCTTCATTTCCTGTTCTGCCTGGAGCAGTCGATACTGGTGCATAACCAGCTCATACTGTTCACCTAAATCGGAATACTGCTGTGCCGCTTCACTTTTCTCGTCTTCCAGACGCTCACAAGCTTGGCGTGCGGATGCAATTTCCTGCTGCCAGGACTGGAGCTCTTCTTCGAGAGCAAGCTTGGTTCGTTTCCACTCATCGCGCTCGGCGGCCAGCTTCTCGCTGTCCTTGGCAAGCTGCTCCCGTTCCGCCATCCATTGCTGGTGTTGCTCCTGCCACTGAACGGCGCGTTCCTCTGAATCTCTCAGCTGCTCGGCGAGTTCACGTGCGCGCTCTTCACTAGCAGCTGCCTTCTTCCGAAGCTCATCCAGCTGATTCGACACCGTATCGTATTCTTCTTCCAGCATGGCGTACAGTTTGTTGGTCTCTTCCTCTCGGGTTCCAGCTTCCTTCGTGAGCTTCTCCAATTCTTCATGGCGAAGCTGCAGTTCCTTCAATTCCTCTTGGGCACTTCGGCGCTCGGACAGGCTTCGGTCAGCTTCGTCCTTCATGACCTGGATTTCATCCTGGAGTCCCTTCATTCCTTCTTCCAGGCTCTCGTTCGCTTCCATAAGCTCGACAATTCGCATCTCCAGCTCGCCGGTTTCCTCTTTGCGCTGATCAGCCAGCGTACGCCAGGATTGAAGCTCGCTGCTTAGACGCTGCAGCTCTTCCTGCTGTTTGCGAGAGGTCTGATTCGCATCCACCACAAGTTTTTGCAGACGACGGCGTTCCTCCTCCGACTTGGCAGATTCCTGCTTCAGTCCTTCGAGCTCCTTCGTCAGCCCTTCCGCCTTCGTACGGAAGGAACGCAATTCCTGCGAAGAGGCTTCGGCTTGCTGTCTGGACGATTGGAGCGCTTCCTTCAGCTTGTCCGATTCCGCTTTTACAGTACCGAGTTCCTTCTGGGCGGACGACAAGCGTGATTGAAGCTGCCCGCCGCTCGTTCGCTGCTCGGCAAGCTGCTTCTCGAGATCCTGGACGGTTTTCGTATACTTCTGTTCCAGATCCTGCACCGTCTTTGTATACTTCTGCTCCATATCCTGCACGGTTTTCGAGTGCTGCTGCTCCTTCAGGAGCTCCTCTTGTTTGTAGATGCTCTCCTGTTTCTTCAATTGCTCAGCCAGCTTCTCTTCAGCCTGCTTCGCAGAAGTCCGTTGACTCTGTTCCAGCTTCTCGATGGCCTGCTTATGAGTGAGCGTCAGCTGCGAAATTTGCCCTTCATAGCGGCGCTTCATTTCTTCAATAGACTGCTTATGGCCGCTCTCCAGCTTCTCACGCTGCTCCTTAAGACGCGCCTCAAGCTGCTGTTTCTCCTTCAGCAGTTCCGCCACGCGGTCCGATTCCTTCTGGAGCAATTCCTTCGTACGCTCTGACTCCGCGGTTAGATTCTCCTTGGACTTCCTGTATTCCTCAGCCAGTGTTGTCTGCTCCGCCAGCTTGCGCTCCAACTGCTCCAGCTGCTGACGATGTCTCTCCTGCTGCTCAATTTGAAGTCCTTGCACCTTGGCAAGTTCCGTGCGCAGTTCATTCCGCTCGGCCGTCATCTTCTTGGCCTCATTCTGAAACTCCAGCTTCTGCAAAGCTTCTTCAGCCATATGTACCGCAGCTAGGACTGCAATGCGCGGGGTATCCAATCGAGAGTGCGCCTTGGATATGGTACGCATGCGGTCATCTACATAATTCGCTACCTGTCTGGTGTAATCACTGCTACTGCCAACGAGTTTATAGGAAGTTCCGTAGATATCTACGGTAACGCTTTTACGGTCCGATGTAGTCAAAATTGTGCCCTCCTTCTATTATGTGTAGGTTCTATGATGTCTGAAATGGTCTATTCTCTACATTCATTATATATGAGATATCATCTGTAGACGAACCTCAAGAAAACAGACCGAAGTTTGGTATATGATAACACAGTTTTGTGCTTATAATTATGTACCCTGCGGGCATCCTGATGCAAATCACAGTTCAATTTAGAGCAAAAAAGCCCGCATCGAATCCCTGATGTAATGGATTCGATGCGGGCGTTCACAATTCCTGCTATTTTCTTAATTCTGCGCCAAAAGTTTGCTGAAGGGCAGCAACCGCTTTTTCCGTGACGCCGGCAACCTCTTCATCGGTCAGGGTCCGTTCCTGATGACGGTACGTCATGGAGATGGCAACACTCTTCTTGCCCTCTCCAAGCTTGCTGCCCGTGAAGACGTCAAACACCTGAATCTGCTGCAGAAGCTCACCTGCATTCTCCTTGATTACTTGAATCAGGGAGCCGGCTTCAACCTCCTCATTCACTACGAGGGCAAGATCTCGTTCCATGCCCGGAAATCTAGGCAAATCGCGGTAAACGACCCGAGCATTGGTCAGATCATACAGCGGCTCAAGCAGAATCTCGGCGGCATAAGTATCTTCCAAATCCAGATCCTGCTGCGTCTTCGGGTGAATTTGTCCAAGTACGCCTAGCAGCTGCTTATTCTCGCCTTGACCCGCATACACGGAAGCGGAACGTCCCGGATGGAAGCCAACCGGACCGTTAGCCTCGTAAGTGATATCTTCCACGCGAATGCCAAGGTAGTCGAGCACCGTTTCGAGCGCACCCTTCAAGTCGAAGAAATCCACTTTGGCCGGCTGGACATTCCATTGCTTGCTGCCTTTGCGTCCCGACAGCAGCAAACCGAGAACAGGACGCTCCAGCGGCTGCTTTGTCAACGTCTTCTCATGCGTATGGAACAGGTTCCCTATTTCAAACAGAGCCAGATCCGGCTGCTTGCGGTTATGGTTATACACCGCGATATCCAGCAGCTGTGGGAGCAAGCTGGTGCGAAGGACGCTGCGGTCCTCGCTCATTGGCATGGCCAGCTTAACCGCCGTGCCGTCTGACGACAGGGAAGTGAACATTTCCGCTTGCCGCGGGTGGATGAAGGAATAACCCAGAACCTCCTGGAATCCGCTATGCGTCAGCAAACGGCGAAGCGAGCGGCGGATGGACTGAGCGATGGTCAATGAACCCGGTGTCGTCGGACCTTCAATGGCCGTTGTCGGGATATTGTCGTATCCATGCAGACGGGCCACCTCTTCAATGAGGTCTACGTCAAGCACGATATCGCCGCGGCGGGACGGCACTTGAACATCCACCAATCCTTGGCCCGCATCTCCGCAAGGGAAATGCAACCGGGCAAAGATCGTTTTTACCTCAAGCAGGGACAGCTCCGTTCCCAGATAACGATTGAGCTTCTCCAGCGATAAAGTAATGACGGTAGGCTCGGTGTCCGCACTGCCTGCTTCGACGATTCCCTGATGGACAGCGCCGCCGGCATATTTCGCCATCAGTGCCGCTGCACGGTTCAGTGCAGGGATAACTGCGGCGGGATCCACTTCCTTCTCGAAGCGGGAGCTTGCCTCTGAACGCAGTCCAAGCTGGCGGGATGTTTTGCGGACGGTGCCGCCATCGAATTTCGCCGATTCCAGGAAAATATTCACCGTGCTGTCCGTTACTTCGGATTCCAGGCCGCCCATAACGCCAGCCAAGGCCACTGGCTTGCCGCCTGCTGTAATCACCAGCATATGCGGCTCCAGGCGACGCTCCGTGCCATCCAGCGTCACCATCGTTTCGCCAGCTTCAGCCATACGAACGTGAACTGCGCCATCCTTCAGCTGATCGGCATCAAAAGCATGCAGCGGCTGGCCATATTCCAGCATCACATAGTTCGTAATATCCACGATATTACTGATCGGGCGCACGCCTGCCGCCATCAAGCGGTTCTGCATCCACAGCGGAGAAGGACCGATCTTTACACCGGTAATGAAGCGTGCCGCATAATGGCTGCACTGCTCGTCAGCGCCAATCGTAACCGAGATATGATCGGCTGCTGCATCTTGAACCTCCAGCATTTCCTTTTCCGGGTTCGGAAGACTGAGCTCACGCCCCAGAATGGCGCTCACTTCGTAAGCTGCTCCCAGCATGCTGAGACAATCGGAGCGGTTCGGAGTCAGATCCAGCTCCAAAATTTCATCGTTCAGACCCAGCACATCCACAATCGGTTTGCCGATTTCCGTATCCGTCGGAAGTACCAGAATCCCTTCCTGCAGCTCTTTAGGCAGCAGTTTGTCATTCATGCCCAGTTCCTTCGCCGAGCAGATCATGCCTTGGGAGAGCACGCCGCGCAGCTTGGCCTTCTTGATATCCATACCGCCAGGCAGCTTCGCGCCCACAAGCGCCACCGGCACCTTCTGGCCCGCATCCACATTTTTGGCTCCACACACGATCTGGAGATCTTCTTCCTGACCCGCATCCACAATACATACATTCAGCTTGTCTGCATCAGGATGTTTCTCCTTGCTCTTAACGTAGCCTACGACCACTTTGTTAATGCCTTGATTCCGTTTCTCGATCACATCGATTTCAATACCAGCCGAAGTAATGCGGCTCGCCAAATCCTCTGAGGTCACACCTTCGAGCGAAATATAATCGGACAACCAATCGGTTGAAACTCTCATTGTCTATTCACTTCCCTTTATCGTTAAAATTAGATCCGCGTGAACTGATTCAAGAATGCTGTATCGTTGTTGAAGAAGTGTCGGATGTCATCCACGCCGTATTTCAGCATCGCAATCCGCTCAACCCCCATACCGAAAGCAAAGCCGCTGTACTTCTCAGGGTCATAACCGCCCATTTCAAGCACCTTCGGATGAACCATGCCGCAGCCTAAAATCTCAAGCCACCCTGTTTGCTTGCATACGCGGCAGCCGCTGCCGCCGCATCTTACACAGGATACGTCCACTTCCGCGCTTGGCTCCGTGAACGGGAAGAAGCTTGGACGCAGACGGATCTGCGTGTTATCGCCGAACATCTCCTGCACGAATTGCAGCAGCGTTCCTTTCAGATCACTCATGCGAATGTTCTCGCCGATGACCAGGCCTTCGATTTGGTGGAACTGAAACGAATGAGTCGCGTCATCGTCATCCCGGCGGAACACGCGTCCCGGGCAGATGATTTTGACAGGCGCTTTGCCTTGCATCGACAGCATTGTACGGGCTTGAACCGGGGATGTCTGTGTACGCATCAGCAGATCTTCCGTCAAATAGAAGGAATCCTGCATGTCACGTGCCGGGTGATTCTTCGGCAGATTCAGCGCTTCGAAGTTGAAGTAGTCCGTTTCCACCTCGGGTCCTTCTGCTACCCGGTAACCCATCCCGATAAAAATGTCCTCGATATCCTGGATCACCTTGCTCAATGGATGAACAGCGCCTTGGCTGAGCCTGCGGCCCGGAAGGGTTACGTCCACCTTCTCTGCACGCAGGCGCTCTTCGGTTTCCTGCTGCAGGAATGCTTCCTGCTTGCCGGAGATGACTTCCTCTATCGCGCCCCGAACGTCATTGGCCACCTGGCCGATAACAGGACGCTCTTCTGCGCTCAGGGATCCCATTCCGCGCAGGATTTCCGTCAAGGCCCCTTTTTTGCCAAGGTATTTCACCCGCAGATCGTTCAGCTGCTGCGGATCGGTAACATCCTGCAATTGCGCCAATGCTTCCTGCTTTAATGCTTCTAATTTTTCCTTCATGGCTATTCGCACACCCCTTTGTAAACTCCATCATCGTAATGAAAACAAAAAAGGCCTCTCCTCCCGAAAAGGGACGAAGAGACCGTGGTACCACCCTTGTTAACATGTTTCATACCCTAACTAAGGCGGTAAAATCCTTAGCCACGAGTATGCCTTATCATGCTCACTTGACCGACGTAACGAATCGGACCCGTTATCCCCTACTGACCGGCAGCTTGCCGTGTTCAGGGAACTGCTCCGGAGCGAACTTCACCAGCCTGATTCTTTGAGGGACACTCTCAATCCACGGTATCCCTTCCCTGTAAAGAGGCACTGACTACTTTTCTCCATCGACGCATTTGTTACATATGCAAATATATAGGGTTTATTATATGCAACCTTTCGGGATATGGCAAGTTTCATTTCCCCATTTTAACCCCATCCGGCTGATTTTAATCGCGAGCCCTGATCTTATTCAGACTGAAGCCTAGCCAGCTCAGCGCGAAGCTCCCTGATCTCGGCAAGCCAGCTTCCCTCGTCCCCGGGTTCAAGATCTTCGGCTGACAAGCCCAGTAATTCCTGAATCCGGTATTCGAGTTCCATCCGCCGGTTGTCCTTCGCCGGATCTCCCTTGATCACGCCGGTCCGCGAGGCCTGTTCTTCCTCCTCGTCCATACTTCCCTCGAACCAAACCGGAGCTTCCCCGGGCGTCAGCGTAAGCAGTCGGTTCGCGATTTTACGCACGAGATACCGGTCATGGGATACGAGCGCAATCGCACCGGGAAAACTCACGAGTACTTGTTCAATGACCTCGCGGGTATCCACATCCAGGTAGTTGGAGGGTTCATCCAACACAAGCAGATGCGCACCGCTGAAGTACAGCTTGAGAAAAGCCGTTCTGCACTTCTCTCCCATACTCAGCTGCCCCATCTTCTTAAACACATCGTCCCGTCTGAAGAGGAACGAACCCAGTAAAGTACGTGCGCGGCTCTCCGTCATTCCCGGAATGACAAGCAGACTGTCAAGCAGCGTGGTTTCGGGCTCCAGCCCCTCCAGCTCCTGCGAGAAATAACCGATCTTGACAGAAGGATTACGGGTAATCCGGCCTTCATGCGGTTCGATTTCGCCCAGAAGCAGCTTAAGCAGTGTCGTTTTCCCGCTCCCGTTAGGGCCTCTTACGGCCAAGCGGTCGCCGCGGTTCAGATAGAAGGTGAGCTTGTTAAAAAGCTGCTGATCTCCGTATCCAAAACAGATATCCTTCACTTGGACGAGGGTACGGCCACCGAAAGCCTCCCCTTCCAACTCCATGTTCAGCTTGGGACCGTTTCGCGGTTTATCCACCCGCTCTGCTTCCAGCCGTTCCAACGCTTTTTCCTTGGCATGATATCTTGAGATGTTTTTCTTGGCCTTGGCCTTGTAAAAGCTCGCGGTAATCTTGACGTCATTCACGTCCCCGGCCGCGTTATGCGCTTTATGGAACCATTCCTCATATCTTCGGATCGATTCCTCCAGCGCTTTGCGGGCCAGCTCCTGCTTTCGGTAAAGCGTCTCCTGCTCGCGCAGCTCCCGCTCCTTTTCGCGGCGGTAATCCGTATATCCTCCCCGATAACGCCGAAGTTCCTCCGAGGTCAGCTCACATACAGAGGTTGCTACCCGGTCGATGAATTCCCTGTCATGGGATACAAACAACACGGTGCCTTTATAGGATGATACCAGCCACTGCTCCAGCCAGACCAAGCTGTCACTGTCCAGATGGTTCGTGGGCTCGTCAAGCAGTAAAAATTTCGGTGCCGATACAAGGAGTCCTGACAGCATGACCTTCGTCTTCTGGCCTCCGCTCAGCTCGCGGTAAGACACAGGCCATACCTCCGGTCCGATGCCCAGCATCGTCATCGCTTTCTCCACCTCGGTCTCCCACTGGAAACCGTTCTGGGACTCGTAACGCTCCAGCAGATTGCCATATTGCTCAAGCAATGATTCCATCTCTGCAGCGCTGCCGCCATTCATCTGCTGCTCGACGCCGGCAAGCTGAAGCTTCAGCTGCCATAACGAAGGGTGACTGCGGCTGCGCACCGTATCGATGGCACTCCTCTCGGTTTCGTCCGGCTCATCCTGCTGCCTGAGCCAGCCCCAGCGCTCTCGTGGGAGAATCGTCTCCACAACGCCTGAAGCAGGTTCCAGCTCGCCGGCCAGAATCGAGAGGAGCGTGGTTTTGCCGGTGCCGTTGCGCCCGTACAGCGCAATGCGCTCTCCTTCTGCCACCTCCAGCTGAATGCCTTCAAACAACGGCCTTCCTTGGAGCTCCATACTTATATCTTTTGCTTTTAGAATCATGGTCATATCGCCTCATCCTCTCTCTTTGGAAAAACTAAAAAACCGCAAGCGATGGCCTGCGGCAGATATCATGAGAGAGGATTTGTACTGAACTGAATAACGGGACGAACGCGCGCCACAGCACACTTCCTTCGGCTGATCATTCCAAGCCAGCCCTGACGGTATTGAGATGAAAGGCTCCATACCCTCGGCTGTCAGCGAAAGCTGCAATCCGTTCCGTATATGTGATTGTTTTGCATAAGAGTACCACTTTCGACATAACAAAAAGAGGTACCCCAGTCACATTGTTCAGACACGCCAAATCTCTCCCTCTACCGCCGTAGAGAAACGCCTGCAAACCACATGCAGTTGTTTTTAGAGAAAAGGGTGTCTTACTTCATTGGACTAAGTTACCTCGCATTCTTGGAATGAAATTATGGCCATTATAACAGATATTCTTAAGAAGTAAAAGGGCTGATTAGGGGAACTTCTACATATTCGATTTCCTGCTATCCCTCGTTTAACTGGTCCCATTCACAATTCGAAAAAAAGAAAACAAAAAACCCTTGTCACCAAGGGTTTCCGTTTCTAACGTAAGCGGGTGATGGGAATCGAACCCACGCTACCAGCTTGGAAGGCTGGAGTTCTACCA
>NZ_QLYT01000094.1:0-5286 GCF_003269305.1 Paenibacillus sp. MDMC362
ATAAAAAAACTGCACCTCCAACTGTTAGATGTGTCTAACAATGGGGGTGCAGTTCAATTTATAGCGGCTTGTTTTTTTATCGTGCTAATCTTCTAATATTTTCTTTAGATCATTAATTTCTTCTCTGAGTTTCAAGGTTTCAGCCTTATCAACTGTAATTTTACTACTCTAATGGAAAGTGCATCACCAACCCGACAATCATCAGGTAGCATCTCTTTTGAGATGTATTCGGTTCCACCCTTAACTTTTCTACGGAATGATAACCATCATTGGTTCTTGTTAGAGTCCGGTGAACCTGAGTACCAATTCTTTAGGTACATTAGGGATCGTTCCGTTGAGCTTCTAAAAGAGCGAATGAGCAGTACAGGATGGAGCTATGTCCAGCAAGAAGGCTCTAATTATTGTTAGTCTCCTGCAATCCTGAATCACTTAGAAATTGCTCGCGAAGCTCTTTTTTATTTTTACCTAAAGCATACTTAACGCTAATATCAACGACATTGCCATGCGAACGAAGTGCGGGGAATTGGTCGGTCCAACGAAAAAACAACCGCATCTGCTTTATAAGTCTTCGAATCATCAGCTCCGCAAGGGGATTGGAATCATCCGGGCATAGGTTTACGGTAATGGGAAGATGCTGCGGATTGTTCTTGGCTATTTCCTCATTGATGGAGCCGTCGATATACTGGACGCTGATTTCCCGATCCTTCCTCTCGTATTCTCGACCGCAGAAACGACATAAAGCCGATCCGAACATGTTCAGTGCCACCAAGGGCGAGAATAATGAAGGATAAATTAACCCATCTATTCGCCCCTTTTTTTACGGTATGTCATGTCCGTGACTCCCTTCATCCTCCCACCTATAATAATTGTCATATTACTGAAAGCCTCGCTCCTAATAAAGTCCCGTATCTAACTGAGAAAAAGATCCTAGTTTTAAGTGACATAGCAAGGCCCTGAGAACCTTTTCCATATAATTCAAGTGGAGTAAAATATTTAAGTTAACTATGATCGGAGATCGGGTTCAATCCCGAAAGCAAGATGGAGAGGTTGTTATGAGTAGAATTTTGGTCACACCGGAGATGTTGCTGCGCGTTGCAGAGCAATGCTCCAGGGCGAATGAACAGCTGGAAGCGATGATATACATGCTGAATCAGAACATCCATATGCTGGAGTCTGCCTGGGAAGGTACGACGAGATCCCGTTTTTATGCAGATTTTCAGCAGGCGCATCGAGAGATGACACTGACCACGGAGCATATCCAGTGGACAAGCCTGGAGCTGAGAGGGATTGCCCAACGATTTAAATCAGCAGATGAGCGGGTACAACCGATCCAAGTTGCTGGGCATGTGCTGGGAGCATTCCCTATGATGAGGGGACCCGCAGGCCATAGTGCCGTAGAGGATGCCGGGAGAAAAGCGGAGGAAGCCTGGAATTCGGTGCAGCAGGAAGCCGGGAAGGCATGGGACACCGTGAAGCAAGAAGCAGGGGAACTATGGGAGGGCGTAAAGATCGGAGCCGCCCAGTTCGGGAACTCGTTAAAGGATACGGCGATGTCCTTGTACGAAGATCCGCTTGGAACCGGGCAAGAGATGCTCTATAATGCAACCATCGGGACGGTCGAGGATATTTGGGACACGGGGATATGGGCCGGCCGAATGGTTTTTAGTAACGAATATCGTGAAAAAATCGTGGCAGACACAATGAAAGAAGTCGATTCAGCAGGCGGCTGGTCCAATTACTTGGGTCAACAGTCAGCTATGATCCTTGGAGGCGCTATTCTCAACCGTGCTGGAATTAGGGGGAGAGGCCCGCTGAATAAGAAACATGATGATCTTGGTGGCGGAAATAGTGGCGGTAATGGTAGCGGTGATGGTGACGGTAAGAAGTCGGGGGATCAGGGGAAAGGTAAATTCAATGATCCAATAATAACGAAAACGAATAAAGGCGTAGAAGTTGAATTTGAAAATCCGTACGGTAGTAAAATAAAGTGGGTTGAACAAAACCCTAAGAATATTCCAAATGCAATCGAAAGTGCAATGAATAGTAGCAATATTGGTAAAGCTATTGAGGGTAAAGTTGGGAATTATGTTCAGCAAAGGGTAGAAGTAACAGGGTTCGGCTTAAAACTAGATAATATATCTACTGGTAAACCAGCAGGAGACATTGATGTCATGACACACAATCAAATTATAGAGATCAAGAAGTCAATGTCTGCTGTTAAAATGGATCAAATCGATAAGTATGTTAATCCAAGTAACTCTCAATTCTCTAATTATGAGGGTAGAGAGATTGTACTGTATATTGATGAGACTATTGATAGCTCAAATACTCAAGCAGCTAAAATGATTCAAGAACTTAATAGTAAGAGTGTAAAAGTTGTAAATTCGCTCGAAGAGTTAGGAGGAGTATTGAAGTAATGGGGATCTCAGCCTTTTTGTTATTTAAACGTGGAGATAGTGCTCCGGCAAATGATTTATTGAGGGATCTTAAAAAGATATGTATAGAGGCGAATCTTTTCTTTGATAGTGATGAAGAAACTTACGATAGTGAAGGGACACTAAAATACACACGAGTATATATTAGTGACTTGCCATTTAGAGAGAATTATTCAAGAACTCTTTGTTTTAGCGTGTATGATGAACCGTATGAATATCAATTCGTTAGTTTTGAATGGGATGATACTAAAAATGAATATTTTAAAGCGGTAGTATCTGACGATTTTGATGATAATGAAGATCTATTATTACGATTTTCCCATGCCATACTTAAAGTCCATCCGACAGCAAAAATATGGGTAGAGGAAGAATGGTTTTATACTCTAGAGGACTTAGAGAATATTACTAATATGCCGTACATGAGTGATTGGTGCTATAAAAATCCAAGAGAAATAGCTCGAGATTAGTTGTGGTGCTGATGTTTTGCCAAAATGAGATTCAATGGGGGCGACCCAGTGCCGAATGAACTCATCATTCAATCAATAACATATAACCCATGTAATCATGTATAATGACTGACGCCCGATTCACGCCGCACACCGACCGTTAAGCGGGCGAGAAGGAGGAATTAAGAGAGGTTTTGATAAGGTGAGTTCAATTATCATTTTGAAAAATATGGAGAATTACTCTCCTGAGCAGACTATTAGTCATTTTGTAAAAGCAGCTGAAAGAGCTAATATGTATTGTTTTTATATAACAACTAAATTATACAAAGATGGTTATTTTTATTCAGCTGAAGGTACATTATCAGAAGTAGACGAAATTACGTTTAAACATATCGAAGATGAAGACAATATTAGATACTTTACGTTTAATATAAACAGAGCTAGAGAAGATTTGTACGATAGCTTCACTTGGCTGACTGATGACAAAAATCGATTGGTATTATTCTGCTGCTGATATATTAAAATTAAGCCAAATGCCATATGACTCTGAGTGGTGCAGTAAAAAAATAGTGTGAAATAACCCATATCCAATAAAATCATTGATTGATGACCATGGTATAGGCTGAGCAAGTGTAGAGGGTGAAAACTATATAAAAAATGTGGACTTTGAGATGGCGAATGACTTTGAAGAAACCTCGGAAGATCATAGCATTCGGTATTATTGGCAACGTTTTTCTTGTCGTTATATTCGCAGGTGTCTATATCTATAATATTGGATTCCATAACCTTAAGCTCATATACACGTTGAGTACAACGAATAAATTAATAGTCCCCAAAATAGTCCCCAATGGATGAGGAGGGACATTATCTGGCAAGAAAGGATCGTTCTGTTGAGCTTCTAAAAGAGCGAATGAGCAGTGCAAGATGGAGCTATGTCCAGCAAGAAGGCTCTAATTATTTTTTTGAAAAGGAAAATGAAGAAGCGGCAGCGATTTTGCAACAATGGAATTATAAATATGTCATTTTATCAGGTTAAAGATAATGTCATCAATATAGCGGACTAGTAAGCAATTAGGTTATACACTTTAATAAACAGACCCCATCATTGTTATTTGAAATGGTGGGGGTCTGTTTAATTAAGATGATGCCAAGTGATCCAAAATCATTTGGAAAATTGAAATAAGGAGTAGGCTATGAAACTTGATAAAGCGCGGATACGCTAGATCCGGCAGTGCTATGGAGAAATCGATTAAATCGGGGACATAGAGCTATTGAGCTTGGTTGCGCTTATGAAGATGGAAATCAGCGGGTGGTTGTGAAGTAAAGCAAGTCTAATCGATCATGGATTACTAAAACTCGCCGAGAGGTCAATAATTTGATGACTCCATTCCAGAAAATGTATATACTTTGTATAAACATTAGTGTGGGGTGATAGTATGGCACAAGTTCAAAAATGGGGTAACAGTCTAGGCATGCGTATCCCCAAGACTCTGGCCATGGAGGTAGGACTTGAGGAAGGCTCAGAAATCGATCTTGACGTTGAAGACGGCCATCTCGTCATCAAGCCACGGACCAATAAACTGGAAGATCTACTTTCGAAAATAACGCCTGATAATATCCATTCCGAGGTTCAAACGGGTGATCCGAGAGGACGTGAGTCATGATAATAGAAAATTACATTCCTGATCGCGCGACTTGGTATGGCTTCAGTTTAATCCCTAATCTGGCCATAAGCAGTCGGGAAAATGCCCAGCCCTTGTCCTCTCACCTGCGCAATATAATGGAAAAGTCGGCTTAGCCTTGTTCTGTCCTGTTACTTCCAAGGCTAAAGGTTACCCATTCGAGGTGATTATTCCACAGGATTTACCGATTGAAGGGGTTATCCTGTCTGATCAAATCAAGAGCCTTGATTGGCAATCTCGCCAAGTCAAGTTTATTTGCAGAGTTCCAAAGGAGACCGTGGATGAGGTTTTGAGTAGGGTCGATCTGTTGATTCACTAACCGTACATTGTTATATAAGCCGCTCCTTCGTATCGGGTTGGAGCGGTTTTTCCTATAAAATACATTTAGAAGTGAAACTCAGAGGTGTAAGGAATGACAGAATCAATAAAATAGGTCGTTCTACTCCACCGGACGGAATATGCCTCATGCATATCGAAAAGCCGCGGTATTTCGCGGCTCTGATTGTTATCTCTCTTTGCTGCATGAATTGATGTTCCGCCAACTGCTAACGCTAACGTTTCTTGTTATTTCACGAATGTGTCCGGCAGCTTCAGGGAAACGACAGCATCGTCAGTTTCCTGCAACCCCGAATCGCTTAGATACTGCTCGCGCAGCTCTTTTTTATTCTTGACGGATTGTCAAACCAAGTGCGACAGTTCCTCTGTGAAAGATTCGTGAGCAGT
>NZ_QLYT01000095.1:0-13512 GCF_003269305.1 Paenibacillus sp. MDMC362
TTGTTCCCATGGGCTATTTCTGTTTAGGTGTCGCACTTCATATTACAATCCGTCATATGTAAAACTTAAGTAAATCCTATTTTTTAAATATTTTCCATATCATTTTTCCTGTGATAGCATGATCGTATATCTGGTAAGCGGAGAGAGGATTGATAGATATATGAGTTCAGCATTTTGGCTAACCAATGCCCGGTTAGAGAGCGGTTATGAAGTTCAAGACGGCGTTATTGCGGGAACAAGGACGGAGATTCGCCATATATTCATAGAAGATGGGAAAATCGCAAAAATTGTAGCTTCGGACACAACCCTATCAGACGAGTGGCCGCAGCACGATGTGAAGGGTTTGTTGCTTCTGCCATCCTTTATCGAAAAGCACTGCCATTTGGATAAAACGCTGCTTGGTGACCGGTGGCGTTCCGTTACGCCGGTTTCCAGTATATTCGAACGTTTGGCAATCGAGAGAGCGACGCTTCCTTCGCTGGATACCTCAACGCAGGAACGTGCGGAACGGCTGCTCGATATTTACCTGGAGTCCGGCGTGACCCATGTGCGTACGCATGTGGATATTTATCCGGAAGCGGGATTAGACAATTTAGAAGCGGTTCAACAGGCATTACGCGCGTTTGAAGGAAAGTTATCTTATGAGATCGTTGCTTTTCCGCAGCATGGTCTGCTGCGCTCGAAATCAACGGAGTTAGTGAGACAAGCACTTCGCGGAGGAGCAAGCCTGGTCGGCGGAGTTGACCCGGCGACGGTGGATGGCGATATCGAAGCATCCTTGCAGGGAATGGTGGAGCTCGCCGTGGAGGCCGATGCGGGCATTGATCTGCATCTGCATGATGCCCATCATCTGGGGACCTTCACCATGAAGCGGTTAGCACAGCTGACCATCGAGGCGGGTCTGCAGGGCAAGGTGGCGATCAGCCATGCCTTCGGACTGGGTGATATTCCACCATCCCAAGCACAGGAAATGGGGGACTTGCTCGCTGATGCGGGGGTCGCCGTTATTACGAGTGTGCCCATTGGCCGGAACTTTCCGCCGGTTGGTTTGCTGCACGAGCGAGGTGTAGAAGTGGCCGTCGGATGCGATAACATTTTTGATGTGTGGTCGCCCTTCGGAAATGGGGATGTGCTGGAGCGCGCCGGCCGACTGGCCGAAATATCCAGATGGGTGGATGAACGCGCTTTAGCGCAAACGCTCCAATATATTACCGGTGGCATCACACCGCTGAATCATGATGGGGAGCAGTTGTGGCCGCAGGTCGGAGACGTCGCCAGCATCGTATTGGTCGAAGCTTCATGTTCAGCTGAAGCCGTTGCGAGAAGATCCAAACGCGTGGCGACGATGTTTCAGGGAAACATCGTTTCCGGTTCGCTTTAGGCGAATTTCATGTCCATTCGGATTAAGTTGCTGCTGTCCTATACCGGTATGCTGGTCATTAGCCTGCTGGTCTTTGTCTTGACTGCCAGTTTATTTACCATTGCGGCTACCGGCGATATTCACGGTATTCGGGATTTTTATAAAGTGCACTACCAGATTAACCCGCTCACGGAACAAGAGGAGTCCATTTTCCTCGAATTAAAATATCTTGCCAAGAACGAGCCGGATGAGCTGCAGGACAAAGAGCTTCTGACGGAATACGATTTTAAGCTGAGAACCGTACGCGCAGGACTTTACGTCCGGAGAGAAAACGACCAGGTCTTTGAGTCCAATACGATGAACCAGCCTGAACTGGAAACGAATCTGCCTCCATATGACCTGAATAATAATCAGATCCGCAATACGCTTAATATCGGTGAACGGTTCTATGCTTATGCCAAATATGATTTCCGGTATTCGGACGGGGCCAAAGGGAGCGTGTACGTGATTCGCGAGCGAAGTCCTTTCGGCGAAGTCACACGCAAGCTGTTGCCCATACTTGTCTTGAGTCTCGTTGGCATCGTTGTCGTTGCGAACGTATTGTTATATCGCTGGATTACGCGCAGCGTGGTCAAACCGCTTGACTTGCTCCGTAATTCGGCCGAACACATTAAGGAGGGGAATCTTCAGTTTTCCCTGGATATGCATTCGAAGGACGAAATCGGTCAATTGAACGAGACGTTTGAGAATATGCGGAAGCGGCTGCACGAATCGATTCAGCTCCGGCTCCGGGACGAAGAGAACCGAAAAGAGCTGATCTCCAATATTTCTCACGATTTGCGCACACCCATAACGAATATAAAGGGTTATGTCGAGGGCATACGCGACGGCGTCGCGGATACGCCGGAGAAAATGGATAAATACGTGAACATCATTTATAACAAAACCATCGAACTGGATAAACTCGTGGATGAGCTGTTTCTCTATTCCAAGCTGGATTTGAAGCAGGTGCCGTTTATGATCGAGCATGTCGATATCATCGGTTTCATTGACGATTGCATCGATGAGCAGCGCTATGTTTTGGAGGAGAAGGACATTTTGCTGGAGTGGAAGGAACGCCCGGGTGATCCTGTCGATGTCATTGCCGACCTGGAGAAATTAAAGCGAACCGTGCTCAACATCATTGGAAATGCCCAGAATTTCATGGACAAGCAGCAAAAAAACATAGGCGTATCGATCCGGCTATCTCCGGAATGGGTAACGGTTGAGATTCGGGATAACGGCACGGGCATCGCACCGGAAGCGATCCCTCATATATTCGAAAGATTTTATCGTGCGGAGCCATCCCGCAATTCCGCAACGGGCGGCAGCGGCCTGGGGCTTGCCATTGCCAGCCAGATCATCGAGGGACACGGGGGTGCCGTCTGGGCGGAGAGCGAGCTGGGCGTCGGCACCAGCCTGTACTTTACCCTCAAACGAGCGAATATGAAGGAGGCACTTTAATCCATGACGGCACGCATTCTCATCATAGAAGACGAGACAACCATCGCTCAGTTGGAGCGGGATTATTTTGAGTTGAATGGATTTATGGTCGATCTATGCCATACAGGCAATGAGGGATTGAAGCTTGCCCTTCATGAGGACTACAGCCTTATCATTGTGGACCTTCAGCTGCCCGGTATGAACGGCTTTGAATTATGCAGCCACATCAGGAAGAACAAGGAGGTACCGATTCTGATCGTATCCGCCAAGAATGAAGAGATCGATAAAATCCGTGCTTTCAATCTCGGTGCCGACGATTACATTACCAAGCCGTTCAGCCCGAGCGAATTAGTCGCAAGAGCCAAAGCCCATTTGATGAGATATGTGAGGCTTATGGGCAAGCAAAGCCCAAGTCCAAGCTCAGAAATTCATATTCGCGGTTTGGTCATCGATAAATCGGCGCGAAGGGTGTTCGTACGCAATCAGGAGGTCGCGTTCACCACCCGGGAGTTTAAATTGCTGGAATTTCTGGCTAGTCATCCGAACCGGGTGTTTAACAAAACGGAACTGTTTGAACGGATATGGGGCATGGATTCCAGCGGAGATATCGCGACCGTAACCGTTCACGTCCGAAAGCTGCGCGAAAAAATGGAGCTGGATCCATCCAATCCGCAGTACATTGAAACGGTCTGGGGGGCTGGCTACCGCTTTTCGGTTTAAATAATTTAGAAATTGTTAATAAAAGTTTTCGAAACGCTTAATCCCGGCTTTCTTGGGAGTTTAGGACTCTCCTCTATCATGGAGATATGACAATCAAAGCTCATATTTCAACGATTTAGGGAGGGTTTACCAATGAAGACATATTCTAATAAACTGGCGGCCATAATGGTGGCAGCTGCTCTGGGAACGGCTTCGCTGCCGTTACAAGTTCTGCAAGTCGAGGCTGCGGGTGCTCCGCTGGCTGTCCAAGATATAGAGCAAGCCACTCAAGTATTGTCCCAGCTTCGCGTGATGCAGGGTTACCAGGATGGTTCGATGGGGATAACCAGCACGATCACGCGGGCAGAGCTGGCGAAAATGCTTGTGCTTGCGATTGGTCCTGAAGGCAAAGGGGAGACAGAGCCTAGCTTCACGGATGTGAATCCAAACGCGTGGTATGAGCGGTACGCATCTGAGCTGGTGGCGCAAGATATTATGCAGGCACCGGGCGGACGTTTTGACCCGCGGGGAACCGTTACCCACGCCGAGCTGGTACACATGGTGTCTAAAGCACTGAAACGAGATGCCAAGTCCGTGGATTACTGGGCAAAGCGGTTCTATTCCGAGGACGGCCAAGCCACTCGTGGTCAAGCTGCCTACTTGATCAGCATTGCCCATGAGGCGGTTGCATCAGAAAAAGCCAAAATCACCAGTGTCCGCGCACTGAATGCGATAACCCTGATCGTCACTTTTGATGCTCCATTGACCGCGGACAATGAGGCGTTTGCCAAAGCCAAAGAAGATTTTAAATTTAACAACGGACTTGAACTCACCAACATGCCGCGTTTGAAGACGGGCTCGATATCCACTTACATCGTCCCAACCTCCGTTCAAAAACCGGGTACATCGTATTCGCTTACCTATAAAGGGAAAACAGCAGGTACATTTACAGGTAATAGCACGAAGTTGGACATGACAGAGGTTAGACAAGCGGCTCAGGATACGTTTGAGTTGGAGGCACTTAAAGCGAACGGCGTCGTTGACTACGGTTATGTTATTTCCGCTTATAGCGGAGGCCGCGGAGACAATGCATTCGTATTGGATGAGAACAACAGCGCGGATGGAAAAGTCTATCAGATCATCTCGTCTGGGCAGGGCAGAGAAGTCACGATTACGCCTGCAGGCGGACAACCTATCGTGGCCAAATACGTACCATTCACCCAGTCCACGGATGGCAAACAAGAACCGAAGTTCCGTTTGCCTGAAGGCCAGGCACTGACGCCTGGTGTTACCTATACCGTTACCTCCGATTGGGCACAGATTGGGAATCCGACTTTCGTTGCGAAGAGTTTCGAACCGCTGGATATCATCGGTGCCGCGGCGATCAGTGAAAGCTCTGTTTCCATTACATTGTCCGAGGACCCTGGAGATGAGCTGTTCTCCGGCCGGAGTGTGGAATTGATTGACACAGAGGGCGGTAAACTTATGGCAACCTATAAATATTCAAGCCGCAAAGGTGCAATAGGCGTGTTTGATCTTACGCAGGAAGGCAAACTGAAGGCAGGAACGACCTATACGATTCAACCGGTCGGCAAATGGGCAGACGAAACTAAGGCGGTTCTGACCGTGAATTAATAAACAGTGGGAAAATGAATACCCCATATGATAAGGATGAGCTCAAAAGCTCGTTCTTTTCATATGGGGTTTATTGCATATGATAGAAAAGCATTTTGTCATTTGTGACATTCGCGGTTAGCGATTCATTCCACAACATCAGAAAAAATTCCAATTAAATTGTTATTTCAGTAGTCGAAACGCCCGGGAAGTGGGTATTAATGGTTAAACGGTTGACAACCTGTATATACATGTATATGATTTTCGTATATGCAACCTGTATATACAAGATGACGAGGAGGACAAAGTTTCATGTTGAACCCAGAAACCCAGTCTTACGATTGGTGGAGAACTTCAACGGTTTATCAAGTATATCCGAAGAGCTTCAACGACACGACCGGCCAAGGTACCGGCGATATACGCGGGCTCATGGAGAAGCTGGATTATATAAAAGGACTTGGCATCGACATTGTGTGGCTCCAGCCGGTGTATGTTTCTCCGCAAAATGATAACGGTTACGACGTAGCGGATTATTGCAGCATAGATCCTGCGTACGGGACGATGGACGATTTCGATGAACTTGTGGCCGAATTAAAAAAGCGAGACATGCATCTGATGATCGACATCGTTGTGAATCATTCATCGACCGAGCATCGATGGTTTAAAGAAGCGGCTTCCTCACGCGATAATCCGTATCGCGACTATTACATCTGGCGGGATCCCGCAGAAGACGGCGGCCCGCCTAATAACTGGCAATCCAAATTCGGAGGGCCAGCTTGGCAGTATGACGAGGGGACAGGGCAATATTATTTAACTTTGTTTGACAAAACGCAGGCAGACTTGAACTGGGAGAACGAGAAGGTCCGCGCAGAGGTTGTGGATATCCTCACCTATTGGGCGGAAAAGGGAGTCCGCGGATTCCGGATGGATGTCATCAATCTCATATCGAAGGATCCCGGTTTTCCCGATGACGACGGCTCCGTGGCTCCGGGCGACGGACGCAGGTTTTATACGGATGGCCCCCGAGTGCACGAATACATTAAGGAATTGAACGAAAAAGTGTTCAAGCCTTACAATCTCGTCACGGTGGGAGAGATGTCCTCCACAACTTTGGAGCATTGCATTCGATACTCGAACCCGGAGGAGAATGAGTTCTCCATGACGTTCAACTTCCACCACTTGAAGGTAGACTATCCCAACGGGCAAAAATGGGAGCTCAAGCCTTATGATTTCGAGGAGTTGAAAAGAGTGCTCTCCGATTGGCAAATCGGCATGCAGAAGGGCGGCGGTTGGAATGCCCTCTTCTGGAACAACCATGATCAGCCGCGAGCGCTGACCCGGTTCACCAATGACGGCGAATACCGCACGGAAAGTGCAAAGATGCTGGCCACGACGCTTCACGGGTTACAAGGCACGCCTTATGTGTATCAAGGCGAAGAAATCGGCATGCCCGATCCGAAATGGAATGATATCTCCGAGTTTCGGGATGTTGAATCTTTAAACATGTACACCATTCTCCAGGAGCAGGGTAAAACGCCGGAAGAGGCTGCCCACATCGTCAAAGTGCGCTCGCGCGACAACTCCAGATTGCCCATGCTGTGGAATGCTGGCGACCAAGCCGGATTCACGACGGGGACGCCCTGGATCAAGATCGATGAACGGTATCCGCTGATCAATGCGCAATCCGAAGTGGAGGATCCGCAATCGATCTATCATCATTACCGGAAGCTGATTGAATTGCGAAAGAACATTCCGGTTATTACGGACGGTGAATATGTTCGCCTGGATGAAGGTCATCCCGAAATTTATGCGTATGCCAGAACGAACAAGGAGCAGACGCTTGTTGTCATTTCCAATTTCAGCGACCGCGATGTTTCGTTCGAGCTTCCGAAGACGATGATAGACAATCTGACCGAAAGTCGGTCGGTTCAACTATTAATCGGCAACACAACGAAAGAACCGGACCTTACTCCAATCGTTGCACTTCGACCGTATGCATCCTATATGTGGCTTATTCATAACAACTAAATTCATAATGTCAGGAGCGAGAGTTATGGCCATTGATCGCAAAAACGTGGAGCGCATTGTCGAGGCAGTCGGCGGAAAAGACAATATCGAAGCCGCCACGCATTGCGTTACCCGATTAAGATTTGCCCTTGCGGACGACAGCAAGGTGGACTCCCAAGCCCTTGAAGCGAACGATCTGGTGAAGGGGCAGTTCTCGTCCCAGGGACAGTTTCAGGTCGTGATCGGACCGGGCCTTGTCGACCAGGTTTACGATGAAATGATGGACATCACCGGCGGAGCGAGAGTTTCGAAGGATGAAGTGAAGAACATTGCGAGCAAGAAGCAAAATCCGCTGCAGCGGGCGATCAAGACGCTTGCGGATATATTCATTCCGATCCTGCCGGCCATCGTCATGGCGGGTTTGCTGCTTGGTATCAACAATCTGCTTACGGGACCGGGCATTTTCTATGAAGGACAATCGTTGATTCAGGTCCATCCCGAGTGGGCGGACGTTGCCTCGATTATTAATCTGATTGCAAGCACCGCCTTTACTTTCCTTCCCGTTCTGATCGGATGGTCGGCGGTAAGACAGTTCGGCGGCAACCCGCTGCTCGGGATTGTACTGGGCCTGATCCTGGTAAATCCGAATCTGCTCAGCGCTTACCAGTATGCCGATGCCAAGCTGGAGGGCACGGTTCCCGTCTGGAACCTGTTCGGCTTCGAAGTGGAGAAAATCGGTTATCAAGGCCAAGTACTGCCGGTCCTTGTCTCGGCTTATATTTTGGCCAAAATCGAGAAGTTCCTGAATAAACGCGTCCATGACTCCATTAAGCTGCTTGTTGTGGCCCCCGTAGCCCTATTGGTGACCGGGTTCCTCGCGTTTGTTCTGGTGGGACCGATCACGTTTGCCATCGGCAACGTCCTCACTTCAGGTCTTGTCAGCATTTTTGATTCCTTTGCCGCTCTGGGCGGCCTGATCTACGGCGGACTGTATGCGCTCCTTGTCATCACGGGGATGCATCATACCTTCCTTGCAGTGGACATTCAGCTCATCGGCAGTGAGGGCGGAACGTTCTTGTGGCCGATGCTGGCATTGTCTAATATTGCGCAAGGTGCCGCAGCGCTGGCCATGATGTTTATCATGAAGGAACAGAAGGCGAAAGGACTTGCCGTTACCTCTTCCATCTCCGCCTTCTTGGGGGTAACAGAGCCGGCCATCTTCGGGGTCAACGTTCGTCATAAATATCCGTTTATTTTCGGCATGGTCGGATCCGGAATTGCCGGTGTGCTGCTGGCTGTGAACAACGTTCTGGCTTCATCGATCGGCGTGGGCGGGATTCCGGGATTCTTATCGATATTCCCTAACCAGTGGGGCGTCTTCTTCCTCGGCATGGCGATTGTATTGGTCATTCCGTTCACAGGGACATTGCTGTTCGGGCGTTACCAGTTGTCCAAGCAGTCTCGACGTACAACAGAAGGGAGTCCTGCTGGCTTGGATGCAACAGAACAAGCTGTTCCACCAGCATCGAACGGCAGTTTTCAATCCGAGTCGTTTGACTCGTCAGCACCGGCGAATAGTCCGACTACGGAAGCGGCGCAAGCAGCCGAGGTAGATATCATGGCGCCGATTAAAGGGAAGGTGGTTCCCCTGTCTGAGGTGCCGGATCCTGCCTTCGCCGATAAACAGATGGGACAGGGCATTGCCATCCTCCCGTCCGAAGGAAAAGTGTATGCTCCATTTGACGGTCAGGTCGCGCATCTGATCAAGAAGAGCAGACATGCGATTATTTTGACGGATACGAACGGAGTTCAGATCCTGATTCACGTCGGAATCAACACGGTCTCCTTGAAGGGAGAGGGATTCACGGCTCACGTGGAAACAGGTGCGGAGATAAGCAAGGGGCAGCTGCTGCTTGAATTCGATATGGATCGGATCCAGGAAGCCGGTTTACCCGTCATTACGCCGGTCATTATTCCAGATGGGCAGGAACACATTCAGAAGGTTACGGAGTTTGAAGGCGATGCGTTTCCAGGCGAAACGAGAGTGCTTCAGGTGACTCTCGGTAATGGAAGCTGACAGTTCCGATGCAGCATGTAATAGCCGCTGGAAAATGGTACAATAACTGATGGTGATAAAGGATGACGAACAACATTTATTGGACGCTATACAAAGATTATGCCGACAAAATCGAAATCGGCGCTCTGCAGCCCGGCAGTAAGCTGCCCTCGGAAAACGAGCTTGCGGCAACCTATCAAATCACTAGGGAAACGGTACGTAAGGGACTCAATTTGCTGGCTCAAAACGGTTATATTCACAAGGTGAAAGGTAAAGGTTCTTTTGTGCTGGATACAGGCAGAATGAACTTCCCGGTAACGGGGCTCATCAGTTATAAAGAGCTAGCGGAACGGTTAGGCCGAAAGAGCCGAACGATTGTATATGAGACGGAATGTGTTCCGGCCGGGGAGGGAATTGCAAGGGAGCTTCAAATTCGTCCGGATCGCCTTGTATGGAAGGTCATCCGTGCCAGGGAAATCGATGGGGAGCGCATTATTCTCGATATCGATTATTTGCTTGCCGACATTGTAACGGGTCTTACGAGAGAGATTACCGGCGATTCTATCTATCAATACCTGGAGCAGGAGCTCCATCTGAAAATCAGCTATTCGAAAAAAATGATCTCCGTTGAACGAGCTACTACGATGGACCAGTCCCATATGGATCTTGGAAACGATACTCATGTCGTCGTAGTCCGGGGCTACGTTCATCTGGAAGATACCACGCTTTTCCAGTATACAGAATCGAGGCATCGATTGGACAAATTTCAGTTCGTTGATTTTGCAAGAAGAGAAACCCATCATGTTTTTGGAGAGCAATAGAAGTGATTATGCAGCCGCGAATTCATCGCGGCTTTTTTATGTTGTCTTGACAGGCTTACCGGGAAAATGGTTAACGGGCGGTGCGCTGGAGAATAGGAGGAAGGAAAGAGGAAAACTCCTTCTTGATGTTGAAGCTATCTAGTAGTAGTTGTCCGATAATCAAGGTAAAGGAGTCGATAGGACATGGACTTGGGACTGACAGGAAGAGTCGTGTTAATTACCGGAGGAAGCAGAGGCATTGGCCTTGAAACCGCAGTTGCGTTTGCGTTGGAAGGTGCCCAGGTTGCTATTTGTGCAAGGGATGAGGCGCAGTTAAAAGCTGCGGCAGACCATATTCGACAAGCAGCGGATATCAAAACGCTAACCATCGCAGCGGATGTTACGAAACCTGAGGACTGCATACGAGCCGTAACCGAAACTGTCCGCCACTACAGACGGCTCGATATTCTGGTGAACAATGCCGGAACCGCTGCTGCTAGGCCATTTGGGCTGATCGACGACGAACAATGGGCATCGGATCTGGAACTCAAGCTGTTTGGCGCGATTCGATTTGCCCGTGCAGCTGTCCCCCATATGAGAGAGTCCGGCGGGGGCGCGATTATTAATGTCACGACTTCCTGGGCCAAAACACCGCCGGCTGCATCCATGCCCAGCAGCGTCAGCCGCGCGGCAGGGCAAGCCATGACCAAGGCCATGAGTCACGATTTGGCGAAAGACCAGATCCGGGTAAACACCGTATGCATCGGAACGATACGCAGTGCACAGCTTGAAGCGCGTTGGAAACGTGAATCGCCTGAACTCACTTGGGAACAGTATGCCCGGGACCCGCGCCATAACATTCCGCTCGGACGTATTGGAAACACGGAAGAAGCGGCAAAAGTTATCGTATTTATGGCATCCGATGCTGCCTCCTATGTTACAGGAACTTCCATCAATATTGACGGGGGGGCGGCTCCGTCTTTGTAAGCTGTTAGCAATTAATAACGCGGGAGGTCTTGGATGTGAGGCATGAGGTCGTGATTGGAATCGACGGAGGCGGATCGCAAACACGCGTCATGGTCAGCGATCTAAATGGAAATATTCTCTCTTATGCCGTTGGCGGAGCCTCCTCGGTCCATAAAGACAGGAATGCACCTGAGAATGTTCAGCAAACCATACGCATGGCACTTACCATGGCAGGCTGCAAATTGGATCACGTCAAGGGTCTGTGTGCGGGAATAGCGGGTTACGAGTCAGATCAAGACATGGAGTGGGTAACTCGTTTAACCGCGATCGAAGGACTCGATTGTCCGAAATGGTACGTGAACGATTCCGTTGTCGCGCATGCAGGTGCATTCATGGGGAATCCAGGAATCGTTGTTGTGTCGGGGACGGGATCCATAATTCTGGGAATAACCGAACAAGAGATTCCAATTAAAAATGTGGATTTTCACCATTACGCCGCCAGCGCAGCGAGATTTCTATCTTATGATGCTGTGTATCAGATGTTGGCCGGGAATATTCATCCATCCGATGAATCGTTGGTCCTTCAAATCCAATCCTATTGGGGAGTCGAAAATAGGGACCAGCTTCGAATGCTGGCGGTTGCGGGCTTTATAAAAGATCGACAAGAGCGGGACAAGAAATTCGGGGAGATGGCTCCACTTATCACGACAGCGGCTGAAGCTGGAAGCCCATTAGCTCGGAGCGTATGCGATGAAGCCATGAAACAGATCATGGTAGGCGTTGAGATTCTAGGTTCTTTTTTTCAGTCGGATCATGTACCGGTAACCGGCATCGGGAGTGTCGTAAACTGCGCTTACATGAAATCGAAGCTGATAAACAGCTTGCAAACGGGCATCAACAAGCGATATGAATTTCACAACCCTCAATTATCCGCCGCCGCCGGTGCTGTACTTATGGCATTTCGCAGTTTGGGTCTGTTGGTGGATTCCCATAGGGTTGAATCCATGCGCAGGCACCCTCATGCTACATGGTAGAATTCAGCTTTTTCATAATTTATATTATGTAAACTGTGGGACCGTGTGTGGTAACAGGTCCAGTTGCCTAATAACGTTATTCTCATAAGGATGTCGTAATTTTATATATGATTTGTCGCATAGTTGGACTAAAAAAATGAGCGAGATGTGATACCTTATATGTGGATGTCATGGCAGCTAAGTTCGTATCCGGAGACCGAAGAGATGTCGTGGCAGAATTACATACATAAAAGCCCGCCTGCTCTTTAAGGCGTTATGGATAGGCAGGACTTTATATCTGAAGTTATTAAAAAACTTAATGAAAAGTGATGGTGATGATCCATGTCTAAAGTGTATCGTATTGGAATTATCGGCTGTGGCGGTATCGCAAACGGGAAGCATCTGCCGAGCTTAAGCAGATTGAACAACGTGGAGCTCGTGGCATTCTGTGATATCGTCCTTGATCGCGCGGAAGCTGCAGCTAGCAAGTACGGGATTGAGGAAGCCAAAGTGTATAGCGACTATAAAGAGTTGCTGCAGGATCAAAGCATCGATATCATTCATGTTCTGACGCCTAATGACTCGCATGCCGAAATTTCCATTGCTTCCCTTGAGGCAGGTAAGCATGTAATGTGCGAGAAACCGATGGCAAAAACGGCTGCGGATGCCAAGCGGATGATGGAAACCGCGAAGCGGACAGGCAAGAAATTGACGATCGGATACAATAACCGATTCCGTGAAGACAGTCTTTACCTGAAACAAGTATGCGAAGCCGGTGAACTCGGAAATATTTATTTTGCCAAGGCCCATGCCGTACGGAGAAGAGCGGTTCCAACTTGGGGCGTCTTTTTGGATGAGGAAAAACAAGGCGGCGGGCCGCTTATCGATATCGGTACGCATGCTCTCGATTTGACCCTCTGGATGATGGATAACTACAAACCGAAGATCGTCCTCGGCACCACTTATCATGAATTGTCTCGAAAGGAAAACGCGGCAAATGCATGGGGGCCATGGGATCCGGAAAAATTCACCGTTGAGGATTCCGCATTCGGTATGATTGTAATGGAGAACGGCGCGACGATCATGCTGGAATCCAGCTGGGCGCTCAATACGCTGGATATCGATGAAGCCAAATGTACGCTGAGCGGTTCGGAAGGCGGAGCCGACATGAAGAACGGTCTTCGCATCAACGGCGAGAAATTCAGTCGTCTGTATACAAACGAGATCGAATTGAATTCCGGCGGAGTGGCATTCTACGACGGGAAGAAGGAGCAGGCTCCGGATGTTGAGATGAGAAGATGGATCGAGGCGATCGATCAGGATAAGGATCCTGTCGTAACCCCGGAACAAGCTTATGTCGTATCTCGAATTTTGGAAGCTCTCTATGAATCCGCAAAACTCGGCAAAGCCGTTTATCTGGACTAATTTTAGATTTATATGATGATTGAATCATGCAAAAGTGAACTGCACCCCCATTGTTAGACACATCTAACAGTTGGAGGTGCAGTTTTTTTA
>NZ_QLYT01000096.1:0-9019 GCF_003269305.1 Paenibacillus sp. MDMC362
GTATACACCCACTACCCCCTCAAGATAGCGTGTCTGCCATTCCACCACTACCGCATGTTATAAGGGATGTTCTGTAGCGAACATTCCCTATTATACTGTTCCATTACATAAAAGTAAAGAACCAAATTAAGGATCAATAGCTTAGGTCATGAGCAGTTAGGTCTTGTCGTTTCTCTTTTCCTTCCGGTATGCTGAAAACTCGATATATTCCCGGATAAACTCCTTCTCATTCTCTGCCAATCCGGACATGAAGGGAAGATCGGATGATTCCGGATCCACTTCATACTCTCCACGCGCTTCCCTGAGTCGGGTGGGGTTGCCCTTGCCAATAATCAACCAATCCAAGCTTACGGAAAAGAATGCTGCAATCTCAATCAATTTATTCGTACTCGGCGTTGTTTTCCCCCTTTTCCAATCACCAAAATTTCCTGTGCTGATCCCGAGGGTTTCACAAAACGCCTTCTTGGTCATACCTCGGCTTTCTATGAGATGTTCGATTCGTTGGTAAATAGACTGCATCAAACAACCGCCTTCCTAGTTCTCTTTGAAAGAAAATTACTTATGTACGTATTTTTATCTTGCAAAACAACTTAATTACGTGTATAATCAAATATATATTGCCTAAATTATACCATAGTACTCATGGATCGTTGTATCTTTTACTCATGAGTCTATTCAGTACGAGGAGCGAGTCATTTGCCCTACGATACCATGATCACATCCTGGAATAATGCGGTTCATTCCTTAAATAAAGGATTGATGATCATTACCCCGGATGGCATCATAGACAAAATTAACGATCCACTCATTACCATGGCCGGAAGATATGGTGTTACCCCTGAGACTGGATGGCAGGGGGCATCTTTTTTTAATCTCGCTTCCAGGTCCCTGAGTCTGGCTTCATTTGATCATTTTTTCCATGAGCTGGATCTGCCCTCCGTAAGAGATGTTTTGCTGGGAAAGCAATCTGATTATTCCTTGGAATATGCCGTGCAATGGGACGGCCAAGAGAATTGGGTTTTATGTGAGGTACTGCCGCTGCTTATCAACAAGGACAGCCGTATTCACGGAGCTATGATATCGTTTACGGATATTACGAAGTTCAAACGCAAGGAACTGCTGCTGGAACAAGCGCTGGCTCACAGCTTTCCCCTTCCCGGGCATATTCCCATCTGCGCCGTATGCAAATACGTTCACCACGCGGAAGAGTGGGAGCCTGTGGAGAGCTATTTAGAGAGCCGCCTCCCCATTGAATTCACCCACGATATCTGTCCGGATTGCATTCGCAGATTATACCCGAAGTACTCTTCCATCCTTGATGATCCGGAAATACTCGATTAACTCTTTGCCTCTGTATACAGCAACGCGGAATAAGCAGCTTCATGATCCGGCTTTATCGCTGGATATGAGGCTGCTTATTCATGCTTAAGGCATCATTCTCATTACGCGTTCACAAAACGAAGCAGAGGGCTTATCAGAGCAGGCAGTACCGAGACGTGGCCTTCTCCCTCAATTTCATGGAACGTAGTCTCCAGAACCTCATCATGCCCTTTGAGGAATGCATAGAGTTCCCTGGCGTCTTGAACCATGGACGGCTTCTCCTCAGCTCCAACGTACAAACGCAGCTCTTTACGCTGTCCGCTCTGTTGTAAACGGAGCTGCCCCTCCTCCCATCGTTTGTACAGCACATAGTTCTTCCACCATACGGAGGGACAAGCCGCAATATACCGTGCAAAGGCCTCCGGCCTGGTGAATAATGTATACAAGGTGAAAAAACCGCCGAGCGAGTGCCCGAACAGCGCCTGCTTCGAACGATTCACCGCGTATTGCCGCTCCACGGCCGGCTTCAGCTGAAACTCGATGAACGTAAGGAATGCTTCGACGCCGCCTGTTTCCGGCCAATCCAATCCGTTAGGGCGGACCGGCAATTCATGGTCTTCAGCATATTCAGTAAAGTTATAAAAACGCTCGCTGCTCACGATCGGACTGTCGCTGTCAAAGCCGATCCCGACAATAAGCGCAGAGGGAATGCCGCGGGGCGTCCGGGATTGCAGTCGGATGGCCTCTGCCAGCGTTCCGAAGGTCGCATTGGCATCCAGCGAGTATAATACAGGATACCCGCCATCAGGTGGCGGTCCCATCGGTTCGGTAATGAAAATACGGTATTCGCGGCCTGTGAGGTCGGATTGCATGGACCATGTCACCGTTCCCGGTATGCGAAACAGAGGATCTTTTTCGTCGTTATTGCAGTTATCGCGGTTATTGTGGTTATCATGGTTCTGGTCATCGCGGTTATCGTGCGCTTCATCCTTTTCGTGGTTACCCATACCCTCAAGCTGAGCTCGCACCATCTCGGATTCTTGGTCATATTCTTCCTTGACGAACAACCACCGCAGCGCATCCGGAAATCTTCTGGCCATAAAGATGGGATCATGGGTCCCATCAGGATCTACCGCCAGCTGGAGACGCTCGGGGCTCACCCCTTGTTCGTTCCAGAATCGATGGGCCTCGACATTATTCGAATACATATGTTGCTGCGCATTGTTCTTATATACGCCTTCCAACTGTCCAACAGACATGTATACCCTCAGCCCGGCAGGCAATTCCCCCTGCTCCCTGATGTAATCCATAACCCCGTCATACCATAATGAAGCCGAAAGCATTCCGATCCGTCCAAAGGTCTCGGGGCGCCAATACCCCGCGAACATCGAGATCAGCCCCCCAAAAGAACCGCCAATGATGGCTGTATGTTCGGGCGCTGCGAGTGTACGGTACTGTCTATCTATGTACGCCTTGATGACATCCGCAACCTCATCGACATAAGCATTGCCCTCCCCGCCGAAAGGCGGATTGCCCTCCAGCAGCGGCTCGGCCGGCCAAGGCGTGTACTCACGGTTCCGATTGGTTGACGATATCCCGACCAGGATGACCTCGACGAGTTGGCCTGCTGCAAATAGGTGACTCAAATAGTTGAGACAGTCCTTGAACATATCTCCCTGATCCTGTACGTAGGCAACAGGATAAGAACGGTCCGACTCATGATAAGAAGGAGGTAAACACAGTGTGAGTTCCCTGTCCTCAACCACCAGCTGTTGATAACGATTCATGTAATCCTCCCGAAAGCTGCTTTTATTTTCGCATGCGAATTAATAGATAGATAAAATATGGAACCCCAATCACGGACACCACAATGCCTGCAGCCAGCTCGGCCGGAGCAAATATCGTTCTGCCGATGAAATCGCCTATGACCACGATCGCCATGCCTGCTATACCGCTGATCGGGATGATATGCCTGTGCCGCAGTCCAACCAGCTGCCTCGCCAGATGCGGAGCGATCAGACCGACAAACCCAATGCTGCCGGATACGGCAACGCTCGCGCTGACCAAACCGATGCTGCATAGAAGCAATACATTTTTCTCGCGTTCAACGGTTACCCCGACACTCTTCACGCTTTCCTCGCTCAGCTGGAACAAGTCGAGCACTTGAGAGCGGAGCCAAATGACAGGCGGCAGCAGGATGAGCCAAGGAAGCATCGTGACCACGAACTTCCAGTTAGCGCTGTGAAGGCTGCCGGCCAGCCAAGCTACGGCCATCTCATAATCCGATGGATTCATTTTGAGCGAGAGGAACATCGTAATAGCACCAAAGCCGGATGCAATCGCAATCCCCACAAGAATTAGCCGCTGCGGATCCAGCTTTCCGTTTTCTCTGGCGAACATAAATATGGCCGTAGTTGCCGCCAACCCGCCAGCGATACCGAACATCGGCATCATCATAACCCCGAGCCAGCCGGTCATCGTGATCTGCCCTTGCAGCAGGAACATAAACAACACAACCGCCATGCCTGCACCTGCATTGATGCCGAGAATGCCCGGATCCGCAAGTCCGTTGCGGGTGACCCCCTGGATAACTGCACCGGCCATACCCAGCGCAAACCCGACGAGAGCGCCAAGGACAATACGAGGCAGCCTGAACTCGAACACAACGAGATCGAAATCCGAATTGGGATTCATCCGAAGCAAAGTTTGAAATACTTCCTTGATGGACATATCAAACGTCCCGTTGGTGAGACTGAAATATATGGCAGTCAATGCAACCAAGATTCCTCCAGTCAGAACCATCGGGAATCGGTAATAGGTGTTACGCACGCTGAGCCCCTCCCCTCGTCTTGATCAAGTAGAGGAAGAAAGGAACCCCGATCAACGAAGTTATAACACCCACCGGCGTCTCAAACGGATCATTTACAAACCGTGCGAGAATATCGCATAATGCAAGAAACATGCCGCCAAGCACGCCTGACACCGGTATGATCCATCGATAATCCGAGCCGGACAGGAAACGGGCAATATGAGGAATAATCAAACCTACAAAGGCAACCTTACCCGCCAGCGCCACAGATACGCCGGTCAGAATCACAACAGCCACCATCGCAAGGGCTTTAATAAGCCATGTATTCACACCGAGCCCTTTGGCCGTCTCGTCCCCGAGCGACAGCAGCGTGATCGATTTGGATAATACAACGGCAAGACACAAACCAACGATTGCAAACGGAATGCTCAGTTTGATCAGTTCCGGGTCCATGGCATGCAGTCGGGCATTGTACCAGAAGCTGATATTTTGTGATATCTGAAAATAGGCCGCCAATGCCTCTGCGGTACCGCTAAGAAACGTCCCGATTACGGTTCCGAGTATAGCCAGTCGAACCGGGCTGAGTCCTCCAGGAATAAGCCATGCCAAGCCGAACACGACGGCCGCTCCGATGGCTGAGCCGATCAACGAACTGACGATGTACATATTGGAGCTGGCGTTCGGAATAAATACCATGAACAGTGTCACCGCGAAGACCGAACCATCAGATACCCCCATGATGGATGGGGACGCCAAATAGTTCCTTGTCATTCCTTGCATTAAAGCGCCTGATACCGCGAGAAAAGCGCCGATAAGCATGGCACCGACAACTCTCGGCAATCGGGAGCTCACAATGATCTGATGATCGATGCTCTCCGAATCAAAAGCAAAGATGGAATCCCAAACGGTATCCATCGTAATATTTTTGGCTCCATAGAGGATAGAGGCCGCTATGAGCAAGAAGCAGACTGCCGGGGCCATCACAAGGATGACAGCCGGCAGTGATTTTTTAATCCCCATGAACAACACGCCTTATAGGTTTATACTGAAATGTTGGATGTTACTTTGTCAGACTTTCGACTGCAGCTTTCAAAAACTCGATTTTGCTGTACGCGGTTCCGCCTTGAGCCAGTGGATCCACCACGTTGACAAAAGCGGTGCCGTTCTTGAATGCATTCAAGTTCTTCATGATCGGATCATTCTGCAGTTCTTCCAAAGCATTCGGCGTATCCTTATTCTCATCTGGCGAGAATTGGACAAATACGTAATCCGGATTCATCTCTGCAATCTTCTCTTTCGAGATCAGTTCCTGTGCTTTGGCTGCGGCTACTTCAGCCGGGACTTCAATCCCCAAGTCCTCATACAATACCGGGTTAAAGAACACGCCTGCCGGATAGATGTACATCTCGCCCGCACGAATCCGAAGCGCCAGAACTTTCTTGTCCTTCAGGCTATCTCCAATCGTCGCTTTGACTTCTTCCAAGCTCTCTTTATATTTCGCTATTGCCTGTTCCGCTTGTTCCTGTTTGCCGCTTAACTCGCCGAGCAATTTCAGGTTGCTCTCCCAGTTGGTCGATATATGGGAGTACGGAATCGCGGGAGCGATTTTATTTAACTGTTCAATGACTTCAGGCTTGGCTTTGGACGATGCCAAAATCACATCCGGCTTCAAAGACAGGATCGTTTCGAAATTCGGCTCCATTTTCTCACCAACCGATTGGGCGTCCTTCGTAATCGACTCAAACATCGGCGGGAATTTACCCGAGAAGGTAATGGCCCCAACCGGATTAACTTCCAGCACAATGGCATCCTCCATGGCTTCAACGGCGCCGGTGATAACGATGCGCTCCGTCTTGGCCGGAAGCGTATATTCCTGATCGAGGTATTTCACAACTTTAGTATCGGACGATGCGGGAGTCGCTTCTTCTTTCGCAGCGTTATCCTCCCCGGCTGTGTTCGCGCTCTCTGCTGCATTATTCGCGCTAGCTCCGTCTGTATCTTTAGCCTCGCTGCCTCCACCGCAGGCGGACAGTACCAACGCAAATACCAGCAATAACCCCAAGACCCATTTCATTCGTTTCATCTCTCTCCAATTACCCCTTCCATGATCTATGATCACTCAATAATTGATAATGATTATCATTATTGATCATAGTATAGGATTTTCTCTCCTCGTACCATGGACAAATCACCGGATTCCTCATGGACAATTTCCGGAAAACAACCGAAAGGCTTCATCCGCCATCTGCTCCATCGCAATGGGGGAGTACTCGCGCCAAGGGTAAGAGGATAGTTGGTGGAACGTTCCTTCTCGCACCGCGGGAATGGTCATCCACTCCGGCGTTGCCTGCAGTTTTCTCCAATTGGCCAGCGTTTCGGAATCCTGACGGATCAAGAGCAGCATATGGTCTGCCCGGCTCTTCTTGATCTGCTCAATCGTTAAACGTCCAGCCTCCTTCCAGTCCACAGGCTTAGCCGGCTGAAAATTAAAATAATCATATAATAGCTCCTTCATGCCCGGATGACTGTAAGCCCTCAGTTCATCCCGATGCAGGCGTGCGGTCAAAAGCGTGCGTTCTTCCATCATTTCAGCGGGGAGCTTCTCACGGTAGGTCGATATTTTATGATGAAACGTTTCAATCCATCGCTCCGCTTCGGGCAGCTTGTTCAGCAATTTAGCGAGTCCTAACATATTAAACTGCCACCCTTCCTCTTCTTCCGGCATTTCGTAGAGAGGTGCAATCAATCGAAGCTGCTCCTTCTCCCAATCCTCCACCCCCTGTGAGCAGACGATGAGCTCTGGACGTGCCGAGGCCAGCTTCTCCAGATTGGCATATTTGTTATGATTCTGGCGGTATGCATCCAGATGGACAGGGATATCCGGCCCAAGCACGTTATAGTAATGCTGTGACCACTTCGGATGAAGCGGAGCCGCATACGGCGTGAAATCCAGCGGCATGGCGTAACCCAGAAGGGCCGTTGAGCCGTACATCGCCAGTTTATTTTTCCTTGTTTTCATATACACCGAGGGGGAGATCCCGAATGCCTTCTTAAACTTGCGGCTAAAATAAAATTCATCCTTATACCCCACCATATGCGCCACTTCACGCAGCAAAGAATCCGAGCCCAGCATCAGCTGCTTCGCCTTGTTCAAACGAACATGCGCCAAATAATCCATTGCGCTGTGCCCATACGTCTTCTTATATACTTCCACAAAATATTTGGGACTCAGCTCCGAAAGGTTCGCCAATTGTTCAATCGTTAAATCTTCATCATAATGCTCCTCGATATACTCCTTCACCCGCTCCAGCGCTTGCCGCTTATCATTCTTGGCGTAAGGGCTGCATTCGGCAATCATCGTATACAGCAGCTCTTGAAAATCCAGCTGAACCCTCCACTGCTTCATGGGCTCCTTGCTGTGAAAATCTTTATACATCGACCGGCAGACGAGATTCAAGCGGTCCGGTGAGCTGATGACAAAGATGCCGTCATAGGGCATGAAAGCGGCGCAATCCACCTCATGCAATCGACCGCAGCCTGATATCCCTTCCATGAAACTAAAATGAAGGATCGCAACGGAAGCCTGCTCGTGTTCCTCGGAACTCTTGTTATCGACACTCGTAATTCCGAAAGTTGTCCCCGCTGCACAACAATAAACGCATCCCTTATTCATACGGGTGATTTGCTCTGCCTGTTGCAAACAGGTTTCACCGCTAAGCGGGATAATCAGGGCTGGCTGCACTGCCAACTGCTGCTCCAGGGAGAGCTCTTGCCCATGAACAATATCCATATTCCATAAACGGGCCGTGAGCCCGCTGTATTCACGCGAATCTTTTTTGCTGCTGCTATTCGTCGACAGGTTTAACATATGTACAGACCCCAACCTTAAATGAGAATGGTTATCATTATCATATAATTATCACACACCGCCCCAAAAGTCCAGCACGATCTTCTCTTTTCCACCTTGTCGAATGAAGATGTTAGACAAAAAGAAAGCAGCCACGCGCTCCCTGTTAGGAAGCCGTAGCTGCTGCTTTTCAAATATGGTGTTAAATGCGCAGGATTGTCATTAGTTCCCCCGCTGGCGTTGTCTTGCTCTTGCCTCGCCGCCTTTGCGGCCCGCTTCTTCACGGCTCATCTTGCCGTCCCCGCTGCTGCCGCTGTCGCTTCTGGCTTCGCCACCCTGCTGTCCAATCTCTTGATAGAACTCACGTCCGTGGGATTCCGAGGTAGCCTCGCCGCCTTTGCGTCCGATGTCCTCATAGAATTCCCTGCCATGGGAATCGGAAGTCGCCTCCCCGCCCTTCTGGCCGATTTCCTGATAAAATTCCTTATCATGGGAGCTTGACGTGGAGTCTCCTCCCTTTTTACCGATGTCCTGATAAAACTCTTTGTCATGGGAGCGGGAGGTTGCTTCGCCGCCCTTCCGCCCGATTTCTTGGTAGAACTCTTTGTCATGGTTGTTCGCAGTTGCTTCTCCACCTAAACGTCCTGCTTCTTCACGGCTCATCTTTCCATTGTTGTTATTAGCCATTCTGAATCACTCCTTATAGGTAATTTGAAGTTGTTGCTCGTCCACGTTATGATATTAAACTCCTGACCAGAGATGAAACACTTGTTGTGCATAAATGTGCAATGAAATTCGATCAAAACCGTGATGAATCCTATGTAAACCTGGATATAAGGAAAAAACTATCGACGTACATTCATAAGAAGACAGAACTCGTTTAGATGTTTTTTCATATGAGGTAGGCCATGCTTCGAAGTTTATACATTTGAGATCTTAAGCGCAAAAAAAGCCCCGCACAAGGTGCAGAGCTTTTTCTTCATGTTCGTATGCGGTAGAGAGGACTCGAACCTCCACGGGTATACACCCACTACCCCCTCAAG
>NZ_QLYT01000097.1:0-9284 GCF_003269305.1 Paenibacillus sp. MDMC362
CCGAGCTGCTTCCTGATTCGCTTCGTGATCAAAAGCGGACTTTTTGAACAACCTCTTATAGGAATAAAATAAATACTGCTTCAAACGGGTGAATAGAGAGGGGAGAGCATACTTGAGTTTTTTTGATAAATTTAAGGCCGGTGTGTCCGACGCCGGAAACAAAGCCAAAACGCTGGTGGAGATCAATCGGTTAAAGCTGCAGAACAACGGTAAAAAAAGCGACATCGATGAACAGCTTCTGGAAATCGGCAAGGTTGTATTTGCTGCAACCGAAGCTGGAAAATGGCCGCCTGATCAGGAGAGTATTCAGAGCTATGTGGCCAAGATTCATCAATTGAATTTTGAAATCGAACAAAATCTGCTTCAAATCGCCAATCTTACGGATGAGAAGGTATGCAGAGGCTGTGGGAACAGCTCTGCTATGAACGCTAAGTTTTGTGCCCACTGTGGCCGTACGTTCGAAGTGATCCAAGTGGGGTCAGAAGAAGAGAGCGATAACCTTCTGCTGATGGAAACGAATAAAGAGGATCTTAAATAATCAATCATTTGTGACATAATTGCACGGCCAAACTAAGAGCATAAAAGGCAACCCTAGGTTTCCAAAATAAGGAGAAGCCAGGGTTGCCGTTTTGTTTAAGATCATTTATGAGTAAGAAAAAAGTTAAATATTTAAAAGGTTGACGATATTTCCTCCTAGTACTCGTTGAATGACTTCATCGCTTGAAGCATGACGTTCAACCGCCAACTTATTTAAGAAGGGATCACCATAAGGAAAATCGGAGCTAAATAAAGTTTTCTCTGGAAGTTCCTTTATAGCCAAAGATAAAGCATAGGTTGTATAAAACGCAGATATATCTAAGTAGGCGTTCCTAGTTTCTTTTATTAATGCAATGGTTTGTAGCCAATGGGTTCCTCCTAGATGACCATAGATGACAGGTACATTCGGATACTTACGAGTTAAACTGAATAATTCTTGAATATCATTTAAGTTTAATGGGTGGAAGGTATGCACCCAAATTGGGAAGGAACTGTAATTACTAGCTGCTTGGAATACAGGCTCAAGTAATTTAATTTGACCTGTGCCAAGAGTAAATTCTCCAAGCCCTTTCATTTTATGATCTTTTACAATCATCTCAATCCAATGGTTCAGTTCTTCAGAGGAGCTTGAAAGGGGAACCAATCCGAATCCAATAAAGCGGTCAGGATATTTTATAACAGCATCTTTTACTTCTTCTAGAGCTCTTAAGCGTGCTTCTATGGGATTTATTTCGTTATTTAAAATTTGATTCAGTATATCCATTTCTTGTATAAATTCTTCGTAGCTCTCACTTTTTTCTGGATGAACAAGTGTAGAGAATAATATCGTTTTATCTATCCCGCTTAAATCCATCATTTCAATCTGTCTTTCTGTAGGTAGAACTACATGGGCATGACTATCAATAATCATCTTGGTTCTCCTCCCTCCATTAATTAGCTGATATCTGATTTCGTCTATTAGTAAATACTTCGGTAGCTACGCTTAAAATCGTATTTAAAGCTACAGGGAAGCCCGCATAAATTAACATTTGCATCATAGCCTCCACAATTTCCTCTTCCGTCCATCCAACATTTAAAGCTCCGTTAATATAAAATTTTAATTGTTCTGTATTTCCTAAAGAAGTTAAGCCAGCAACAGTCGCAAGAAGACGAGATTTTAAATCTAATCCTGGTCTAGAAAAGATTTGACCGTAATTAAATTCCACAGCCAAAGTCCCTAAATCAGGCGATACGGAATCTTTAAAGCTATTCACAATATTTTGATAGTTATCTGGATCGATTTTTGCTAATACTTCCAATCCTTTTTTATAGTTTTCTGTATTCCCGGACATAGAGATTACTTCCTTTCTCGGATGCTATACTTTTTTACTATCTTGTTTAGGCAAGCTGATTAACGAACTAAAAGCAATCCCTATCATCAGCATTCCTACTATACATACTCCGTACCAATGCCATTTACTCCAAGCAAGTACACCTAAGTATGATCCTAATGCTCCACCTAAGAATGTACAGACCATGTATAACCCATTCAATCTATTTCTCTTTTCGGGAGATAGCTGAAAAATAGCAGCTTGACAAGCAACTTGATTTGCTTGTGTTCCAACAGTCACTAATAGTGCACCAAGGATTAATCCTGGTAACCGATATCCTAAAAAGATTAAAATTAGAAAAGCGATTAAAGAAATAAACATACATAAAGCATTAGCAAATTCAGGTCCTTTTTTATCAATTACTCGACCGATAATAGGAGTTGCAAAGGCTCCTGCTATTCCCACTAGGCCAATTAACCCTACCATGGCACTTCCAAAAGAATACGGAGAAGTACTTAATAAAAAAACAAGTGTAGTCCAGAAGGCGCTAAAGGAAGCAAATATCATTCCTTGACTAAGACAAGCTCTTTGCAAAGCATTTTCTCTTATAAATAACGGGCCTAAAGATGCAAGCAATTTTTTGTATTGTAGTACATGTTTTCCTGTGCTTTTTGGAAGATACATTGCAATTAAAATGATGATTATAATTGTGCTTGAAAAAGAAACCCAATACATTGATCTCCATCCAAAATGTGAATCTACAAAACCGCCAATAAATCGTGCACCTAAAATTCCGCTTACTAAGCCAATGGCTACACTCCCTAATACTTTGCCTCGGCTGCCTTCTGGAACTAAATTAGCAGCAAGAGGAACAATGATTTGAGGAACAATTGTAACAAATCCAAGAATGAAATTTGCTGCAATCAGCCACGTTACATTCATCGATAAAGCAGCTGCTGCTAAAATAACACATACAGTAGATAATAAAATTAGGATCAATTTTCTTTGTTCAAAAATGTCGCCTAGTGGTACCAATAAAAGATTTCCAAATGCATATCCTACTTGTGTTAAGGTAGCTACGATTCCTATACTGGTTTCAGAAACATGAAAGGTATTTGCCATACTCACCAAGAGAGTCTGATTTAAATACACGTTAGCTACTGTAAAGCCACTTGCAGCAGCCATTAAGAACACGAGTCCTTTTGTAAGTGCAGGCAATAGCTCAGCTTTATTATTGAAAACCATTTAACTCACCTCCTTCATTTATTAGAATAGGTGAAGGTCTATAATGGGAATAGGAGTGTATTTACACTATTATTACAACTACCACCTTTGAGGAGAGGGAATATATGTTAAGTGATAAAGAAAGAAGAAAAGAACTAGGAGATTTCTTAAAAACACGACGGGCCCGTTTATCACCTCGAGGTTTTGGTTTACCCGTCGGGCCACGGAGAAAAGCGGAGGGACTGCGCCGAGAAGAAGTAGCTCAGCTGACAGGGATAGGTATAACTTGGTATACCTGGTTAGAGCAAGGGCGTGATATACAAGTATCTTCAGAGGTATTGGAGGCTATTTCGCGTGTATTCAGGCTAAATGAAGAGGAAAAAGAGCATCTGTTTTTATTAGCAAATCAACCGCTGTTACATAAGACTGGAAGCCCTCTTATTGAAGGTGTAAATACTAACTTACAAAATTTACTGAGTCAATTAGAGTACTGCCCTACCTATGTAACAGACGAAAAAATGAACATCGTAAACTGGAACAAAGCTGCCGCTGTAATTTTTGGCGACTTTGATAAAATGGATGATCGAGATCGCAATGCAGTTTGGCGTTGCTTTACATCTAAAGTATATCGAGAGCTATTTCTTAATTGGGAAGATCATGCCCAACGCTTAATTGCTCAATTTCGTTTAGCGTACACACGTTTTGTGGGTGATGAGTGGTTTAAAGGTATGATTCAAGAACTCACCGATAAGAGCCCTGAGTTTCGTACTTGGTGGACCAAGCATGAAGTTTTAGGTACTCCTTGCGGCAAAAAAACAATTGTGCACCCTTTAGTTGGAGAAATGATTATGGACCATATTACTCTTCAGGTGTATGATGCTCCTGAGCTAAAATTAACCATTTATCAGCCTCGACCAGAGGGAGAAACAGAACAGAAGATGAGGAGCTTGCTAAGTAACAACGTTTCAAGTAGAACTCCGGCGTCTCTAATATAAAGCAGAACATATTTTGAAATAGTAGCAATAAAGCTGTCCCAAAGGGGCAGCTTTATTTTATCTCAATTTGAAGGAAGCCGCATTTAATTAAAGAATGATTATAATGATGATCTTACTCACCATAAAATCGTTATATAGTAATATTAGCTTACTAGCTGAGGGAGTGAGGACAAATGCCGATGAACAAGGCCTGTAATGATGAGTTATTTCAACATGGGAATCGAAGGGTGTCAAGGCTGCTTAAAGGTAACGTTCTATTGCTTCCCGTCTGTGTATTTCTGATGCTCCTTGCTGCCGGGTGTAACAGTACGGACTCTGAGGGAGAACATCCGCCGGAGAATCAACCGAAGAGCGCATCCATCAGCATCGTCATTTCCAGTCTCGGAATGACGTTCCCCGCCGGGATGGACGAGAATGACAATCCGTATCTGAATTACATTGAAGAGCGCACGGGGCTTGATATCGGAGTCAATCTTCCGCCGCCTGAGGTATACAACGAGAAGCTGGATGTCATTATGTCCTCCGGCAACTTGCCGGATATGCTTCATACGTACGAACCGGTGTGGTTCGACAATTATGTCAAGCAAAAGGCATTTATGCCGCTGGATGAGTTAATCGACAAGCATGGTCCCCATCTAAAAGCGAAAATTCCGCCGGAGGTCTGGGATCGGGTTCGATATGGCGGTAAAATCTATGCGGTGCCGAGCTTGAATGAGGTGACCGGGGCAGAGCTGATGTATGTGCGAAAGGATTGGCTTGATCGGCTTGGGCTGGAGCCGCCCGAAACGCTGGAGGAATATTACGAAGTCATCCGTGCCTTCACGCTCGATGATCCGGACGGCAACGGCGTGCAGGATACGATCGGCCTTAGCCTGACATCGAATCTGGGCAGGTCTTCTCCGTTCTTCGGCGCCTTCGGCACGCAGCGGAATACATGGTTTGAACGGGACGGACAGCTGGTGAACGGAAGCATTCTGCCTGAAACGAAGGAGACCCTTGCGTTTTTTGCCAAGCTGTATCAGGAGAATTTGCTTGATCGGGAGTTTCCTCTTAACCTGCAAAATAATATGTTTGAAAAAATAGAAAATGGCACGGTGGGCTTGTTCTCTGCAGCATGGTACGACACGCGGGGACCGATTGCCGCCAATATGAGCAAAGACCCGGAGGCTGTATGGATGCCGCTTCCGTATCCCACGGGACCGGACGGATCTAAAGGGGTTGAAGGCAAGGATATTATCCGCGGCTACAATGTCATTCCCGCCGAATCGGAGAAAGCAGCCGAAGTGATTAAGTTTCTGGACTTTATCGCCAGTGACTATAAGACGCTGAAGCTCGGCTTCGAGAACGAAATCTGGCGTTGGGAGGACGGGGCGATTGTTACGGATTTTGCGCTTCACGACAAGCATTTGTATCGTGGCATTTACCAGTCGCTTGTTGATGTGCCGGACCAATTGCTGTTTAAGGAGCGGCTTGACTCCCTAGGCGATTTCAATCTATACAACAACTTGCAAATGATTAATCAGCATATCGTTCCTAACGCATTCTACGGAGTTCCCACACCTGCCATGACGAAGTACAGCAATAAGCTAAAAAATCTGGAGGATGTGTTTACGAAGATCATTATGGGGCTTGAACCGCTGGATGCCTTCGATGATTATGTGAAGACTTGGAAGGAAGAAGGAGGAGATGAAATCACGAAGGAAGTGAATGAATGGTACTCCAAACCATGATGTCGGCGGCCAAAAGAGGGAGGGATCGAATGATTGCGTTGTTTCGTTGGATCCGGGATCGGTTTTCGCAAAATATTCAAACCCGCTTGACCGGTTATTTTCTACTGATGCTGCTGCCGCTGGTCATCATCAGCCTGTTTGCGGTGGAACGGTCCCGGGATATTCTCTATGAACAGGCGGTCGAACGTACGGAGATGGCGCTTTCGTCGGCGATGAATCATTTTGATCTGGCGCTGCAAAACGTGGAGGAGATATCCACCCTGATTGCAAGCGACCCTGGAATGAATGAGCTGCTGAACAAAAACAGCACCAACTTTTCTCCTCAATCGATCGTGGATTTCAAGCATATTTTGGATCAGTTATCGAATTCGGTGTCGGTGAACAGGTTTGTATCCCAAATTACCGTGTATCATCGGGCGTCCAACAGGTTTATCTCTACCCATTACGGAGGCAAAGAGCTGACGGGCGAGACGCAGCAGGAATGGCTTGTCGAAGCTGCCCGGAAGAACGGAACGGGGATTTCCTACGTGATGTCGGAATCCCCAGTGGCGGAGGGCATCACTTTTGGCCAGATGACGAATACGGACAGCGTCTCCTTGATACGGGCCATGGACCTGTACAATAGCGAGCGGCAGTCGAACCTGCTGGTGGTGTCTTTTAACAAGAGCAAGCTGTTAAATATCATCAAGACGCTGCTTCCCTCCGAGAACAGCCGTATCGCCCTGTTGAACGAAAAGGGAGAAGTGGTAGTGGAGACTGGCAGAGTGCATGAGGATAACATTTCTGACAAGGATATGACCGTAACGATTGACTCGGATTACTCCGCATGGCGCCTCGCGCTGGTTCAGCCGAAAAGCGAGCTGTACAAAGAGACCGATCAGCTGCGCCTGTTCACGGTTGCGATCATCGGGCTGAGCATCCTGCTGGCCATCATTATTTCATGGGTGGTTTACAGCGGAATTGCCTCACCTGTGTTGAAATTGTCGCGCGGGATGAAGCGGCTTAGCAGCGGGGAACTGAATATTCATGTCGATACCAAGCGGAAGGACGAGTTCGGTTTTCTCATCCAGTCGTTTAACAAGATGGCCGTCGTGCAGAAGCATCTGATCGAGGATCATTATGAGCAGCAGCTGCGATTAACGACGACGGAGCTGAAGTTTCTGCAATCCCAGATCAATCCGCATTTTCTATATAATACACTCGATTCGATATACTGGACGGCCAAAAACTACGATGCGGATGAGATCAGCGAGATGGTGATGAATCTGTCGAGGTTTTTCCGGTTGAGCCTGAACAAGGGCAGGCAGGTGTTCACGATTGAGGAGAGCATCACCCATCTGCACTACTATTTACGAATTCAGCAGCTTCGTTTCATGGACAATTTCACCGTGGATTATCACATTTCGGAAGAGAGCAAGGACGTTCCGCTCCTCAAGCTCCTGCTCCAGCCGTTGGTGGAAAATGCCATCATTCACGGCATGGAAGGTAAGTCCTCAGGGGGGAGCCTGGTCATATCCAGCCGGATCGAACAGGGGCAGACCGTGGTCATCAGCGTACAGGATAACGGGCCGGGGATTGGGGAAGAACGGCTGCGTTATATCCAGCATGAGCTGGAGATGATGGGTTCCCGCAGTGTGCCGGCGTCTTCCCAGGATGAGGAGCATGTGAAGGATCTGTTTGGCCTTCGGAACGTGCTGAGCCGAATGAAGCTGTATTATGGCAGGGAAGCCCAACTCACGGTTCACAGTGTCTCAGGCGAAGGCACAACCGTCACGATCACCATTCCGCTGGACCGCTGCAAGGAAGTTAACCTGAAGTAGGTAATCATATATAGATCGCTCGAAAGGGAGGACCTGAATGAATCTCATGATTGTGGAAGACGAACCCCGGCTGCGTAATGCACTGGCTTACAATATCCCGTGGGACAAGCATGGAATTGAAGTGGTGGGTATGGCGTCCAACGGTGTCGAAGCCCTTGAGCTTGTAAGCCGGAAGAAACCGGATATCATGCTGATCGATGTGCAGATGCCTGAAATGGATGGACTCACGCTCCTCGGCGAGCTGCGATGCCGGCAGGACATCAGCCGATTGACGAAAATGATCATTCTGAGCGGACACGACAACTTCGAGTTTGCGCAGCTGGCGCTGGAATACGGGGTGTCCAAATATTTATTGAAGCCCGCCGGCGAAGAGGATATTCTTGAAGCGGTGCTTGAAGCGAGGCAGCAGCTGCGGGAGGATTTGGAGCAGTGGCAGCGCAAGGCGGCGTTGGAGCAGAAATGGAAGGACAATCTTCCGCACCTGCAAAATCTATTTTTTATTCAATGGGTGAGCGGCAAATATGCAAAACAGGATGTTCTTAACAAGAGCAAGGAATTATATATTCCGTTGCAGGAGCATGACCGTATTGCGGTAGCTGTGGTCGAGCTGGACCCGCTGCCCGAGGATGAGACCCGGTTTCAACGGGGAGATGTCGAGCTGCTACAGTTTACGATGCAATGCCTGGCCAAGGAGCTGCTGTCCCATCCCTCACTCTGGATCACGTCGGATTCCGGGAGTATGCTGTTGATGGTGTGGATCGTGGAGGAAAATCAAGACGTCAATGAAGCTATGCTGCGGCTGAATGCCGATGTATCCAAGCTGCTCTCCCAGACGAAGGAAGTGCTGAAGTTGACGGCAAGCGCCGGCATCTGTGCTTCTATCGGGGCGATTGAAGATATGAGCCTTCTGTATGCGCAGGCATGCCGGGCGCTTCAGGACCGGGTCGTGTACGGACACGACCTTGCGATTCCTTACCGGGAGCAGCTCCAGCGGGATATTCAGGGCGTGATCGTGCAGCAGAATCTGGAGAAAACGCTGGAGATCGCGCTGGAAACGGCCGACGAGACGAAAGCGTTGGAGGCGCTGGAAGGGTTATGGGAAGAAGCTTTCTCCAGATCCGAATCCTCGGACGAATTTCATGAGGCGGTTCTGTACATGAACAGCTTCTTTACCCGGATGATCCAGAAGCAGGGCTGGACGGTAAAAAAAGTCGTCGGCGAGGATGTCGAATATTTTCATAACGTCAAGCTGCTGAGCACCAAAATGCAAACCTGGTCGCTCTTGGAGCGCACGGTGAAGCATATCGTCTCCTTTATGAGCGAGCAGCGTAAAACGACGAGCAATCAGGTGGTGAAGGATATTCTGAACCTGCTTGAGGAGGAGATGGATCAGGAAATTACGCTGCATACGGTGGCGGACCGGCTTTATGTCAATTCGTCCTATCTTAGCCGGCTGTTCAAGCAGGAGATGGGGGTTGTCTTCTCGACCTATGTGCTGGAACGCAAAATGGAGCGGGCCAAGTCGCTGCTACAGGAAGGACTTAAGGTGTACGATGCCGCCCGGCTGGTCGGGTACCGCGATGTCAGTTATTTCACCAAGGTGTTTCGGAAGTATTGGGGGGTGAATCCGGGGGAGTTTAAGGGTACTTGATGGGAATCGGCTGGGGG
>NZ_QLYT01000098.1:0-20926 GCF_003269305.1 Paenibacillus sp. MDMC362
TATCAGAACATTATCGTTATTGTTACTATCTCTGATGCGAATTAATTTGTTGCCCAGTTCAGCCTCTATTTCAATTTCATGTTCAACCATATACATAATTTCTTTATCCAGGCTATAAGTAATCATAGGACTTATAACATCACCCATTTTTAATTTGAATTGAATGCAGCACTCTAATGAGTTAAATCTCTCTTCAACAAAAAACAATTCTTCCCTATGTCCCATCATGTAAAATTTTGAAGTCTTTGTCGTTTCCTTTACCGCGTCTACCTTAAATAACCAATCTCCCTCTTGATTAGAAATAGGTGGATATACTAATCTTAAATAGCTCATAAGATGTTTCATGTAGACTCCCCTTTTTTCAATTTATATAGGATTCCATTCTACACATGATAATAACAAACTTACGCCGTGAGGAGGAGAGTGTGACAGGTGATTGAGTTTTGAAGCGCCAGCGGAAACAACCCAATCCGTCTCTTTCAGCATCTCCATTCCATCTAGATTTAAACGATCAACACTACCGCACACTTTGCTTCGCAAAGCGCTTGGTTAAACGAACAGAAAATCGAAGCAAGCTTCGATTTGTCTGTCCGTTTCGAATTTCGCTCGCAGGCTCGCTTGGATTGTTAGTAGTCGTTTGATGATGCAAATTCACTTCATAAGAATCATATCATATTCACATTAAATTCTACCCTTAATTCCCGTGTATTCTGCTGAGCGGTACATGGGTTCAAGAGTTGGAGGTCGCTTCCCTCCTACTATGCTACCTTCCGTTTATATTCATACTAGAATGATTCAAGTTATGAACTCATGTACCACATTAAATAACCAGTTAATCTTATTGGCATAGTTTGGTTCAGAAGTGACAGCAACCTTATGTACCAAGTGATGAACTTCTGCACATTAATTTCTCATCTCAATCCCAATCCAGCATTCGCTTTTTTCATTTTTGAATCGTTTCTTCGTTAGTCCATATTTTGCTTGAAGATGATTGTTAAATCTAATCTTCCCAAGTGGTTTTAGACCAGATTCTTGACACCACACTTGATACTCTTCGAACAATTTCTTGGTGCTAAAATTACAACTTGCATCCAAAATGCAACATTCCTCAAGAAAGTTTGCCACGTTATCGGTATCTTTTTTATATTTCCTGAGTGCCAAAATTGTTTGTTCACTTTCAGTAAATCCATTTTGTTTTGTTAAACGATGTAATCCCTCTATAGAAAGATTAAGCAGCGTGGACAAGGCGCTTGGTGTGGTCAGCTTTTCAAGCAAATTTACATCTGCATTTGCTACAGTAAATTTGTTTTCAAAAGGTAATATTAATATCCTTCGAAAAAATCCATCCGTTAGGTCTGATGATTTAGGCAACTCATTTGCACTGAATATTAATTTTGCAAACGGAGTAAACTCAAATGGGTCTTTGTTCTTTCGTTCAGCAGTCAACCTGTCACCAGATACCACAGATTTGAAAACACTGCTTTTCACTAAGGCTCTGTGTGAAATATCCGCGAAAGTATTTAGTGATTTGTCTTTCAATTCCGCTACCTTGAATTTATGGTTTTCTAGGTCTTGAAGTTCTATGTTCGATACGTTTTGTCTACCCAAGAATTGTGTAAGCATGTTGATAAAAGTGCTTTTTCCATTTGCGCCAGTACCAGTAAACATAAATGCTTTTTCATATTTTGTTGTTGGAATCAGACAATAACCAATTATTTCGCATAAGGTATCTATTGTTTCGAGTGAAACGATTGATTCTAAGAACCTTATTACTATTTCGTTTCGATCACTTGGAGAATAATGAATAGGATACTGAATTGTGCTTATTCGTTCAGGTGTGTGAGGCATTAATTCGCCTGTTCTCCAATTTAGCAACCCGTTCAAAACATTAATCAGTCCATCATTAGGATTGATTTCTCTTAAATCTAAAATTGCTGCTTGGATTTTTGCAAGATACAATGCTTCTTCAATGAAACTTTTTTTTACTTCCAAGCCTAAAAGATTTTTTGCAATTTTTTTAAATATTGCTTCTCCTCCAGATACATAAACTCCATTTTTGTAGCAAAAGAAGAATTGCCCATCATAAAATGCAGTCATGTGGTTAGTTAAAATATCATCCACAAGTAGTTGCGGCATGAACTTCTTGTCTACAATGTAGTTAGATATTCCAGTTTTTTTAGTGTTATTGAGGTTAATCACTTGTAGTTTCTCTCGTTGCTTGTAGCGGTTTAAATAACTTATAGACATAGTTTGGCTTTTCTGTTGACTTATACTCATAATTCTCCTATCACTCCGTTTTGTTAGTTATCCTTTTTGAGCTTCTTACCTGCCATTATTAATCAACTGATATTCAAGACATTCTTGCGATGCAACTCTTTATCACTCCTTGTTTCGATATTAGTTACAAAAAAACAGCCCGGATTACTCCGTTGGCTGTTCTTGTATTATCATGATGGAACTTTTTATTCTCTTTTGAATCAGATATGAACTACCAGTGGTTACCTAACAGTGCATAGAACACCGTCACTCTATATAGAGAGTTGAAAAGGTTTTATCAAGCGGTTTTGGCAACCACACTACAATTCATAATATATTACAGTTCCAATCCTCACTGTCTCTGAAAATGAACATCTTAAACATCTCGTATGGTAAATGGCTTGATGATCTCTTTGCCGCCAACATGTGTGAAAGGCATTGGCTCAACCCCAGAAATTCCTGCAGCACACAGATCAAGAATGCATTCATCTTCTACTTCCTTTTGAACAGCTGCGTCTTGATCGAACATGATTATGATACCATCATCATCCTGCGTTATCGTAGCATTGTACATTGGGAACTCGATTGAGCCTATCTCTGGAAAGACAATACTCTCTCCTGTATCAGATCGTGTACTCAGTATGTTAATTCCGACAAGGTTGTTGCTCGAATCATACAGCATTTTACATCTCACGTCCGAAAGAGAACCTTGGTGCTGATGCTTTGATTTGTCCTTGAAGTATATGTACATTTGGCAATCGCCAGCTATAGTAATTTGCAAATCAAGTGCCTCCGTTTCTATATTGTCATTACTTCACCTTCTTATCTTACATCACTCATTGCATCATCAGGAACTATGAATCCCTGTTTTGCAGCATCTGACCGCAATAAATCCCATAGTCTTTCGCCAAGTTGATTAGCAATAATATTTCCTTTTAATCGGACGTTTAGTGTTTCGGCATTAATAATGCCTAATTCTGTGTTAAACTTCAATATAGCTTTTTCTAATGTTGGAATATGAAAATTATCGCCCTTCTCCCTCACCATATCTTGGATACTATCAATTAATTGATGATACGTCATTGCTTTGCGTATCAGTTCTTTTTCTTTTTCACCTAAAGACATGTAATTACCAAAAAGAACCTCTTCATTTTCCTTTACGCTATTCATAACATTCACTCCTATTTCTTCGATTAATAATTTCTTCTTAATTGCTTCCTTTGCAAGCTGGTCAGCCATCTCGTAGTAAAAATTTCTGTTCTGACCTATATATTTGACTTTAAAGATAATTCTAGGATAGGTTTCTGACAAATGCTCTAAGAGTTCATTAATTTGACCAACAACCTTTCGGTAGAGTGCTTTTGAATTAGATAAGTTTTTAATGAGCTGGGGAATACCAATACAATCGCTAAGTATAATGACTTCACGCAATTTTTTTATGTTGTATGTATTTTCTAAAAGCATTTTATTAAGCAGCTTTGCAGTAACTAGTAATGCTTGTAATTCTCCAAAACGCGAGTCAAATTTGGTACTTTCTACTTCCAGAGCTTCTGATGCGAAGGAAACCTTTTGTTGTCCAACCATACATATTCCTATCCCAATGAGTTGATTATCTTTAGGTAAGCTCGCGTCACAATAGATCATTAATGTATTATTCTGGTGTTGCATGCTCTTAATGTTTGATAACTTGTTTGAGATAAATGATTGTATGAGGTTGTCCAGGCTTTGATCTACGATAGCTGAAGATTGTTGACCATACATTATTACATCCCTCGCTTTAAAGTTATTGACAATACCATTATTCAAACGATATAATAGAAGTATATAATGTTATATCTATGTCTTTTTAGTAGTGAGATGCTTTGATACTAGCACACTAAATATAATTGAGCAAGAGGGCATTTTTATGCCCTCTTTTTATTATTGACTTAGGTATGGAGGGTAAATCATGATCTCCGATAAATCACTTACTGAGTTTGGAATTATAAAGAACGAAAAGGGCGTGTTCCTGCCCAAAGATTTTTGCTTAGTGTCTCTCCTAAATTGGCATCAAAATAAAGACATTTTGTTGACTGATGAACAGCATGAAGCCATTACTGATTTTTTATTTCACCTGGAGTTAGATTTGGGTATTTGTGATGGAACAAAAGAAGAATATCAAAAATGGAGAATTGTTGATGAAGATTGAATATTAGAAGTTGAATGTTTAGGATTATACCGCCTCGTTCCCTCAGCCCTTCCAGTAGTGCTGGATGCCTCCCGCCCCTCCCAACCAACATTCCCTCTGTCTGAGCCTTTCAATGAGTATACAACCAAGCTAGAGGCGCTCTCGACCCTACTGTGAAGCAGGAGGGCGCAAGATGCGCCACATACCAACTCAGACGGTTGGGCAACAGCTTGGCGAAGACCTTTCCAAAATTAATTATTATTTTTGCGATATAATTATTCTATGAGTTAATCAAAAAAGACCAGAAATGGAATAATCCACATCTGGCCCCCCAATAAACCTATCAACTTTTTCTTCTGTGATTCAAACTCATCTCCGCTGATTATTCCCTCGTTTTTAAGTTGAACAAGCTTTCAAAGTTCACCAGCGACAGATACATTTCCTTGAAAGTTCGCTTGTCCTCCTCGTCGGCTTGTCTGTTAAGAACTCCGATTAATTGATGGCAATGAATTATATGCTAAAGTAAATTTAATCGATGTGCTGCATTTTTTATATCCTCTCTTAACCGCTCCATATGTCTCAAAGTATATACGCCATCAATTTGTTTTGTTTCCCACAAGGCAAATATTCTGCGCAAATCCGATTGTCGAGAAAGCCACCCAATTCCATCTATTACAGCAAAGACATATTGATTAGGTAAGCGAACTGAAGCCATCTTTTCAACCTCAACAACAGCGTCGGTTAGTTTACTTCCTGTACTGTTAAAGCCTTTCATACCAATAACAATTTGAGCCTCATCCATACCACCTGGAATCGCAAGATCGCACGGGGCAGTTTCATTTGCTCTCCCTTTAAACCGCGTTCTCATTGCGTATGGCAGCCCTAATTCTTTAGCTATTTTTTCTACTTCATCTTCAATCTTTCTTCCCCTACCGACAGAAGATGCTCCTTGCTTTTTAGACCATAAGTGGCGTTCTACTAAAACATCACTATAAGTCCACTCTTTTGTTAATTCGCGTTTAAGTTGATTTACTACGTCAAATTCAGTATCTAAAAAGTCAATAAGGTCACTTGGGGACTTTTTAGCCAAGCTCAGCCAAGCAGTTGTGTTAAACTTAAAACGCAACTGATTTTTGAGCTGTTCTTGTCCTAAACCACCTGTAGTGGCAATTAATGGAACTGTATCAGGGAATACCTTAACAAAACGCGCCAGACTTTCTCGTGTTATGTCTCCCGTATTTCGAAGTTCCACCAAAACTTCATTAATGCTTTGGACCATCTGTGAATCCTTACGTGGCGCAACTTTATCCAAGTTACTTAAAGAATCTCTGAACAATTCGAAACTTGATGCTGTCATTTTAAAGTTAATCCACCTTTATTTCGCAACAAAGATGAGTTCTTCGACTTGCCTTCTCAAAGCAGTTTCATGCGTACCAAAGGAGTATTTATGGGGTACAGAATAAACTTCAACATCACTCTTCACTTCTTTTAGCAATGCGTACAACTCTTCCTCATTTGGAATAGAGTTTGAACTGTACGACATTACAATGATTGAATCCTTAAACTTATCAAATAATCTCCTTAGTGCATCATGAATTGTACGTTTATAGGCAAAGGGTGTAAATCGCTTCTCAATTTTTTTCGTCTTTGTATGTTCCATGATTTTCATATCCTGCCAATAGACAGATAGCCCTTCAAGGAAATGATATCTCTTGATGTAATCAGCATCATCTTTAGGCGGCGCATATGGAGGATCAAGATATACAAGATCAAATTGGGTAGCGTCAATGTCGAATACATCCTTACACGTTGCTTTATTTTGCTTACCATTGTCAAAAATTGTATCATTGTACTCTTCGACAGCTTCTATAAATAGTTCCTTTAATGGAGTTCGAAGGGAACGTCTTCCATCATCATATCTGAAATCTGTGATTGTGAAAACTCCTCTTGGTTGTTTTCTTGCAGCTGCCAAACAAATAGAACTAAGAGCAATAGATCGCTTGTACTCATCAAATTTTGGAAGGTGCGACCACAAAGAGTCCAAGAACTGATGATCCTCAATTGGAAAATAAAGTCCACCGAAGGTATCTTGAATAAACCTTCTACCATCAATATTGGGTTTAAGCAGCTCTTCAACATCTTGGGGATTCAGCCTAACCGTGGAGTTCTCGATTACTGCTCTAGCTATTGTTGAAGGGAAATTTAAAAAGTCATTTGCTGTTACCTTCTTACCCATCTCTTTTAATGTATAAGATACCACACCACTACCACAGAACGCATCTAATGCAGTTTCAAATTCCAATTGTTCCAAAATTGATATTATATATGGTGTTATCTTATATTTTGATCCCATATATCTCAAACGAGGATACTGGGCAGTACGTATTAACTCAGTCTGATTTCTATCTATTGTTGTTTTATCCAGTAAAGTTGCCAAAGTTTTTCCTCCCGAACTAACGTTCTTAATAATATTACATTAACACTATTTCGTCATAACGACAATATAACTTACTTTTATGAATTGCTTATATAAATTATAATCAAAGCTCTCTACCCATATCGAGCCAGCCTCTACAAACTATTTTAAGGTGATTTCATGTTTATTATGTAGGATAGCAACAAAGGCTACAATGAATCTCAAAGCAGCGAATTTTGTATTCTGTTCCCTCATTTCATTTCCCCACATAGCAACATATCTTACAGTAATTGAAAAGCACTCATACCTGACATGGAAATACCTGAAGTATTCTTGATCAGTTTCCCTATTCATCTACTAACAATCGCTTTTCAAGACTCATGAATAATCTATAAGTTCATTAACGGGCTGGTTGTCTTTGCCAACTCAAGTATCTGCTCATCTTGAATTGACTGTAGATAACGATTAGTGATAACAGTCGACTCATGTCCTAATAATCTACTAAGACTGTAAACATCCAATCCTAATCTTAATTGTTTTTGAGCATAGTAATGTCTAAGTGTATGGGGACTGCAACGAATATGTTTTCGAACCTTAGCCTCCGTTCCAGCTTTTTTAACTATTACTTCAATTGCAACAACTGTAAGAGTTTTACCATTTTGAGATAAGAAAAAATTTGAATCAGTCATAATTTTATCTTTAAAATATGCCTCTTTTACTCTCTCGTATTTGATAATGTACTTTTTTAAAAGAGGTGAAATGTATAAATGTCTCTCCTTATTCCCTTTTCCATGTATCTTTATGACACTATCTCTTACATCAAGAGAACTAAGTGTACATAATTCCAAATTTCTGATTCCTAAGTCCACAAAAAACATTAGAATTAGCTTATTACGTAAACTTAAATAGTAATCCCCTTTAAAAACGTTAAGCATCCTCTTCACTTCATCATCATTGAAAGTCTGAATCAGAACCTTTGGTTCCTTCATCCACTTCAAACCAAGAACAGGATTTCTTTTTTCAGCAATATATCCTTCTTCAACATTGAAACGGAAAAACGAACGAATGTTTTTTTGTATCCCATTGATGTAGGTTTCAGATAAACCTTTGTCTTTTAAGTTCCTAAGATAGGCTTTAATATGGGAAGTATTAACTTCTTCCACTTCAGTCACTTCAAATTCATTAATTAAAAAATTTAAGAAGGCTCTGTTATTATTTCTATATCCTTTTATAGTTCGGATACTATAATTCTTGATCTCCAAATCAAATAGAAACTCTTTGTAAACATCCTCTAATAACATAAAAACTCACTCCTTGTATGGTTATTTCATACAAAAAGTGAGTTAAAATAATAAGCACTACTGAAAAAAACGTACATCATTATAAATTTCATCAATCAACAAAATGTATACCATCGCTGATTGAGAAAAACGTTGAAATTCGGATATCTACCCATGTTTGAATCAGCAGTAAGAGCTTCTAACCACTGAATTTATAGGGTTCTTGTATCCTAATCTTCAAACTCCACGTTATGATAAACCTGCTGAACATCCTCGAGGTCTTCCAATGCATCGATCAGCTTCTCAAACTGGGCAACGCCATCTTCAGGTAAGGTAACAAAATTCTGAGCCAGCATGGTAAGCTCGGCAACGGTAAATTCCGTAATACCAGCGGCTTTGAATGCTTCCTGAACCGCATGGAACTGGTCGGGTTCAGCATAGACGATCACAGCTTCTTCCTCTTCCAGGATGTCACGGACATCCAGGTCGGCTTCGAGCAGCAGATCCATGACTTCCTCAGCCGACTTACCCTCGACGCCGATGACTGCGGTTGGATCAAACATATAAGACACTGAACCGCTGACGCCCATGTTGCCGCCGTTCTTATTAAAGGCAGAACGTACAGCAGGCGCCGTTCGATTGACGTTATTGGTTAAAGCGTCAACAATGATCATCGAACCGTTCGGACCAAAACCTTCATAGCGAAGCTCTTCATAATTCTCATCCCCGCTGCCCTTGGCTTTATCCAAGGCACGGTCAATAATGGCTTTCGGCACATTGTATGTTTTGGCGCGCTCAAGAACAACCTTCAGCGCACGGTTGGACTCGGGATCCGGTTCCCCCTTCTTGGCTGCCACATAAATTTCGACACCAAATTTCGCATATACGCGACTTGTATTTGCATCCTTGGATGCTTTTTTCTCTTTAATATTATTCCATTTACGGCCCATATATTTCCGCTCACTTTCATTATTGAATCTGTAGCCGGTATTCAATAAATACCCTCGTCCATTATATATCTATTAAGTCCCTTGAACAAGGTTAAGCGCGTAGATCCGGAAAATAGACACGTCCCCGTAACCATCAATCAGTGCTGTTCACCGACAAGTAAGATCACCTTTCCCCGGCCATGACCCGTTTCAACAAGGCGATGCGCCTCCGGCGCTTCGTGCAGCGGAAACACCTCTCGAATATGAATGCGAATGTAACTCTCCATATATAAATCCACCAGCTCCTGCAGTCTAGCTGCTGTTCTCGTACCACTTAACACGGGTATACCCAACTCCACAGCAGTCTCGTCCGACACCATCGTTCGGATACGCTCCTTGTTATGCACAAGCTGGGCAGAAGCCCTTAATGCCTCGGGGCCGGCTGCATCAACTGCAGCATCGATTCCTTGCGGCGCGATTCTGCGGACCCTTTCCACAAGCCCAGCGCCGTATGCAACCGGTATAACGCCGATGGACCGCAAATATTCATGATTGCTCTCACTTGCGGTTCCAATGACAGCTGCTGCGCCCCAGGCTTTTGCCAACTGGCATGCAAAGGTACCAAACCCGCCTGCCGCGGCATGGATGAGCACGGTGTCTCCTTCCTCAATTCCAACAGATTTCAATGCCATATGTGCCCCCTGGCCATTACCGGAGAAACCTCCAGCTATTTCCCATGGCATGCGCTCGGGTTTGATTACAATCTGATCCGCATCCACCACGACATATTCAGCGTAACAATGGAGCAGTGAGAACCCAAGTACCTCCATGCCAACTGCGAATTGATCGACGCCTTCCCCGACCTGATCGATCACGCCAGCGAACTCATTGCCCGGTATCATCGGGAAACGCTGTTGACGGACATAGCCTATGGTTCCGTTGCGAACCCCGCAATCAAAGGGCAGCACGCCAGCTGCCTTCGCGCGGACTCGCACAGAACCCGGTCCTGCCTGCGGCTGCTTCATTTCCGTTAATTTTAAGACCTCAGGTGGACCGAATGAAGTAATGGCCATAGCTTTCATCTGCAACATCTCCTCTTTTCGTAATGCTTATTAAAAAATGAAATAAAAAGCGCAGCTACAACTGCAATCATGATCATCAGCATGAAGTATATATTGCTAAAGACATACGCGCTCAGATCGTGGATCAACGGGTTCCAAGCCTTAGCGGCTTCCAGATCCACCATGGTTCCGTAAAGGCTGGCAAATATCGCTCCTGCCATGAAATTCAACATCGACAATATGCCCATTCCCACTCCACTTTGTTCATGCGGCAGCGTCAATGAAATGGATTTGGACAGCGCAATCGACATAAAGGCTTGCCCGACACCACCGAGAATCAGGAACAAGGCAATCCATACAGGCGAGGCCCCAAACTCTCGCCTGATTTCTGGGAGCACGATATTAAACATCGTTGCATTCATAACCGATATGGCAAGAGTGAATGCCAGAACGCTGATTAATGCTTCGCTTGATGACTTTCTTTTCCCGATTTCCATAAAAGCCCCTTCTTTCCGGATTTTAAAAGGGATACCCTATTACGTTTGTGTACCGATGTACAAATCTTAAAAGGGATTGTTTTCCTCTCGGTGTTTATTTTATAATGGGTTCGAAATAAACAAAAATATATAATATTCTATAGATATCATATACTGGAGTATATAGGGGGATGAAGGATGGAACTTCTGCAGCTGCGTTATTTTCAAACCGTAGCCCGAACGGAACACATGACGAAAGCAGCTCAAGAGCTTCATATTGCACAACCTGCTTTAAGCAAAACCATATCCAGGCTGGAAGCGGATGTCGGAGTTCCGTTGTTTGATCGTCATGGCGGGAGAATCCGATTGAATACATTTGGGAAGCTCTATTTGGATAAAGTTGAACGTGCACTTCATCTGCTGGAGGAAGGCCAGAAAGAAATCAATGAACTTGCTGGACTACAGCATGGCAGTATTCATCTGGCAACCTCAACCCTGGATCCGTTATCCGAACCGCTGAGTCAGTTTCTGGCGGAGCACCCTGACGTAAATTTTCAAATATCCCAAGTCGGAACGGATGACATGATGAAGATGATGGAAATGGGGCAGGTCGATTTATGCTTTACTTCGATGGCGATGGAGCAATCCATGTTATCTCAAGTGACCGTGCTTCGCGAGGACGTGTATTTGGCTGTACCCCAAGGGCACAGGCTCGCTGACCGTAAGTCCATTAACTTGGATGAATTGAAGGATGAAGCTTTTATCGGCTACAAGGAAGATTTTATTTTCCAGCAAATGAACGATAAATTCTTTCAGGAGGCTGGAATTGCGCCCAGATATGTATGCCGGGTTGACGAACCTCCGGCCATTGCAAGTCTTGTTCGTGCCGGTCTCGGGGTTGCCCTCTTCGGATGTTTTCGTGTCCAAGACGCCAAGCTTAAGCTTCTGCCCATTGCGAAGCCCGAATGCAAACGGCACTATCGGCTTATCTGGCACGAGAAGCACTATTTATCCTTAGCGGCTCGTCAGTTCCGTGATGACGTCATTCAGTACTTTTCGGAAAAATCGTAATACACGGCAAGATTCCAAATCATATACAATGTGGATTATTGAAGGCACTTCTGCTCATGAACAAATGAGGGAAGTGCCTTTTTTTGGCGCGAGAAAAGTAGACGGAATAAAAAAACATTTGATTTTTTATAGATATAATAATAATATGTCTATGTATTGAACAACGAAATGCGCATTCGTTTGTTTTTACGCTATCCGATCTGTAAAGTACAGATCTCGAAAGGAGACTCCTTTATTTTGCTTAACAACCCCTATGTTCGCACGATTGTCTTGTCACGCGTTCTATTGAATCTTGGCATTTGGGTTCGTAACTTTGCCATTCTTCTATACGTTACCGACTTGACGGACAATCATCCTATGTATGTATCCCTCATATCCGTAGCCGAATTTGCGCCGATTTTCTTGTTTGCCTTCATCGGCGGTACTTTCGCGGACCGCTGGCGGCCTAAGCGTACCATGGTCAGTTCTGATGCACTGTCTGCGATATCGGTATTTCTCGTGCTGATCACCGTTCATAACGGGTCGTGGCAGGCATTACTGGTACTTACGTTCTTCTCAGCCGTCCTGTCCCAATTCTCACAGCCTTCAGCGATGAAGCTGTTTAAACAGCATGTCCCCGCTGAACAGCTGCAATCCGTGATGGCCATGTTTCAATCGATGGTTGCCTTCTTTACGGTGATCGGCCCAATCGCCGGTGCATTTGTATATCAAACGTTCGGCATTGAAGTATCGCTGGTCGCAACAGGAGCGTTATTCCTGGGTTCTGGATTGATTCTGACTTTGCTGCCCCGTGATATGCAGAAAGAGACACAATCCAAGCAGCAGAACCTGAAACAAGAGCTTATCGAAGGCCTTCGCTATGTATGGAATAATCATACGCTCCGAACCCTTGCCGCGACCTTCGCCGCGGCTGGCTTGGCAGCGGGACTTATTCAGCCGCTCGCGATATTTGTGACGATTGAGAACCTCGGTCGGGATAAGTCATTCTTGCAATGGCTGTTAACGGTCAATGGAGCGGCGATGCTCGTCGGAGGAGGCTTCGTCATGGCATTTGCCAAGAAAATCCCCCCTCAAACCTTACTAGCACTCGGTCTGAGCGTTAGTGCCGTCGGGACCCTTGGTATTGGCTGGTCAACCAGCGTCATCTTTACGATGCTCCTTCTAGTGATTAACGGATTCTTTTATCCCACCATACACATTGGAATCAACACCTTGATCCTAAACAATACGGAAGGGCCATATATTGGTCGGGTCGGCGGCGCCCTAACCCCGATTTATATGGGAATGATGGTGCTGGGCATGTCGATCGGGGGATTGCTCAAAGACCAGCTGTCCCTGTTCGTCGTTTATGCGGCTAGCACACTCTTGTTCCTGACTGGTTCGGCTCTGCTGCTTCCATTATTTAAAAAGAGAAAGAGCACGGCCGGCGTATTGGAGCAATGAACAACAAAAAAGAGCCGCCTCACATTTTATGAGGCGGCTCTTACTTAACTAGAGACCGTGTAGCAACTGGCGGTCATGTCGTCTTATTGTTTCAGGCTCGGATGATCCAGGCTTTGAATGCCTTCGCTTCTTTTAGCGTTGAACGCTTGACCCATGCTCTGCACGTCATCTCCTGAACCGCTTCCAGCGCATCATATCGGTTCCGCAAGTAACTGTAAGCTATATGGATCAGTGTTTCCTTGTGTTCCATAATGGCCTGGTAAAAATCGGTCTCATCATCCGTTTTCGTCAGTACCACCTTTTTCATCTCTGCTTGGGAGCCCATCATGATCTCCTAAAGTGCTATGAACAAAAACAACCGAAGCTCTTCTCAAGAAGAACTCCGGTTTGTTGATAATTGAGTATCATTATGCGTGAAATTGTTGTCCGTCCAACACTTCCTTCACATAGCCGGCCCGGATCACAAAGTCACCGAAATGCTCGCCTTGCTCGCGTTCTTGTGCATATTGCTTCATGAGGGGACGAAGGGAGTCCAAAATCTCGGCCTCTCCGATGTTTTCCTTGTACAGCTTGTTCAGCCGGTGTCCGGAGAAACCGCCACCCAGGTACATGTTATATTTGCCAGGCGCCTTTCCGATAAATGCGATTTCGGCCAGCATCGGTCTGGCGCATCCGTTCGGGCACCCGGTCATTCGAATGACGATATCCTCTTCGCGAAGTCCGTTCTCTTCCAGGATCACATCGATTTTATCCAATAACGTCGGCAGATATCGCTCGGATTCGGCCATAGCCAATCCACACGTCGGTAAGGCAACGCATGCCATGGAATTTCGTCTCAGGGCAGAATAATGATTGCCGTCCGTAAGTCCGTAACGCTTGATGAGGTCTTCAATCTTTTTCTTCTTATGGCTGCTGACATTGGCGATGATCAGATTCTGATTGGCCGTCAGACGGAAGTCTCCATTATGGATTTGAGCGATTTCGCGCAGGCCTGTCATCAGCAGGTAATCGGATTCGTCTTTCACGCGTCCGTTTTGGATGAACAGTGTAAAATGCCATTTGCCATTGCTGCCTTTAACCCAGCCGTAGCGGTCTCCGTTATGATCAAAATGGAACGGTTTTGCCTCCCCCAGCTTCCAGCCCAGACGGCTGGTCAGCTCGTTGACAAACCAGTCGATACCGCGATCATCAATCGTATATTTGAAACGAGCATGCTTGCGCACCGCGCGGTCTCCGTAATCACGTTGAATCATCACCGTCTTCTCGGCCAAGTCAACGATCTGCTCGGGTTTGCAGAAACCTATGACTTTCGCCACTTGAGGATAGGTTAACGAATCACCGTGCGTCATCCCCATGCCACCGCCTACCGAAACGTTAAAGCCTTTCAATTGTCCATCCTCAATGATGGCAATGAAGCCAAGGTCTTGGGAAAATACATCAACATCATTGGATGGCGGCACGGCCATCCCGATCTTAAATTTCCGCGGCAGGTACACCGGGCCATAGATCGGCTCCTGCTCCTCCCCCTCTTGGAGACTGTCTACGATCTTCTCGCCGTCCAGCCAAATCTCATGATACGCACGCGAGCGCGGATCGAGATGACTGCTAAGCATTCGTGCCCATTCGTATACCTCCGAATGAATCTCCGATTGATAGGGGTTCGGATTGCACATCACGTTACGGTTAACGTCGCCGCAAGCAGCCAATGTGCTAAGCATGGCTTCATTCACTTCTTGAATGGTACTCTTCATATTCCACTTCAATACGCCATGAAGCTGAAAGGATTGGCGTGTGGTCAAGCGAATCGTCCCGTTGGCGTACTTTTGGGCTACACGGTCCATCATCAGCCATTGCTCCGGAGTCACGACACCGCCAGCGGCTCGAACACGCAGCATGAACTGGTATGCGGGTTCCAGCTTTTGCTTATGCCGTTCGTTACGCAAATCCCGGTCATCCTGCATATAACTGCCGTGAAATTTCATCAGCCGGTTATCGTCTTCCGGAATCGCCCCCGTTATGCGATCCTCTAAGGTCTCTACAAGACTGCCGCGCAGATAGTTGCTTCGACGCTTAATGTCCTCAACATCACTGTGCGGCGCACTATGGGGTGATACTAGGTTATTATCAGACATGTTCCTTTTTCTCCTCTCGCAACCACAGGGGTGATCTTAATACACATCCCGCTGATAACGTTTCTGTTGCTGCATGAGCGTCAAATATTCCGCAGCTTCTTCCGGACTCATCCGGCCTTCTTGCTCGAGAATAGACCCCAACGCAGAATGCACATCATGAGCCATCTTCTTCTCATCGCCGCAGACATAGACGCAAGCTCCTTCTTGGAGCCACTGATATAGATCCTTGCTCTTCTCCAGCATGCGGTGCTGTACGTATACTTTTTTGTCCGTATCCCGTGAGAAAGCAACATCCATACGCGTCAATACTCCATCCTTCAACCAACGCTGCCATTCAATCTGATAGAGGAAGTCCGTCGAGAAATGCTGGTCTCCGTAGAACAACCATGATTTCCCTTCTGCCCCCGTCTCTTCCCGTTCTCCCAGAAAGGCTCTGAAAGGTGCCACGCCTGTACCGGGTCCGATCATAATGATCGGGGTGTCCGGATTCTCCGGCAGCTTAAAGTTCGGGTTATGCTGAATGTATACAGGCAGCGTATCGCCCGCTTTCAGACGTTCCGCCAATTGCACGGAGCATACGCCGTAGCGGCGGCGGCCATGTGCTTCATAACGCACCGTTCGAACGGTAACATGAACTTCATCAGGGAACGCTTTGGAGCTGCTGGCAATCGAGTACAATCGGGCAGGAATTTTGCGCAGTATCGATACAAAATCGCTTGCCGCCACTTGCTGGAGGCCATAATCCTGTACCAGATCAAGCAAATCCCGTTCCTCGATATAGGTGCGCAAATCTTGCTCATGACCTGGCTCCAGCAATGTCCGAAGACCTTCATTCCCTGAAATGTTAACCACTTGCTCGATCAGTGGTTTCGTGAGAACGGTAATCTCGTAGTGACGGAGCAGGGCATCCCGAAGAGCTCGCGCTTCACCTTGTTTATTAATTACGACCGCTTCATCCGCATTCCATCCCATTGCAGCGATAAGGTCATCCACCAGCTGCGGATGGTTTTCCGGATAGACTCCTAAGCTGTCGCCCGGCTCATACTGCAATTTCGATCCTTCAAGAGAAATTTCGATATGACGAGTTTCACGGTCGGATCCTCTTCCGTTCAAGTTCAGGTTCTCAAGGATTTCCGCTTGAAATGGATTGCTTCTCGAAAATTCCGATTCCGTACTGTCGCTCAGGGCTACCGCACTCCCATTTTCGACAACGGATGATCCCGCTCCAGCCTCATTCAACGATAGAAGAACCTGATTCATCCATTCTGCAGCCGACTCATCAAAGTCCACATCGCAATCGACTCTTGGCGTCAGCCGCTTGCCGCCCAATTCCTCGAGCCGTTTGTCGAAATCTTTACCCGTTTGGCAGAAAAATTCATACGAGGTATCCCCCAGCGCCAGTACGGAATATTGAAGATGGTCTACCTGAGGTGCCCGCTTGCTGTGCAGAAATTCATAGAATGGTATAGCATTATCCGGCGGCTCTCCCTCTCCATGCGTACTGACGATTATCAGGAGATTCTGCAACTTCTTCAGGTTATTTGGTTTAAAGTCGCTCATAGAAGACATCGTGACCTGCAGGCCAACCTCTTCGAGCTTCTTGGATAACTTTTTCGATAATCCATGACCATTGCCTGTCTGTGATCCGTACAGGACTGTGACTTCTTTAGTAGCCGTCGCCACAGGTGCCGATACAGCAGCTAACGTGTTCGCTTGTGGTGCTGCCGCAACTGCTGCTGCGGCTTCCGTTCCCTGTAACGCAGCGATGAATCCGCTGAGCCAGGTCCGCTGGGATTCCGTCAGTGTAGGCAGTAGGCGGTTCAGCAGTTCCACCTGCTCCTGATTAAAAGGACTGTTCATTACTTGAAGTTCCAACAATATCCACCTCTCAAAAGCGCACATTATTAATTCCTACTATTACGATACAATTAATTTTATTACTCCTCTGAACCTATCACAGCTTACCTGAACCGGTCAATTACAATGTTCTTATAGCATTTATCAGTTTTACTAATAAATCGATTTTCCGGGCTTTACTACAAGCGAAACCCGACCCTGTTTACGATAGAGAATATCGATATCTCCGAATGGCAATGATACCAATCATAAGGAGGAAGATTTCGGATGTTAAATCATGATTGCAATTTTACGCCGCTGAAAAACAAATTGAAGGAACAGCTCACGGATATCACAAGACAATTACAGCATATCATTCTCAATTTGGACCAGGACAGTTCATGTCTGCTGGGTGAGCTGGATCATGTCAGAACCAAATTTTTAGAAGCCGAATCGATTTCTTCTACGTATTATCTCAATTGTTTTCTCTTCCCCTTCACCAGCAAATATCAAGAAATCGCGAAATCCATATATCATCTCAGTCAAAAAAAACGGGGTGCGCTCATTGTGATTCAACGGGAAGATGGGCTTGATTCGTTAATGACGCCAGGGATTCCCTTGTCTGCAGAAATCACAAGTCCCCTGCTTGAATCCATCTTCGTTCCAGACAGCCCGCTGCACGATGGAGCCGTGCTCGTACGTAAAGAGATGATTATTTCCGCCGCGAACGTGTTGCCTTTAACAGCCAAAACGTATGGGGATCGTAAGCTCGGCACACGTCACCGAGCAGCCATTGGCTTGTCCGAGATCAGCGATGCCTTGGTACTCGTTGTATCGGAGGAGACGGGCAAGACCTCCTTCTGCATGGAGGGCACACTCTATCCTCTATCCATCAGCAGCCCCTAATATTTCATGTATAATCGTAGAGCCTCCTAGATAGGCAAATGAAGTGAAATCTTCCCTGAAGGCCCTCATCTTCACAAAAAAACACTCGATTCCAAACCATGCAAAAGAGCCGCAGATGCTGATTCTGCGGCTCTTTTTATGGATCATCCCATGCTGGGGATTTTATGCAAATGTATAGGTCCAGAAGCGTTCCGTACCGAAGCGCTGTTCCACTTCCTTGGCCTTCATCTGTTTCTTGCCCAGCAGCTCTGCTGCCTGGAATTGAGAGCGATGGGCTTGAATGGAGTTCAGCTTCTGTACCATAAACATGGATACATCTTGATAAACATCCGGTTTACCCAATTCTTGCTCACAATTGTTGGAGAATGCCAGACATTGAACGACAGGTCTATCTCCGGCCGGCATCCGCTGAATCGTGCGGATTACGGCCGCGCCCGTTGCGTCATGGTCAGGGTGGACGCTATATCCAGGGTAAAACGTGAACACCAGCGATGGCTTGATCTCCTGAAGCAGAGAGGCAATCACGCTATCCAGCTTATTTTGATCCTCGAATTCAATCGTTTTATCATGGAAACCAAGCAATCTCAAATCCTGTATGCCTATTGCTTTGCAGGATTCCTCCAGTTCTGCTTTGCGAATGGTTGGAAGCGTGATACGGTTCGCAAACGGTGGAATGCCCATATTACGGCCCATCTCCCCAAGCGTTAAGCAGGCATAGGTAACATGAGCGCCTTCCATAATATATTTAGCCAGCGTACCGGACAAACCAAATGCTTCATCATCCGGGTGCGGCAATACGACCAGTATGTTTTGCTCCATCAATCCTCGTCTCCTCTCTCTATTAAAAAGGCTCCCGGCTCAACTGCAAAGCGACAACCAGTTTGCCCTGAGTGTCGTGACCTGCCATAATCAGCCGATCGGTATCCGCCTGCTCGAAATGGGTGAGTCCTTCGGTATATACCCAGCCCTGACTCATTTTCAATCCAACCCGATAGGGTCCATTACCGGATATCGAACCGTGGCTGTAACGAATGATTGCATTCGTAATAAAGTTAGCCGCGGGATGCTTCGTGCTGTCATAATGGGCAGCATAAGCGCCTGTCGTCATCTCAAGATGAATATATAAATCCTGGTCCTTCAATTTATCAATCATTTGTTGTACTTCGGTTTGATTAATGAGTTCCATATTTCCCTCCAGTATAAAGAATCACAACATGCAAGCAGTCGATAGAATCATTCTATCATAATTTTAGAGCAGGACGAAAATACATAAACACAAGACGCATGATTTACCTCGCAGCAAAAAGAGTGGCGTATTCCGGTTGTACTGCATATGCATTAAGCTCATGCTCCGAAATAACCGTATAGCCTTCCTTGCGCAGGAGAGCCGTTGTTACGCCATAACCGGCTGTTTTCTCATTGGCAAATTCTCCATTATAAATCATGGCACTTCCGCAGGAAGGGCTGCTCTCTTTCAATACGATCAGCAAAGCTCCGAGCTCTTGCGCCATTCGAAGCGCTTGGTATGCACCTTTTATATACATCTCGGTTACGTCTTTCCCGGATAGCTCAACCACTCTAGCATGCCCTGCCAGCACGTCATCTCCGTTTCCTCCAACGATCTCCGCTGGCTCCCGTGGAGTTGAGAATCCGCCTAGCAGTTCGGGGCATACAGGCACGGCTTTCTTCGCTTCAACCAGCTGCTGAATATTCGTATCCAGGCTGTCCGTAGCGTTATAACGAACCTTCAAACCGGCTAAACATGAGCTTACAACAATCACAAAGGCCACCTCAAATCTCTCATACTTACTTATTCACTGCATACTACTGCCTTAGCCGTTTGCTCTCATTTTAGTATCAGGAATCGGAACTCAAATGTCAACGAAATGCATAGAGTACCGATCAGATCCCTCATCTAACGTAACATGGGAGCAACCCTTTTAAGGAAGTGATTCATTAATAATGGCAAAGAAATCAAAATCGGCGGATCATCCAGCCGGGGAACATGCAGAGTTACATGAAGATGCGGAGTCTTAGCGTTGGGGGTGACGATAATAGGTTCCTTCGAACGGGTACGCAGTGTGGTAGACTTCGGAAGCAAAAAATCGACCGCCTGCATGCCCCATGGAACCGAAGTGGCCATCAGATAATACGTTCCGGGTCTGACGTCGCCGAAACGAAACGAGCCGACGGAAGATAACAAAGTTCCGTATAGAGGAAGGCCTTCGGGAATCGGCTTGGCAAACAGCCCGATCAAGATGACGCCCTGAAAGGGGGCCATTGCCTCTACCGTGCCTTCAACTGTCAGATTAGGATTCTCGACCGGCATGGAGTCACGCCAGCTGTTCAGTTTCTGAAGGGATGACAGATGCTCGTACGCCTCTTCCTTCGAATTTCGAAACTGGGAAGGGGTCACTCCTACCCTTTCCGTGAAGCGTGTCGTAAATGTGCCCAGACTCTGCTGACCGATCTCCATGGCGATATCCCGGATACTCAGATGGGTATGTAAGAGCAGGTCCTTCGCTTTCTCCAAACGAAGCGAGGACACGTAATATAATGGGGGCAGTCCGATTCGATCTTTAAATATACGTGAAAAATGATATGGGCTGTATCCTATATAATCCGCCAGTGTCGATAACGGAAGGGGCTCATAAATATTGTTGTGAATATACGCGATTACCTCATCGATTTCAGCATATCGATCAGTCATCAGGTCCGCACCATCCTTCATTCCGGATATTATGTATGGGTCCAATCCAAAACGTTCGAAGAACAATTGTTCGCATTCATACTATCATATCCATCTAAAAAATGGAAGCTTTTATATGTTGAAAATAACACCTTGCAAGCATATTTATTCACATTAAAAAAGCCGCGCTATAATGAACTGCACCCCAATTGTTAGACACATCTAACAGTTGGAGGTGCAGTTTTTTTATGACTAAATTTACTA
>NZ_QLYT01000015.1:0-152979 GCF_003269305.1 Paenibacillus sp. MDMC362
GGTTCAGGTCCGTGTGGGCTAACCCCCGTGGAGGTTCGAGTCCTCTCGACCGCATCCTTATAAAGAAGCTCCTAAACTTGCTTTTTAGCAGTTTACGAGCTTCTTTTTTGTGTTGAGATTTTAGATGGGACGGGCTGAAAGACTTTTTCCAAAAATAATGCGGTGCAGTTGACAGCCAACGCCGACAAGGTCAAAATTACCGCGGAGCTGCGGAAAGCAGCTGCGAGTAAAAAAGCCGACGATTCAACGGTGGCGGGCAAGAAGTTTCTGTGCCTGTGCTGTGCGGAATACAATCACTCTTACATATTTACATACCTTTTCTCAAACAATACGGTTAGGTGTGATTAGCATGAACATGAATGGAAGGGGAGTAACCATGCGGAAGGCATTCAAAAAGTTGGTTATCTTGCTATGTACGATATGGATGATCGTGTACGGAGCACAGATCGGATATGGCGAAGGGGTGGCCTCTACCCCTACTGCTGATCCTCCCAATCAGGAAACAAAAGAAATGCATGAAGAATCCGGACGCGGCAGGCCTGGTCAGGAAGCGAAAGTTAATAAGCTGGCCGTCATCATTGATGATTTTGGCAATGATCAGAAAGGGACTCAGGAAATGCTGAGTCTTCCTATTAAGATCACGGTGGCAGTGATGCCTTTTTTGCCGACAAGCGTGAAGGACGCCGAAGCTGCGCATCGGCAAGGGCATGACGTCATCATCCATATGCCCATGGAGCCGAAGCAAGGACGATCCTCCTGGCTCGGACCGGGTGCCATTCTAAGTTCACTAACCGATGAGGAGATTCGTGAACGGATGGAGGAGGCAATCGATTCGGTTCCTTATGCCGTTGGAATTAATAATCATATGGGCTCCAAGGTTACCGGGGATGAGCGGGTCATGTCGATTGTGCTTGATGTATGCAGGGAGAGAGGGTTGTTCTTTATTGACAGTAAGACAAACTACCATAGCGTGATTGGCAAACTGGCAGCGGAGAAGGGGATGCCGTCCATCGCCAACGATATATTCCTGGATGATGTTCATACCGTTCAGCACGTGAGCAAACAGCTCCTGACCGCGGTACAGCATGCGGAAGAGAGAACATCCTGCATTGCAATTGGCCATGTCGGCAAATATGGAATCCGAACGGCAGAAGCGCTGAAAGGAACCATTCCGAAACTGCAAGCCAAGGTGGAGTTTGTGGGTATCAGCGATCTGGTTAGGGAACGATCAAGCTGGCGGCCGAATCCGCTGCCTGCGAATTAGCGTTGGTCAGCATAACCGAATGCACTCCCTGCGTATAGGTGTCAGCAGTAGGACAGGAATCGGCTACGGCATACGGTTCGCAATTGACGATAAAAAGCTTGTCCGAAAAAAGTCAGCCCATATCTTGAATAGCCATAAAATATATAGCCTTCCAGACAAGGACCCGGCGATTCCGCTCCCTGTATGGAAGGCTCTACCTATGTGGAGGCTGCATTAATTCATCGGCTGCGGAAATCGGTGCTAGGCGTCTTAATAGATATGGCCGATAACCCTATATATGCAAAAAAAGCCCCAAATTACAGGGCCGTTAAATAACTGATAATCCCGTCGGCAATGGCTTCGGCGATCTGCATTTGACCGTTGCGGCCGGTTAATAATTTCCGGTCCTCCATATTGCTGAGAAAGCCGGTTTCGACAATGACGGCTGGTACTTGGGTTTGATTCAGCAGATAATATGGTTTACCTACCATGATGTGATTGTTGCTGAGGTAAACCAGATTCAGCTGCTCTTGGATGGTGTCCGCAAGCAGGGTGCTGCGTCCCTCGGATTGATGCAGCACGATGCCTCCGCGCTTGGACGGGTTCTTCCCCCAATTCACATGAATGCTGACTACCAGCTTGGTCGGGATCTCGCTGCTGAGCTGCTTGCGCTGCGACAGATCGCGGCGATGTCTTGAGGAGCTTCGATGCCAACGATTGTCATCGCTGAGCGCGTAATCGGCATCGCGGTTAAGGACGGCATGATAGCCTTCCTTGCGAAGCAGCATGAACAGTCTCCGTGAAATGGCCAGATTAATATCTTTTTCCAGAATTTCACCATACGACGTTCCTCCGTCGATTCCGCCATGACCCACATCGATCAGTATGACATCATGGGCAAAAGGGTGCAGCTGCCTTAGTTCGGACTGGTCGATTTCCTGACCTGAAGAGTGGGTGGATTCGGGCGTTTCGGTCAGAAGCCGGGTTGTCGATATTGGACTTTTATGAACGGCATGCGCTGGACGCGTCATGGCTTGCTCCTTCACTGGATATGCTTCCATAACAGAACCCGGGAGTGCCAGTGTAAAGAGAAGCATCCATACAACGGCTGTCTTAATCATGATGGTTCCCTTCTTTCACGTAAAAATTTCGGCTTCATTAGAATGTGCATATGGCGGAAAAATCATGCTGTTCACGTGCAAAGGTCTAGGATTGATTGAAATGGAGCAAACTGATACTGGGATGTGGATAAACCAAAAGGAGTTGATTCATATGGCTAGCGGAGACGAATTGATTAAGTATATTACCGAGCGCGTGGTTCATTTTATAGATACGCCAAAGGACGTTCGGCGTCAGGCGAAGGTGAAGGAATCCTGGACCACAAGGTGGTTCGGCATGATTCCGTTCTCCATGTCGCTATGGAAAGAGGATGTAACCACCAAGCGCAAAAAAAAGGGACGAAGTAACAGCTGATGCATGTTGAATCATGAAATCGCATTTTTCACATCGTGTGGCCTGCCCTCTGTCTGCACGATGGCAGGCTCGAAGTGAGCACGGTTACTTGATGGCTATCGCCCCTTGTGCGTGCTGATCGCACACTTATAACCCCCTTTAAATAAAGGACGCTGCCCGTTGAGGGGCAGCGTCCTTTTGTCAGTCATGGCATATGGCATAGAAAAGAGCTGTTGTTGAAAACCCGTATTATTCCGGCTGGGCATAAAAATGCCCTTGTCCGATTAACCGGGATGCCGGCAGGAAACGGAGGGTGTCTGTATTCCGCAAGGGAACCGAAACATAAAGCGCAGCCGGGTTCTCCTGATTCTCCGAGGACCATCGATGCCAGCCTGTTAAGTTAAAAGGCGCGCCGTAGGCGGCATTGCCTATTGCGGACTTAAATATCAGGGTGGAGTGCTCCTTAAGTAAATTTCGCAGATCGGCGCTGCTCCGGGCAGTTAAATTGTCAGTGGTCAGCCACAGCAGATTATCGTAAGGATCCATGGAGTCGCCGGTTGCGATGGAGGGCGTTCCGGCAAACCAATGATTGGATCTGGATGAAGTCACTAGTCCTTTGGCTGCTACAGGCAGAGATGCGGAAACCAGCTTCGTCGTTGAATGCGTCTGCTGGGGCTCGTCCGGTAGAGCTTCACTACTGAGTGCGTTAAAATAAACCGGCTTCTTGCCGGGCAGCTGGATCTGCCAGACGGGGGACACGTCATACAGCTTGCGGACGATGCTGCCTTGAGGCAATGACCCTCCGGCCTTCACAAGGCCTTCCGCAGCGAGCCGCTCTTTCAGCGGCCCTTGGCTGTAGGGAAGGGTCGAGCCGATCCCGTATTCAATCAGGATATATCCACCGTCTACTCCTGCACTGATAATCATGTATCCTTGCGGCAGCCCTTCATCGGAAATCGTGACTAACCAGCCGTGCGTGCCCGGACCGAGCGGGGTGAACTCGAGTGTTGCTTCGTCCCAGGTCGTAAATGGCGCGTGGGCCGATAATTGAGCGACAGTCTCCTCAGCAAAGTCCATCAAACTCCCGGGAACCCGAGCCGCAGCTTTGTTCTGGCTAACACCTGAAACGCCTGATATGTGATGATCCGCTGTATACGGAGTGCCAGTCAGACTAAGGGTGTTCGCAGAATTGGAAACGTCGGCCTGGCCTGCGGCAGCCAAGCTTGCATGCGGCTGGACCGTGCTGAACAGGATAGTCGTTACGATGATGGAAACAGACAACATTCGATATCGTCTGTTCTGCTTGTTATCGGGCGATTGGGGTATGAAATTCCTGCAATCCTTGCCGTCATGGTTATGAGGTTTCATGTGCCAACGCTTCAAATCATTAACCGCCTTTCCTTGGCCCTACACGCCGTGGATGTGTTGGAATCATCATATCGGACAAGCTCTGCAAAGGCTGTTGCAAGCTGTCGCGGTAGGAGAAGGGAGAATGGTTCTTTTTTTGCCTGCTTTTGTAGAGGGGCGTCATGATGACGCACTCACAGGCGAACACAGATGAAATAGACCGCAGGTTATGACGGACAAGCTCACTTTCGGCTCGTACTGCCATTGCATTTCGGACCGGCGGTTCTTATATTGCTCCTCGATGAGCGCCTTTTTCTCTTCGTCCTGCTCCTTGAGCAGCTCCTCATAATAACTGTCGATTACCAGCAGTTCTTCTTCAAGACGTTCTCTTGCTTTGGTGGCCCAGTCGTAGTCCAGCTTGCTTATCTTGTCGATGAGATGGTTCTCTAGCGCAGCTACGGCCTGTTCGAGCGTAAGAGCCGCCGGTCGGACGTGAACGCTCTCGGGCAAGCGGGGCGTCAGCTCGCGTCCATCCAGGATCGCCGGGAAGTCTTGGGCGATCGCACGGCTGGATAGCGAGATGCCGAGAAAAAACAATTCCTCCCGCTTCAGATCACAGCTGAACTCCACCTTGAAGCAGACGCCAAGCCACTGCTCATACGGCGTGGAACGGGCTCTTGGACGCGGCTCGGTATCGCGCTGCTGAAACAGATAGACGCATTTGCCTTCCTCCCGGGAAGCATTCCAGATTTGGGCCAGCCGGCTGCTGCCGTAGCCGATGTTCTCCCGCTGAATGCGGCCGGGACCGAGGATGGGCAGAACCGGGGCATTCCCGTAAAAGCGGGCAAGGAGCGGATCCTGCGTTGGCGAGGCAAGCTGCGATTTGGCTTCGGCTTCCTTGGTTTTTGCAAGCCGTTCGTCGTATTTTTCCGGATCAAACACGAAATTGAACGACAACGTTTCGGCGGGAGCGCCGGTACGTTCCACGAAGCCCCAGTAATACGGGCGGTTGGTGAGCATTTTGTCGGCTTGCGGCGACAGTTTCACGGTGACATGCTCAGGCGATTTTTCAATGACGGTGCATTCGGTGGCTTCCAAATAGGCCATGAAGTGCTGCTGCACCTCCTGCGGCGTCATGGTCATATTAGGCTTCTTCCTCTCTTAGATTATCTTCGACGGTGCTTCCCTGCTCGATATCCTGCTTGATATGGTGAATCGAGTCGCCCAATGTGCTGATGCGCTGGCGGATTTCATCATCATTGCCGGACTCCAGCATGATTTTGTACAGGCTTTTCTCGAGGGATTCCTTCTTCTCGAACCGCTCAAGAATGACATCCAGACCTCCGATGACCATCTCGAACATGTTGATCTTCTCGTGCAGCAGGTTCAGAATGTGCTCTTCAATGGTTCCTGACGTGGACAGGTTGTAGATCTTCACGTCATTGGTCTGGCCGAGACGATGCACGCGTCCGATCCGCTGCTCGACCCGCATGGGATTCCAGGGCAGATCAAAGTTGATCATATGGTGGCAAAATTGCAGATTGATGCCTTCGCCGCCGGCTTCCGTCGCAATCATGACCTGCGCCTTGCCGCGAAATAGATCCATCATCCAGTCCTTCTTGCCGCGGTTCATTCCGCCCCGGTACGGTACGGAGATGAGCCCATGATCGCGGAAATAATTGAGCAGGTATTCCTGGGTGGCGCGATATTCCGTGAATACGATGACCTTCTCGTTCATTTGCTGGATCAGCTCGATGGTTTTTTCCGCCTTGGTGTTGGCCTTGATGGCCTTGATGAGATAGACGAGCTCCCAGATTTTATCGCGCAGCGGAGAGTCCTCGGGCAGCTTCTTGGACAGATTAACAAGAGTCACGAACACGGCATCGCGGCTGCTGCACACTTCACGCTGGAGCGTAACAAGGGACAGCATACTGCTTAAATTTCCCCCTGCTGCCTGATACTGATCTTTGACGAAGGACGTGACGCCGTCGTATAATGACTGTTCTTCGGGCGAGAGGCTGAGCCCTACATTGCGGACGGATCGCTTGGTGAATTTCACTTCGCCTTCGCCGCGGCGGTTACGGATCATGACCTTGGACAGCTCATCCTTGAGCTGCTCCTGGTTCTTGGGTCTTCGTTTATCGACAACAAAATTAGCGGCAAACTGCCCTTGGCCTCCAAGCTGGCCCGGCTTCAGCAGGGTGATCAGGTTGAAGAGCTCGCTGAGATCGTTCTGCACCGGCGTGGCCGTCAGCAAGAGGCAGTATTTTTTGCGCAGCTTTTGAATGAACTGATAATTGGATGTTTTCTTGTTCTTCAGCTTGTGCGCCTCATCGATGATGAGCATATCGTACTCCTCGTTCAGCAGAATCTCCTGATGCGGATCGCGCTTCGCCGTGTCCATGGAGGCAACAACGATATCATTGCCCCAGGAGTACGCTTTTTTCTGCGCAATCGCGGGAATGCCGAACTTGGAGTTCAGCTCGCGAACCCATTGCAGCACAAGGGAAGCGGGAACGAGAATCAACACTTTGGATACCAGGCCGCGCACGATGTATTCTTTTAAAATAAGGCCGGCTTCAATCGTCTTACCAAGCCCCACCTCATCGGCGAGAATGGCTCGGCCCGACATCTCGAACAATACGCGTCTGGCGGTATCGGTCTGATGGGGGAGCGGGGATAAGCCGCCTAGGTGCTTGAGGCATTGCAATTCTTCAAAGCTTGTAACGAGACGCGATTTCTCGCCCTCCACGGCAAGCTGGGCCAGACGATAGTCACCCCAAGGTCCGCCCTTGTCCAGTCGACCGGCGAGATCGTCAAACCAGGAACGGTCGATCTGCAATGGAACGGGAAGACGCGGGTCGAAAGTCATGCCTGAGTCGGCAGATGGCTGATGGTTCATGTCGATCTCCTCCTGTTGTGAAAGATTCCGGGCCAGCGGTGTATATGTAGTATGGACGAAAAAAGAAGTCTTCATAACCTTGCACGGATTCGGAAGGCGTGGAATAACCCAAAGGGCGCACGGCTGCTGGAATTGGATATTTTCATCCTTTTTTTCATAGGGAAGGGCGAAAAAGAGAGCGAGAGGAAGAAAGAGGAAGCTTGCGAGCGGGAGCTTGGATCTGTTAGCTTAATTTTCACATTATCGGCATAGTTAACCTATATATAGTGTAGTATAATGAACTGGTAGCACTATATATGGTGTATATAGTGGTTTTGAATGTTTGATCGGCTACATAACAGGTTATGTTGTTGGTGAGCGCATGACTGCGGAACTTTTTAATTTTATATCTTAATATAGGAGGTAGTTGCTCTTGAGTACGATGCAGAATCAGCGGCTGGAAGGTTTAAGCGAGAAGATCTTTTTGGACCGGTATGCCTGGAAGGATGCGGACACCAACAACGCTAAGGTAGGTGATGTGGTGCTCGTTCTGACGAAGGATGATCCTAAATTTCCGACGAAGGAAGTTGGCGAAATCGTGAAGCGCGAAGGCCGCAAGGTCACAGTGAAGACACGGAAGGGCGAACTTGTGGAATCGGATGTGGAGAAGCTGACGTTAACCATCGAGAAAACGCCGGAAGAAATGTGGGATCGACTCGCGGCTGCCATGTCATCGGTTGAGGCAACGCCGGAATTGCAGGAAGAGTGGCGCGGGAAGTTCCGCGAGATTCTGGATGATTGGAAGCTGGTGCCGGGCGGACGGATTGCGGCCGGAGCAGGTGCAAGCGATGAATTGACGCTGTTCAACTGCTACGTGATTCCTTCACCGAAGGACAGCCGGGGCGGCATCATGGAAACCCTGAGCGAGATGACCGAGATCATGGCACGCGGCGGCGGAGTCGGCATTAACTTATCTTCCCTGCGTCCTCGTCGCGCGATCGTAAGAGGCGTGAACGGTTCCTCCAGCGGTGCGGTATCGTGGGGCGGATTGTTCAGTTATACGACGGGATTGATCGAGCAGGGCGGAAGCCGCCGGGGCGCGCTCATGCTGATGATTAATGATTGGCACCCGGACGTGGAGGATTTCATTACCGTGAAGCAGACGATGGGACAAGTTACGAATGCGAACCTGTCGGTATGCGTCAGCAATGATTTCATGAAGGCCGTGAAGGAAGATCTGGACTGGGAGCTGGTATTCCCGGATACTACGGATCCTGACTATGATGAGCTGTGGGACGGCGATCTGGATAAATGGAAGAAAGCCGGACACCGTATCATTCCATATAAAACAGTAAAAGCACGCGAGGTCTGGCACACGATTATCGAATCCGCATGGAAATCCGCAGAGCCGGGCGTCGTATTCATGGAATACTACAACCAGATGTCCAACAGCTGGTATTTCAACCCGATTATCTGTACGAACCCTTGCGGCGAGCAGGGACTTCCGGGCTGGGGCGTATGCAACCTGTCCGCGATGAATCTGTCGAAGTTCTATGATGAAGCGAACCATGACGTTGCCTGGGATGAGCTGGCTACAACGACACGGTACTCCGTGCGTTTCCTGGATAATGTCATTGACCGGACGCCGTACCATTTCGAAGAAAACGAATTGAACCAGAAAAAAGAGCGCCGCGTGGGTCTCGGAACGATGGGTCTGGCGGAGCTGATGATCAAGCTGAACATCCGTTACGGCAGCCCGGAATCGCTGGAGTTCCTGGATAAGCTGTATGGCTTTATCGCCCGCGAAGCGTACCTCGCTTCTGCCGATATTGCCGAAGAGAAGGGATCGTTCCAGGCATTCGATGCCGAACTGTACCTGCAAAGCGGCTTCATGAAAAATATGGCCGAGGTGTATCCGGAAGTTGCCGAAGCGGTGCGTGAAAAAGGTGCACGGAACGTTACCGTCATTACCCAAGCGCCAACGGGCAGCACCGGCACGATGGTTGGAACGTCGACAGGCATCGAGCCGTACTTCGCTTTCAAATACTTCCGTCAGAGCCGACTCGGCTTCGACGAGCAGTTTGTGCCGATTGCTCAGGATTGGCTGGACAGCCATCCGGGCGAAGAGCTTCCGGATTATTACGTCACGGCGATGAGTCTCTCCGCCGAGGATCACATCCGGGTGCAGGCGGCCATTCAGCGCTGGGTGGACAGCTCGATCTCGAAGACGGCCAACTGTCCGTCGGACTTTACGGTTGAAGATACAAAACGACTGTATGAGCTGGCATTCGATCTGGGATGCAAGGGCGTAACGATCTACCGCGACGGCAGCCGCGACGTGCAGGTGCTGCAGACGGAGAAAAAAGAAGATAAGGCAGCCGAAGCGACCACAGCTTCTACTGCGGAAACAGCGCTTGAGCAAAGCGCAGTAGGTCAAGCCGCAGAGGATGCGACGAACGTGGAGCCGGCGGCTGCAAGCGTGGCAGAGACAGCCTCAGCGAGCAAGAGCGGGCTGGATAAACAATACAAGAAGCGTCCGCAAGTGCTGCGCGGCGCAACCTATAAAATGAACACGCCGTTCGGCATGGCGTACATTACCATCAACGATCTGGACGGTATCCCAAGCGAAATCTTCCTGAACGTCGGCAAAGCCGGTTCGGATGTGTTCGCAATGGCGGAAGCCTTGGGCCGCGTCTGCTCCTTGTTCCTTCGTTACGGGGACCACGGTAATAAGGTGGAGCTGCTGATCAAGCACCTCAAGGGCATCGGCGGCACCGGCGCGATCGGCTTCGGCGCGAACCGCGTGGAATCCATCGCCGACGCCGTGGCTAAGGCGCTTGAGACGCATGTAGCGAACAACGCTGGGACGGATCATGACCATGATCCGGCACCGGTTGCAGCCACGATGGCGCCTGCTGATGCAGATGTCGGGAGTGAGACCGTAGCTGCGGGATATGGCGGACATGGCTCGCACGCAGGCGGCAGCTCCATGTCGCTGGATCTGTGCCCATCCTGCGGCGGGGCGTCTCTGATTAACATCGAGGGATGTAAGACTTGCGGGAACTGCGGGTATAGCAAGTGTTCGTAAGGAGCCGTTCTGTCTGATACCGATTTGGTGTGTGTGTGTTGTTGTAGCGGTAACTCAGTTTACGCTCGAGTTGACCGTCCTTTTTCAAATAATGCAGGAGAACGAGAAGCTGACTTCATTCCAGTTGTAACATGGGGACAACTCGCTGAAACCTGCGCTAATTATTTAAGAAAAGGTCGCTTAACTGCTGTTGAGGGAAGAATTCAAGTTCGTAATTAGGAAAATAGGTCCCCCGGAAGGGCGTTATGGTGGAAGCGGTAGTAGTAGCGTTATTAATTCAGGAAGTAATAACCGAGATCCTTTTTCCGATGAAGGAACACCAATTGATATTTCGGATGATGGTTTGCCTTTCTAGTATGCAAAAATTAACCAGCTGGTTTATAAGGATTTCCCATTCATTTGGGAAATCCTTTTTTATTGCTTCATTTTAACAACTTAACAACGAAACTGTTATGAATCTATTGACCATCATTGCATTAATATGTTAATAAATCAGTTATAAAAATGTATGATATTGGAAAGATAATCTGTACTTTTATGGAATTAGATTATTATTTAGCGGCAGATGAGTCACTAGAGATGAAGAATTTATTTAAACAGAAGAACAATTTAATTCACTAGGACTTTATGTTTCGACCACCGAAATCCGGGCATATTCGATGAGGGGGCTTATATAAGATGTTAAAACAGGATGATATACTTATTAATCCAGTAGACTTCGACAACGCTATTTACTTTGCTTTACCAATAGAAGTATATATATGAAGAGGCTCACTCCAGGAAACAGGCATCATTGAATCGCATACAGAGAACAAGATTTGTATGAATGGCGGTTACTATCTAAAAAGCACATGTCTCTTCAAGGTAGGGTATCCGCCCAAAGACAAAAGAAGCTAACTTTTATTGCTATTTACTTTAGGAAATAATAATTTAACGAGGAACTTACTTATAGAAGATAATCCAAAATAATATGACTATGACAATACTAAAGAGCCTGCGGGCCATCAAACCGAGAGGCTCTTTAACGTAGAAGATATTAACCACACGATCCAACCAAATACCGACAACGCAACGTTGGTTGTTGTTACTTTACTTTAATCGCCTGTAACAGAAGTAGGAGCGGCATCTGTCGCTCGACCGGCCCTAAATTCGGAAGTGAGCAGCAAGACCAAAAATCCACCGGCGACGCCCCACAAAATCAAGGCGTTTGAGTGAGCTGCGTCCAGTCCGCCGAAGTACATTACTTCCCGTAGTCCTCCTGCCGCGAACCGCAGTGGCGTCCACGAATAGATCCAATCTCGCGTCGTCTGCGACAAGAACTCCGGAGCCATGTTCAGCAGCGGCATGGAGAAAAACATCAGCAGTACGAGAAGCGGTATTGCCCGGAATCCGATCCAATTCAGCAAGGAAGATTGCAACAAGAAGAACGCCGATCCAGCCAACCATAAGAACAACCACGTCTCTCCCGCGTTCGCCAGTTCCATACCGTACCACGACGAAGCCATCCATATGGTGAAGCACGAGGCTATGCCGACGATCGCAAGCCCCCCGATAGCTTGCAGCGCGCTGACTGTCCATCTCCTTGAACCCGCGGCAACCGCCTTCTGGCTAGCTAGGAACAAAACTATCCCGGTCACCAGACTGCCGATCCATATAATCTGGGTCAACAAACCCGGCGCATTCCCCGCCGCATTATTCACTCCCGGTGGATGCACGACTTCCTCCTGAACGTTCACCGGCGTCATTAAAGCTTTAGCCGTCTCAACCGGAATTTGTTCCGTTTGCTGTCCAATCTGCCCAAGCAGCTGCTGCAACAGTTCCCCGTTGATCATTTTCATCGCTTGTCCCATTGCCTGTCCTACAACCATCGAGGCTTGGGTGTTCATACCCTCGTTGGAGATGATTCTCACATTAGGGTGAATCGGCGAGTGAGTTGCTAACGAGAGTAAACCGCTGCTCAGATCCGCCGGAATCACCATCGCTCCGTAATATTCGCGTTTATCCAGTCCTTCCCGAGCCTTTTCCTCTGAATTCACGACATGCCAGACGAACGGCATTGCCGGGCTCGACAGCAACTTTTCCCGGATCATTTCCCCTACTCCAAACGTTCCTCCAGTCGGCAGCTCCGCCGGCTGGTCAAGGATAACGAGGGCCACCGGGACCTCCTTTGGCTTCGATCCAAGCATCGATCCCATCATCGCTACCCCGAATACGGTCAATACGATCAGGACGACCACCATTCCCAGCCACATCATTTTTTGTGTCAGCATTTTCATGATCCACTACTCCTTGTCTCTTTATAATGAACATATGGTTGATTATTAACGGCAATGTTCATTGTGAAAGGACCACCATATAATATGGCTGCATCACACGGTCACTTCATGGCAATGAACAAAAATAGCGTTGCTGCAGCAACGCTTCTGTATCCATTTCATTAAAAAAATGATCACTCAAGTATATTCGTAAAATCGAAAGACATCACCGCACTTAAATTTCGGCGATGTCTTTCTTGCGATTCAGCTACACAAACTTCAAAATCTACTGTTCGAATTTTTTCGTTTTTCTGCCGGCAAGATGGCCTCGATTACGTCCCAATGCTCAGCGATCTTTTCATCCTCTACGCGGAACAAATCGTAGAAAGCGGTATGCTGACCATCAAACAGACCTTCACTCATTGTAAGAACAAAATCGCCTTGACCGATAACTTGATGGACATAAGTATATTGAAACTCAACATTTTTCTCCTTCAGTGCCTGCAATGCAGCGTGAAGACCAGAAAGGCCGTCTGCAATATGCGGACTATGCTGAATGTAGTGATCTCCATCAAAGTAAGAGGCAAGCAGGTCAGGGTTCTTTCCGAGCAAGATGTTCTCAACATAGCTTCTGACAAATGCCTTGTTGGCATCCGTTTTGTCGATATCCTTAATCGTAACCGGTCCGTCAATCATTGTATGATTGCTTGGTGTCTTCTCCACCATCCCTTGCAAATTATCCCAGTGCTCAACGATTAGTCCATTCTCAAAACGGAAGATATCAAATACGATTTTAGGGCCGTGAAAATGATATACAGAATGAAGTGCCACATAATTTCCGTCAACTAAAGCCCGCTTAATGCTTACCTTTGTACCAATTTCCTTTAAATGATCTAGAGCACCAAGCATGGTTTCACGACCATCGAGTAAGGCCTGGTTATGCTGAATATATTGATCTGGATGAACGTAAGCCGTAATCGCTTCGGGATTGCCGCTCTCAAAACTTTCCAGTATGGCGACTGCCTTGCGAACGAGCTCATGTTGATGGTTGAATGTCATTGGAAAATTTTCCTTAGAGTTATTTAGTCACTAGATAAATAATGAACAATACGTTGTTTATTTATCTATTGCTCATTATAATAGAGGCTAATATAACGCTCAATATTCAATATTTTTAGTTTAGATGGATAACAGACAACTCATAAAACTTTGTCGCTTAACGATCTAAATAAATGTAGGGGGAACGAAAACAATGAACAAGAAAACCGACCTAAGAATACTGCGCACGAAACAATCGATTCGAAAGGCGTTTTATGAGCTTATTCAGGAAAAGGGATATGAATCCATAACGATCCAGGATATTGCCGATCGGGCTATGATCAATCGAAACACATTTTATCTCCACTATCAAAACAAGCCTGATTTACTAGATACATGTATGAATGAATTGTTGAGCGAATTAAAGGATGCGGTCGTTCTTTGTCCGATCAGCATGAATCCTTTCAGTATTTCTCTACTCGAGACAGTCATGCAAACTGTACTGGAGCATATTTCTCTAAATTTGACCTTTTATCATTCCATGTTAATAGATGAGAATAGAATCTATGCGTTTCAAGCGAAAATGGAAAATATCATTAAAGATAAATTAATTGAGGGGTGGAAACCTGCTCAGGGAAACTCCCCATTAGCGATATCCAAGGAATTGCTGATCGAATACCTCGGATCGTCATTCATGGGGATTGTAATTTGGTGGATTAAAAACGATAAACCTCTTCCTGCAGATGAAGTTTCATCTCAGTTTAGTAGAATCGTTGCCTACGGGCATTTAAGAGCAGCCGGCATCTCCGTCGAGGAATAAAATTAGCGAGGGTAGAAGGAGCAGGGCTCAGCTCTGCCCTTTACATTTGAACGACATGGTGTTAATATTTATTTCGATAGTTATAGAACTGCAGAAGATGCGCGGGGAGGTGGAAACAGTGGGAGAAAATCAAGAAGATATCGGGCAAGCGGTTAAAGTGTATAAAGCTTTGGGGGAACCAACCCGGTTGAAAATCGCTTTACTGCTCGCGAAAGAAAGCAATTTATGCTTCACCGCCGTCGGTGAAAGGCTTGAATCGGTTGCAGGCTCAACGCTATCGCATCATTTAAAGCAATTGACGGACTCTGGCTTGATTGATTCTCGCAAGAATGGATCGTTTATTCACTATAACGTCAATCGAGAAATAGCGGAAAAATTTGCGCCCTTTTTGTTGGCGTAATTTTTTCGGATATCAATTCTATAAGTTTAGAACTATAGAATTGATTGGGACTTATACTTAAATGGATTTTAGCGAACGAGTCGATTTGGAATGATTATTCAACAGTTTTTTACTAATCCCCCTATTCCATATTAAGAAGGAGAGAATAACTATGAGCGGTCAAACGAATACGATGGAGATTGGAATGAGCACCTTCCTTCATGCAAATCCCGGAAATGGCGGTGTCTCGCATGCCCAGAGGCTGCGCCAGGCGATCGAAGAAATCCAATTGGCAGATCAGGTCGGCCTTGACGTCTATGCCATCGGCGAGCATCATCGCATCGAATACACAAGCTCCTCGCCAGCTGTCATTCTGGCCGCAGCTGCAGCTGCAACGAAGCGGATCCGGCTTTCGAGCGCAGTGACGGTGCTATCTTCGGACGATCCGGTGCGGATATATCAGGACTTTGCAACGTTGGACGGTCTGTCGAACGGGCGAGCGGAGATCATGGCCGGACGGGGGTCGTTCATAGAATCGTTCCCGCTATTCGGCTATGACCTGAAAGATTACGAGGAATTGTATGAAGAGAAACTGGAACTGCTGTTGAAGATTCGCGCTTCCGAAAAGGTGACCTGGCGTGGCGGTCATCGCCCGGCGATTGACAACATGGGCGTCTATCCTCGTGCACAGCAGGAGCCTTTGCCTGTCTGGATCGGTACGGGCGGCAATCCGGAATCAGCTGTTCGGGCCGGCTTGCTGGGACTTCCTATTGCCTTCTCAATCCTGGGAGGGGAGCCGCAAAGATTCGCACCCTTAGTGGAGCTTTATAAAGAAGCCGCCGTGAAAGCTGGTCACGATCCGAATAAGCTGCAAATTGCTACACATTCGCATGGCTTTATTTCGAATACGGCACAAGAGGCAGCTAAGCAGTATTACCCTGTCATGGCTGGCCAAATGAACCACATTGGACGGGAACGAGGCTGGTCTACCTATACACGCGACTCGTACGATTCAGCCCGCAACCTTCATGGCGCTCTATACGTCGGTGATCCCGAATACGTCGCAGAAAAAATCGTGCTGCTGCATAAGAATCTTGGCTTGACTCGCTTCATGATGTACAACGATTTCAGTTCGTTGCCGCATCGCGATTTGCTGCAGACGATTGAGCTTCTAGGGACCAAAGTAGCGCCGATTGTCCGTAAGGAGCTGGCACGTCAGACATCTGGCCATAACGCTTAAAGCAGACCACGAAAACGCTTGGAACGAGGAGGCTTGATTGGGCCGAGAAGTGAAGTCGGCGAATTGAGCATTTTTTTAAATATGAATTCTATAGATTTAGATCTGTTGAAATGAAAAGAGGAGAAATAGATGAGAAATTCATGGAAAATTTATATTTTAGCCATTGTCAGCTTTTTAGTCGGAACTTCGGAATTCGTGATTACCGGCATATTGGATATGCTTGCAAGTGATATTGGAGTGTCGGTAGCGGCGGCCGGGCAGTTGATTACGGTCTACTCGCTTGCTTATGCCATCGGCACCCCGATCCTAATTGCGCTCACGGCAAAAATGGATCGAAGAAAGCTTATGCTGTCGGCTTTGGGATTATTTTTCGTAGGGAACTTGATCACGGTCACAACTACAGGCTACGGCATGCTGCTTGGAGCAAGAATTATCTTGGCGATCAGCACGGGGGTATTTATGGTCGTCGCCCTGACGGTTGCCGCTAAGCTATCTCATCCAGGAAAACAGGGCAGCGCAATCGCCACGGTTCTAGTGGGCTTTAATCTCGCACTTATTCTAGGGGTTCCGCTTGGGAGAATCATTGCGGGCTCACATGATTGGAAAATCATCTTCACGGGAGTCGGAGCCCTGAGCTTGATCGCGATGTTGGTCCTTTTGCTGGCGATTCCGAGATCGGAAGGAGAGGCTCCCGTTCCTATTCGGGAACAGCTTGCCTTATTAAAAAGCCCCCGAATCACTGTCGCGCTTTCCATCAGTTTTTTCTGGATATTGGGCTACACGATGCTGTACACCTATATAACGCCGTTTCTTCTGGACATTACGGGGATGAGCGAAGGGATGGTAAACATCGGGTTGTTTGCGTTTGGGCTGGCCAGTCTCGTAGGGTCCCAAGTTGGCGGTTACGGTGTAGATAAATGGGGTATCCCCCGTACGATGATTGGAGGCTTGCTCTTTCACTCGGGAATATTATTGTTACTGACGGTGTTCTCCCATTCGTCCATGATCGTGTTGCCTTTGCTTATGTTATGGTCCTTTTTCGCCTGGTCGACGGGGCCGGTTCAACAAGTTTATATAATCGGCATGGCTCCTCAGGCTTCGGGGATTATACTGAGTTTGAATAATTCTATTGTGCAGTTGGGCATGGCTGTAGGGGCTGTAATCGGAGGCATCGTTGTAGAAAGCATCTCGCTAGCATCCGTTGGTTTGCTTGGTGGAGCTTTCGTTGCCATTGGACTCATCCCGGCTATTATTTCATTATCCATGCGTCGCCGATCTGCAGCTGCGGGCGTAACCGGGAATGCGGAAGTTTGAAAACCAGGCTTCTATATAAGTTGAACAAATAATATCAGATCAGGTCACCGATTTCTTCGGTGGCCTGCTGTGCATGTTTGCTTGATTATAGCTTCTGGGCCGGGTGCGTTAAGTTGAACCGTACCACAAATAGTGGTAAAGCGCCTGGACCAAGGCTGTGATGGTGCGTTCTGCAGAATTGGAAGAGGGATTTAAGGAATCAAGTTTTATCCCAACCTGAGGATAAGAACTTGATTCCATTGACATAAAGGACGACGCTTGTTCAATCATCTACAGACCTTGCCGTAAACGTTTTTTGGATAGCCAGAACCTTTCCCCTGCGAATGTCATGGATGCGCGCATGAACATCATTGCCTGGAATGGCCTACTGCGCATTAAATGGGAATCTCGCGGTTATGTCGGATAGGGAGCGGAATTTGGTCTGGATGACGTTTACTTCTCCCCGTTTCCGCTATGCAAAGGGAGAGCAATGGGAACTGCATGCTCGGCGAATCGTTGTCAATTTCCATGCGGGGTATGCTCGTCATGTCGACGATCCTTGGTGGTCCGAGCATTTCGAGGCGCTTTCACAGGCTAGCAGGGAGTTACGGGAATTTTGGGATTCCCACGAGGTTCTCGATGCTATGGATGCTCCTAAGACGCTGCATTGTCCGAATCTCGGGATCTTGAATTTTGATCTTGTTTCGTTTCATTACTTGAACGATTCTAATTTGACCGTTTCCATTCATGTTCCTCATCCAGACGGCACGGTGGATAAGATGCAGCAACTGTTAATTGATTATCAGAGCCAGCATTCAGAGCAGCTTGAATCTTCTCCAAGAGTTTAGTAAAGGAAGGCAATCAGAAATGGGTTAAACTTAACGGGTACAAGAACTCAATAAATACAACACGACGAGGTTACAGTGGATCGATCGGCGACCTCGCACTGCTTATGGGCAGGATAACTTGATCTAGTTGCTGTTGCCTCGCTTTGAGGTGAGATAAATCATTCGGTTTGAAAAAAAAACGAGTCTGTGCTATTATCAGAAAAATCCAAATATAGCGAAGAAGAGAAGGCTATGCAATAGCGTTTATGTCCAGAGAGCAGAGGGATTGCTGAAACCTCCGTCGTAACGCATGTATAGTGTCGTCTCGGAGCTGTTGACTGAACGTTGAAGGCGTTATTTCAAGCCCGCAAGTAGGATCAACCGGCCTGGCATCCGTTAACATGCTGCAGGTAAAGCATCGCTTTACCTCATGAGACTGCAATTGCGAGGTTGCAGTAAACTTGGGTGGTACCGCGATTCCCCTTTCGTCCCAAGGCTTCTAGCAGCTGCTATGAGCCTTGGGATGGAAGGGGTTATTTATTTCATACCAGCAGGCGATGAAGAGAAAGCCGACAATGGCGCTTATGCCCAGAGAGCAGAGGAAACGCTGAAACCTTTGCCTTAACCCCTTGTATGGTGTCGTCTCGGAGCTGTTAACCGAAAGCGGCTGGTCTCATGCCATGCCCGAAAGTAGGCTTAACCGAAATGGTGCTCGTTAACGCGCCGCAGGTAAGGCATCGGCCTTACCTCATGAGGCTGCATTCGCGAGGGTAGCAGCAAACTTGGGTGGTACCGCGAAAAAATCCCCTTTCGTCCCTGTATGAGCTGACTGCTGTCAGCTTGCTTAGGAGGAGAGGGGATTTTATTTTAAACTAAGGAGGCTGCCCAATGGAACAGCAATTAGGAATAACAAATGAAACAATGACGTCATCAGAGGAATATATCACCGGTTCGGAGGTACTCTTACGCGGCTTGCTGCAGGAGGGCGTAGAGTGCGTATTCGGCTATCCGGGAGGAAATGTGCTCTACATTTACGACGCGATGGTACATCAGCCTGACTTCAAGCATATCTTGACCCGGCACGAACAAGGTGCGATTCACGCGGCGGACGGCTATGCTAGGTCGACGGGGAAGGTTGGGGTATGTATCGCGACATCCGGTCCAGGAGCAACAAATCTGGTGACCGGCATCGCAACCGCCTATATGGATTCGGTGCCGCTGGTGGTCATAACGGGGAACGTATCTACGACTGTCATGGGCACGGATGCTTTTCAGGAAGCGGACATTATTAGTATCACGATGCCGATTACGAAGCACAGCTACATGGTTCGCGATGTACACGACCTTCCTCGCATCATTCATGAAGCGTTCTACATTGCAAATACGGGCCGCAAAGGTCCTGTCTTGATCGATATTCCAAAAGACGTGACCAACCAGCGGATGGCATATTGTCCAGCGGACACGGTTCCGTTGCGCGGATACCATGGAGCCCCGGAGCCGAATCCGTCAGAAATAGATGCGCTGCTTCAGGCGATTGCAGAAGCACGCAAGCCGGTTATTATCGCAGGCGGCGGCGTTGTCTATTCGAACTCCTCCCAGGAGCTGATCAAATTCGTCCACACTACGCGGATTCCGGTCGCGACGACTCTGCTCGGCCTCGGCGGGTTTCCGAGCGATGACGAGATGTGGCTGGGCATGCTCGGACATCATGGCGCATATGCGGCGAACATGGCAGTGCAGAATGCGGATCTCATTATTTCGATCGGCTCGCGTTTCGATGACCGGGTTACGATGAAACTGGACGGGTTTGCGCCTCAGGCCAAACGTATCGCCCATATCGATATCGATCCTGCGGAAATCGGCAAGAACGTCAAGACAGATCTCGCGTGCATCGGCGATATTAAAAACGTGCTGGTTTATGCGAACACGCAAGTGCAAGCAGCTCAGACAGATACCTGGATCGAGCAGCTTCAAGAGTATAAGGTGCAGCATCCGCTTCGGTATACCGATTCGGATACTGTCATTAAACCGCAATATGTGCTCGAGATGATTAGCGAGACGACGCAAGGAGATGCGATCATCACCACCGATGTAGGCCAGCACCAAATGTGGACCGCGCAGTTTTACCGCTTTAAGCATCCTCGCTCACTCATCACGTCGGGAGGTCTTGGCACGATGGGCTTTGGCTTCCCGGCTGCGATCGGTGCTAAAGTCGGAAATCCAGATCGTCTCGTCGTCTCGATCAACGGCGACGGGGGCATGCAGATGTGCGCGCAGGAGATGGCGATCTGCGCGATTCATCAGATTCCGGTCAAGATCGTGGTCTTGAACAACCAGGTGCTCGGCATGGTTAAGCAGCAGCAGGAATTGATGTACGAACGACGCTACAGCCAGATTGATCTTTCCGGCAGTCCGGACTTCGTCAAGCTTGCGGAAGCATACGGAATCAAGGGATTAAGAGCAACGAACAAGGCTGAAGCCTCCAAGGTCTGGCTTGAGGCGCTGCAGACGACAGGACCTGTGCTCGTCGAGTTCGTCATCCCGACCAATGAGAACGTATACCCAATGGTGCTTGCCGGCACGCCGCTGGACCAAATGATTCTAGGGAACGACGAATAATTGCGCTGAAGAGAGTCGTACGCTTCCGACCCCGCTCCCACGGGTGCTCAGGCATGGAACGCGGTGGGGATTGGCCGGTCCAGCTCCGAAAGTACGAAGTACAAATTCTGTTGAAGTTATGTGCTAACTCATTAAGTTAACGGGGATGATAGTTCGGAAACATACGGCAGCCGGCAAGATGATCGGCTGCCGTTTCCGTTGCAGTAATGTAGTCCACAACGGAATCGGATATGGACTCGTTTCACTTATGAAATGCCTTGCAAAATATGAACGATCTTCATTTCAATATTGGAATTGTCTATGATCTTCAGATATTCAGGTTTTAGCAATTGATACTGCTTCATGTAGTAGAAATCCATTATCGCTTGTTTCAAGGTGATATCATACTGAATCGAAAATGACGGCTCGATAAAGCGTCGCAGCACAGCGTCATCTTGAACCATAAACATCACGGCATTCAATCTGTTGAAAATCTGTTGCTCCATACCGGATTCAAAAAAAGTTTGTAAGCTTTTATTCCGATTTTGTAGGGCAACAGACAGATTCTCAAAATGGTGCGGATAAAATTCCTTCAGGTCTTGCAAGAACAAATCAGAGATATACGCGGCACACATCAAAGATTGTAAAAATGTTAATTGAAAACGATCCAAAAAAGAGACGGAATCGTCTTTGACAACGGTGTCAGCCTTCTTCGAATAATCAATGTAATAATCAACGACTTGTTCGATGATGTCGTCTTTGGAGGAAAAATGCTTATATAGTGTCACTTTGCTGATATCCATATATTTTGCGAGATCGTCGACTTTCAGTTGACTGAATTTTGTTTTTCTTATAACGGGTTTTATTTTTTCTACATATGTCTCTACACTCACGGCTTTTCTCACGGATAAGTGCCTCCCTTTAATGCCTCTCGAACATATTATAACAAATTTGCTGCCTATCATGTATTAAATTAATTAAATGAACAAAATTAACAAAATTAGTTTACTTATTAAATCCATTGCTATATAATCGGTCCTGTACCTAATCATCCGATTACGGATTATACAAAGGGAGGACGATTCAAATGGAACCATTCAGTAAAGGCAAATTCTCTGACAAAAAGGTCGTGATCACGGGAGGTAGCAGCGGAATCGGCCTTGCGACGGCGAAGTTGCTAGCGGATGAAGGCGCACGCGTTCTGATTACTGGACGTACTCAGGCGACGCTGGATGCGGCTCGTGAACAACTCGGCAACAACGCAATCGCGGTCTTAAGCGATGCCGCCTCATTGAAGGATATCGCTGCGTTAGCCGATCGAGTGAAGGCTGAATTTGGAACAATAGATGCCCTGTTCGTTAACGCTGGTGTCACGGGGTTTGTCCCTTTCGAGGCAATGACCGAAGAAAAATACGACGAGATACTTACAATCAATGCCAAAGGACCGTACTTTACCGTGCAGAAACTCGCTCCGTTGCTAGGCTCAGGTAGCGGGGTAGTCCTTACGACCTCAATCGTGAACGTAGTAGGTCTCCCAATGCTCAGTGCTTACGCAGCTAGTAAGTCGGCGCTGCGCTCCATGACTCGAGGTCTGGCGCGCGAGTTATTACCTCGAAATATTCGCGTCAACGCAGTCAGCCCCGGCGTCATTGACACAGGTATCATGGAAAAGTCAATGCCGGTAGAAGCTGCCGAGCAGACAAAGGCACAGATGAGACAGCAGATCCCAATGCTGCGTTTAGGCGATCCAGTTGAGGTAGCCAAGGCTGTTGCCTTCCTAGCATTTGAGGCCACCTATACCACCGGGGCTGAGTTCCCTGTCGATGGAGGCGGCTCCCAGATCTAAGCTCCTCCGTTCGCACACCTGACTCTTAAAGCGAGGGCAGGGGGCATAGCTTCACCTCATGACACCCTGCCTTCTAGTGAACTTATAGTTTAGGATTTCGTTGTTTTCCTTGGAAGACCGTTCGAAATTACAGAGAACATGATTTTTATCAGAGCAAAATAGAGGGGGCATCACAATGGAGAATACCATGCGGACAATCCGGTTCCACGAATACGGGGAACCAACTGATGTCTTGTGCTTGGAGGAGGTGGCGATCCCAGAGCCAGGGCCGGGACGCATTCGCGTGAGAGTACGCGCTTGCGGCTTAAATCCGGTTGACTGGGTGACGTGCCAAGGCCACTTTGCCGGTCAACTGCCCTTGCCTCGCGGAATCGGGTTGGACGTGGCAGGTATTGTAGACGCAATCGGAGAGGGCGTAACCGATGTTGCCATCGGCGATTCCGTTCTGGGTGCCGCAGATTTCATGAATGGATCGAGCGCTGGTGCGTCCGACCGAGCTGTTATGTACTACTGGTTCCGCATGCCGGCCGGACTCGACTTTGTTCAAGCTGCAGCGTTGCCAATGGCAGTCGAAACCGCTTACCGAGGCATTGATACTCTTGGGGTGAAATCGGGTCAGATCGTACTCGTGCACGGAGCCGGCACCACGGTAGGGTTCGCCGCCGTTCAAATTGCCCTCATGCGCGGTGCCCGCGTGATCGCAACCGCTGGTCCCACCTACGCCGACAAGCTCCGCTCAATGGGGGCGTTGGTGACCTCGTACGGTGATGGAATGGTCGAACGAGTGACCGAACTGGCAAAGCAGCCGGTTGATCTCGCCCTGGATACCGCGCCAATCAGCGGTTCATTGAAAGATCTGGTCCAAATCGTCAACGGGCATCCCCAGCATGTCCTAACCGTCAGCGATTTCGGCGCAGCCGCTGAACTTGGCGTTCGCACAAGCTATGGAGAACTGCATACCGCACGTTATGACGTTGTCGGCGACTTTGCTGGGTACGCAGCGGACGGCAAGTTCACTATTCCGGTCGCGAAGACTTTCGAACTCGACGAATGGCGTTCAGCTGTCGAAATCAGCCGGAGCGGGGGTGCCCACGGCAAACTGATCCTCCTGCCCGACTCCGACTGATGAGCACATATAACCGATAAAATTCTAAATGAAGGAGGATATGCATTGAGTAAGAATCAACGAGAACATATTGCAGTGATTACAGGCGCAAGTAACGGGATCGGGTTGGCATTGACCCGGAAAATGCTGTCGGAGAACTGGCAGGTGATTACTTTGAACCGTTCGGATTTTCCGGCGGACGATAGATTCCTCCAAAATCATCTCAAGGACGGACGTCTCCGCGCCTATAAAGTGAAGGATCTCACTGATTATGGCAGCTTGAGACACGCTTTGGAAGAAATAAAAAGCAAGGAACAGCGGATCGATATTTTGTTTAACAACGCCGGAGGAGGCTTAAGTGAGCTGCGCTATTCGAAACAAGGCCGCGAATTGCATTATGAATTGTTGACGGTCGTTCCTTTTATAATTCTGTTGGAATTGAAGGAGCTGTTGAAGAACGGCAGCTTAAAAACAGTGATAAACACTTCGTCGCAGGTGTTTAGATTTACGAAGGAGTTTACGATCGAAAAATTGGAGCATCCCAAAACCTTCCGCAAAATGTATGGACCCTATGCGACTTCAAAGCTGGCTCTTTCGTTGTGGACCCAAGCCGTCGCACCGCTGCTTGCAAAGGAAGGCATCAAGATTCGCAGCGTTGACCCCGGCATTAACAACACGCTAAGGAAAGGAAAGGATTCCGGACTGACCGCAGGGTTTGAACTGTTTATGAAGTTTTTTTCCTCTCCGCCTACACATGGAGCCAACCTGTTATATGAGGGAGCTCTGGGCAAAAACAGCAATGAGACCGGCGTGTTTCTGTTCAAAGATCGGATTGCGGACTTGAAATTTACAGAACATGCGCAGCGTGTGCTGGAAAAAGTCTCCGATATATATAGCCATGAATTTCTTGGAGGAAATGTTCATGTTAATAGCTGAGTTCCATAAGCGCAAAGCACCGGTGGGTTGGAACGGCCGTTAACCTGCTTGCCAAGGGAGATTATAGCAATTCGAATTAAGTGAATTATCATTTACGGTTGATAAATTACGGCGTCAGGGCCATCTCTTGATGCGTATTCAAATGCAGCTTGCCGGTACAAGCAACTTTTAGTACCGTGGGGAATGGTAATGACAATAATGTGATTTTTTGCTCTAACGAGAAACATTAGTTTCATCAAAACATCACGAGGTTGCCGCGGAATAGATCGGGCAACCTCATTAAACAATTGGACAGCATAGCTCAATTAACGTGCTGATCAGAAAAAGAGAGTGAGCTACCTTACAGACATTGGGCCGTATCCAGATCAGTTTTTGCTGTTTAATAAGGTTGAATTCTTCATAAGTAATGATTGGAACAAGTAGTAGATAATATGAGAATTCCCCTCGGATACAGCTATTTCTATTCGATCCAGCTACTCCATCTTCAGAAAAATAATTCTCAATGGATCAAGTATTTACGAACTTCAGTAATGCGCATATGATGGGAGTATCATGGAAGTAAATCACCCACATCAGAAGAAATTAGAATATGGGCGTATATAGAAGGCACTGAGATTCTATAACAAAGTAGCTACTCTGCAGGCTCACACCCACGGTTCACAAGAGGAATCATTTGAAACAAAGGATGGGAGATATGAAATTAGAGATTTTAACGGTGCCCTCGTATTGGAAAACTGAAATGAAGCAAAAATATATTCAGCTTTATGAGGAAAACAGCAAGTTGGTTGTTCTGTTTCCCGGAAAAAACTATCCTTGCGATAAACCAATTCTGCATTTTGCTGGAACCTCCGCACTTCAAAGTGGTTTTGACTTACTGGTCTTGGAATACGGATATCAAGCTGCGAGAACGGATTTGGACGTTAATGAACTGCAAAGAGTAATTGAAGATAGCCACGAATCGGTTCAACGAATCATTGGCAAGTACAAACAAGTTGTTTTTATTAGTAAGAGCATAGGAACAATCGTTGCTGGAGAAGTTCATGGAAAACTCGAAATTTCAATCCAACATTTATTTTTGACACCAATTAAAGACACCATTCACTATATCAACAAATTCAATGGACTTGTGGTTTATGGAACAAAGGATGAAGTGTTTAATAAGGAACTTGCAAATCAAATTAACATAAACAAAGTCAAAGAAGTCATTGAAATTCCTAATGCAAATCATGGTTTAGAGACCCATAATGTTGAGGAAAGTATTGAGGTATTAAGTAAGCTTGTAAGGATATATATGAAATTTCTAAATAAGTAATAAGGGCATCCCGTAAGATCTTAGATCTTTTGGGATGCCCTTTAAAATGTACACTCTACATGCATCAGTTGATATTTTGCATTTTCGCCGGCGATGGAGCCGCACCTGATTTTCGTTTGGCTAGATCCATCTTACGCTGGAGCATGCCAAGCACAAGATCCGCAACGATGGCCAGCACGGCCGCAGGAATGGCACCTGCAAAGATACGGAGGGAGTTATTGCTGTTCAGTCCGGCATAGATTTCCCGTCCCAGCCCGCCTCCTCCGACAAGGGGAGCGATCGTTACCACACCGATGGCGATGACGGCCGCGATACGCAGGCCCGACATGATATACGTCAGCGCAAGCGGGAAACGCACTTTCAAGAGCATTTGGAAGGGACTCATCCCGATTCCTTTTCCGGATTCCAGATAGCTGGGATCCACCTGCTTTAACCCAACGTACGTATTCCGTGCGATTGGATTCAGGGAATACAGGAAGAGTCCCACCATGACCGTTGTCGTCCCGAGTCCCATCCATAACATGAGCACCACGAGCATGGCCAAGCTCGGTACCACCTGCAGGATGTTGGTGATAAACAAAATGATTTTGGCTGCCCATTTGCTCTTAGAGCAGAGGATGCCAAGCGGCACTCCGACGATGAATGCCAGCCCCAGCCCGATAACCACCATCGTAATATGCTGGATGAAATACTCCCAGAGCAATCCCTGATTTCGCGATATATACGACAAAAAGTCGGCGAATGTTAAATGTTCACTTTCCATGATTACCCTCCTTTAGCTTTTCAAGAGGCCCTGCTCTTTCAAATACGCGATTGCGACCTCTCGCTCGCTTTTCTTCTCAATGTCCACCTGATAATTAAGCGATATCATCGTATCTGCATCCAGATGACCGATTAAAGGCGCTATCGTATCCTGAATTTCAGGATGCTTCTTCAAAAGGTCCGAACGCAATACCGGACTTGCATCATATGGAGGGAAGAATTGCTGGTCATCCTGAAGCGTCTGCAATTGGTAGGCTTTCAGCCGGGAATCCGTTGAGTAGGCCAGCACGATATCCACCTGCTCATTGGCTACCGCACTGTATACCAAGCTAATTTCCATGGGAAAGACCTGACCGAATTTGATGTCATACGCTTTGGAGAATGCCGGATATCCATCCGTGCTTCTCTCGAGCCACGTGGTATCCACCCCCAACTTCATGGTGCCCATATCTTTTTTGACATCGGAGATTTTGGTGTACCCGTTGGCTTCGGCTAGATCCTTTCTTACCGTGAACGCGTAGGTGTTCTCAAACCCCAGAGGGTTCATCCAGGTGAACCCGAAGTGTTCCTGAAATCCAACCTGCGCTTCCTTCAAGACTTTATCGCGATCTTTGGTACCGCTGATCGGGAAATGGTTGTTGAAAATCTCACCGGTATATAGTGTCGCCATTTGAACGTCGTTTCGTTTCATCGCATTGATGACCAATGAGCTTGATGCCAGATCCGGGATAATATCGACCTTCAGATCGGTTTGGTCTTCAATGAGCGCTTTATACATTTCGGCAATAATCTTGGTTTCGGTATAGGTTTGCGTCCCGATTGTAATCTCGCTTTGAATTCCGCATGCGGAGGTAAAAGCGGCAAAAGCTATCATGCAGATGAACAACGGAGTCCATTTAAGCTTTTTCAGTTTCATCACGCCTTCCTTGTTCCGTCCGGTTCGCTGATTACGGCTGATGTGACTCATATTGCAGCGTCCCGGGTCTGGGTCTGATGGTAGTATCTGCTTAGCCAGCCCTCAAGCAGCCCAAGCAATCCGTCAGCTACAAGTGCCAAGAGAATAGCCCCAATGCCGCCGACGAAGATCATCTCGGGCTTGTTGACACCAAGTCCAGATACAATAAGCTGCCCTAAACCGCCAGCACCGATCAGGGAAGCCAGTGTTGCCCAACTGATGATATATACGGTCGTAATGCGGACACCGGACATGATGTAAGGAAGCGATAAGGGAAGCTGAATCCGCAAAATCGTTTGGGCGGTGCTGTATCCCATCCCCCTGGCCGAATTGAGCACGCCTTTATCCACGGAGTGAAAACCGTCATAAGTATTCCGCAGGATGGGCATAAGGGAGTACAGAAACAGTGCAAGGATGGCCGGTTTCATGCCGATGCCGAGCAGCGGAATCAGAATAGCCAGAAGCGCCAGGCTCGGAACCGTCTGAAACAGGTTCGTAATGAAAAAAACGATGCTGTTCATCCAGCCTATCCGATTGTATACGAGCAGGATACCGATCGGTACGGCAACAATAGTCCCCAAAAGCACGGCTGAGAATGAGAGGACCAGATGCTCCTGCAATGCCTTTAGGATATCCGGATAACGATCCGTAATAAAACTCCAGAATGCGTTCATATCACTCATCCTCTCCGATCGGCACCGGAGGAACCATCGTAGGATAGACTTCGGCCAAATGTTTAACCACACTGCCTCTTGTGATTAATCCGAGGAACCGGTTATTGCTGTCTACGACCGGGAGGTTGCTGAGCTGGTGGCTGTCCATGATCTCGATGGCCTGCGGAAGCGTGCTTCCCGAAGCCACGGAAAAACGGACCGGATGCATAACGTCTGCCACGGTTTTGCCTTCTTCGCCGTATTGGTCAAGCACCCGGTAGATCGAAACCGCGCCTTGAAGCTGACGATTACGGTCCACGATCAGCAGCGAATCCACCCGCTTCATTTCCATCATCTTGATGGCTTCAGCCAATCCCCGGCTCGGGAATGCCGTGACCGGATTCGTAATCATCACTTCATCCACCAGCGGAATTTCATAGGTGCTTTCATTTTCATTTTGCAGACGTTTTGAACCGATAAAGTCACGTACAAATTCGTTTGCGGGATGCCGTAAAATGGTGTCCGGTCTACCTGTTTGAATTACTTCGCCATCTTTCATGAGAACGATGGTATCCGCAATTTTAATAGCTTCATCCATATCATGCGTAACAAAAATAATGGTTTTATTGAGCTCCTGCTGAAGTCGGATCAGCTCATCCTGAAGCTGCTCGCGGCTGATGGGATCCAGTGCGGAGAACGGCTCGTCCATCAGGATAATATCGGGTTCGGCTGCCAGTGCGCGCACTACGCCTACACGCTGCTGTTGTCCGCCGCTAAGCTCAGATGGATAGCGCGTACCATATATGGTGTGGTCCAGTCCGACCATGTCCAACAATTCATTTACTTTTTGATCTGTTTTGTCTTTATCCCATTTCTTCAGACGCGGAACCACGCCCGCGTTCTTGGAGATATTCATATGCGGAAATAAACCAACGCTTTGAATGACATAGCCGATATTGCGTCGAAGTTCAACCGGATTCAATCTCGAGATATCCTTACCGTCAATCAGAACTTTGCCCGAGGATGGCGTATTGAGTGCGTTGATCAGCTTCATGGTCGTCGATTTGCCGCAGCCGCTCGGACCGATCAGGACGGTAATTTCCCCTTTTTTGAATTCCAGATTAATGTCTTTCAGCGCGTGAAAGCCATTATCGTAAACCTTGTTCACATGCTCCAGTACTATCATCCAATCGCCCCTTTGCAAGCAGTATCCATATTATGCGGAGCATTTGGCATATCATCCATCGGGAACCCAAAAAACGGTTGAGGGGAATAGCGAAGTGCCAGAGATATGAGAAGGCTTCAGCCTTGTTATGTAGAAATGGAAAACAGCTAAGCTAGTTAGCATTATAAGAAATCAAAATGGAATAGGATTAAGCGCATGATTATGGGGTGGAGAAGGATCTAAGGGGGAAGCCGAAAAAGTATTTCAAGCCTGTATGCCCCTGTGCGTATTCGGGAAAATATGCGATCTCATACATGAATCCCTGTTATGCCTGCGCGAATCAAGCAGCAATGTCATTGTGTCACTGCTTCCCTCGGCCCAAATGGATATATGCAAAATACGTAAACAAGCAACGATTCCCTTTTGAATAGGACCGTATAACTGCTTATGCAATAATATGTTTAATTCTATTACCCGGTTAGCAATGGGATGAAACATGGAAGGAATCACCTGAACTTTATATGAAATTCCTGAAAATAGTAACCATAAATGATTGTACAAATCTGATATAGCTGGGGAGCCTTAGATGCCGTTAAATTACAAAAGGCCAGAAACATTAGAAAAGCTTGTTCAATTGGATCAGGAACTTCATCAACTACATGGGCAAACTGTCCATGATTACATAGGCTTTTATATAAGCTTTAATAATGATGATGACAGGTATGAATGCACACCAGAAGACGCTGTAGTTTTTGGCAGAACTGGAGTGGGTGGGGACCATTTCGCTTTTTACACGTATAATCAATCTCTCAAAGACCTAGAAGAGGCCCCGATTATTTTTATACAACCTATGTTTGACAAAGCGGTAAACTTGGTTGCGAGAAACCTTAGGGATTTTCTAGCTTTATTCATTACCCTTAAGGAAATTTATGTTCTAGAACGTTTTGAATTTTATAAGAACCAATCGGATTTTATCAAGGATTATAACGAGAATTATTTGGAGGATATCGATTTACGAGAGAATGAGCTCGAATTTTTTATCGAGGAATTAAGGGAGAATGTTGTTGAAGGAATTACTGAAATTAATGATGCATACGCCTACATTACGAATATAAGAAAAGAAATTCAATTGCCATAAAAGTTAAATAGAACAATTGATTTCCCAAGCGTGTATACCATAAAATGGAAATTCTAATTGAAACTAGGTTTCACACAATGAAACATTGGGGGCGAAAGTATGTTATACAATTTCTCTGGAATTGACCACGTTCAATTAGCGGCTCCTGAAGGCTGCGAATCAGAAGCTCGAAGCTTTTTTGCTGGCATATTAGGTTGGGTCGAAATACCAAAGCCTGAGAATCTAAGGAAACGTGGAGGGGTTTGGTTTCAGTGTGGAACGCATCAAGTACACATCGGAGTTCAAAAGGAATTTGTCCCCGCTACAAAAGCTCATCCTGCATTTCATGTCCAGAATATAGATTAATTGAGAGAATATTTACTTCAAAAGAGTATCCAAGTGATTGATGATGATGCACGGTCTGATGAGGGCGTACAACGTTTCTATCTTAACGACCCTTTTGGAAATCGCCTTGAATTTTTGGAATGGCTCTAAAATAAAGATAGCAGGTCTTTTTAGACTTGCTTTTTTTTCTAATCGGAGAGTGAACTTGGCCTATTGGGCCAGGAAGTTGAGGTCAAGACGACTACTGAGCGAGAGAACGAAAAGGAAAGTCGAGGCGTTAGTATAGCCATCTTATAAATGGCCATATGTAACAAAGAAAGGATACGATTCAATGACTGCAAAGCCACAACTGGTATTAGATTTAGCTGGTGTATTAGTCAGTAACTTCTCATCTACGTTTTGGCTCCAATTATCTAAGGGTAGCGAAATCTCGTTTCAGGACATCCGAGTACAATTTGATGCGATTCGAAAAGATCTATGGACTGGAAAGATCAAAGAAGATGATTTTTGGGAATGGATGAGTCTGCGAATAAACCAAATTAACAAAGAGCGAGCCAGAGCGTTATTAATTCAATCACTGGAACCGCTTCCTGGATTAAATTATTTGGCGGAGTGGAGTGAAATGGCAGATATCCATATTTTAAGTAACCATTGTAAGGAATGGTTGGAATCGATTTTAGAAAGAGTAGAACCCTATACAAAGAGCATAACGATCTCAAATCAAGTAGGTTTAAGAAAACCAGATATACAAATATATCAACATGTCGGTAAACAATTTGAAGCAGGCCAAACGGTTGTTTATATTGATGATCAAGAAAAGAACCTGAAACCGGTTATCGAACTCGGATGGAAAACCCTGTTAGCGGATAAGGAGCATAAATGGATAGAAAAGGTTGAACCCATGATAGGAATGAGGAGGAGAACATTTGATTAGAAAAAAGATTCAATTAATTCTAGATAGCTTACCGGAAGAAGAATTGCAAAAAATATATTGGTCTATTCAATTTGTTCAAAAGGAATATTTATATAAAGAAAAATTAATTGGAAAAGGCGTAATCATCTCAAATCTATTTGATGGAGCAACTGAAATTATTAATAAATGGGACAAGACGTTTGCACTAAACATTAGTGACGATATAAAAGAAAGCATTTATTACGATCAATATAAGTGGCATATTTTTAGTTATGAAATACAAGATTGTCTGAAACAACATGAAGCAAGAAATGCTTTTAATGCTGAAATTTAAAGATGAATTATATGTTATGTACCAAAACTCTCCCCGTGTACTTCAATACAGTAATGCAAATGCAATAGTCGCAGAGGATTTTGATTCTCAACAAGATATCTATGTATTTAATAAAAAATTTACTTGGACGTATGTCAATACGCATGAAGACATGTGCGGGCCCTATTTTTATAAAGCGAAGTAAATTCGTCGTGATCCATGAACCGTGCGAATATAGATTTACTACAAGAACAAAAAGAAGAATCAAATGGAACCAAGTTCACACTAAAACTGCATAACAAATCCAGTCATATTATAGTACAAAATAATGTATATTTAAGTTTTCCCAAGATCCCCATATCGAGATTAAAGGTTTCTTTAATGAAGTAACCGAAAAAAATCATTTCAGTATCATTGGTGGGCATCGTACTATGGTTGGTTCTAACGGGGAGTGACTTATGATGGAAGATGAATCTGGTCGAGATCCATCATCTCCTATATGTTTTTTTGTTATTCTATTATTAAGGCTAGTAGCTAATACGAAGTGAATTTTAGGGAACTGTGAGGAAATGAAGATGACGAAGAAGCTGTATTACGAATCCGCATATATCCGGGAGTGGGACACACGAATCACACGGAAACTGGAACGGGAGGACGGAATCTACCTGATCATGGAGGAGACGGCCTTTTATCCGCACGGTGGAGGGCAGCCTTGTGACCTGGGGTGGATCGATAAAATTCCTGTTCTTGATGTCGTTCAGGAGGAAGGCGAAATCCTGCATAAAGTCGAGCGTATGCCTGAGAAGGAAGAGGTTAGCTGCCGTTTGGATTGGGATAGAAGATTCGACCATATGCAGCATCATAGCGGCCAGCATCTCCTGTCTGCCATGTGTCTGGAGGTATGTCAGGCGGAAACACTCAGTTTCCATCTGGGTCAAGATTACGCTACGATTGATATCGCTCGATCTGACCTGTCTCAGGACCAACTGATGTTGCTGGAACTGGAAGTGAACGATCAGCTTTACCTTAATCGAAAAATAACGAATTATTTTGTGAGCCGGGAGCAGGCTGCTGCCCTGCCGCTGGTGAAGCAGCCGAAGGTAACCGATGATATCCGGATCGTAGAAATCGAAGGCATCGAATATAACGCTTGTGGGGGTACGCATGTCTCCGCAACGGGTGAGATCGGAATGAGCAAACTGCTGAGAGCCGAGAAACAGAAAGGGCATTTGCGTATCTATTTTAAATGCGGTTATCGCGCATTGAATGAATTCAATGCAGGAATGGAGATTTTAAGCAGCCTATCAGCCAGGTTCAATACCTCTAAGGAAGAGATTCTGGACCGGATTGCAAAATGGGATCATGAACAGAAGTTGCTCCAGGCTGAATTGAACGCCGTGAAGGCTGAGAATGATGTTTACCTGGCAGGAAAGTTATTGGCGGACCGTCAGGGCAGCCTGATCCAACACGTTTTTGCGGACAAGCCGCTGAAGGATATGCAGAACCTGGCGGCAAAGCTCACCGAAGAAGCTGACGTTATCGTGCTCTTTGTGTCCAACACAGACCATAAGGTTGTCCTCGCTCAAGGAGGAAAGAGCGGTCTCGCCTGCGGTGCATTCTTTAAGCAGTATCTGACTGATTATCGCGGTAAAGGCGGAGGCAGCGACAAGCTGGCACAGGCTGGTTTTGCCACCGGGGAGGATGCCATGGCGTTTTACCATTTTGCGGCGCAGTCATTAAGTTAGCTTGAAGTGGTGTAACGGTCTATAAGTTGAAAGCATTCAAGCGGGTTTAGCAGCATGTTTCTTAAACCAAAAAGCGTAAAGCACACAAGCTCGACATCACGCCTCAGCCTAAGATAAGTACTATCTAAGCTGGGGCGTTTCATTAATACACACAGAATGGTAAGCGGAAAGTGCAATTATGAGTTCCAGTTCAAGTTATCTGGAGTCAATGACATCAGATAACATAGTATTCACGCATTGGATTTCTAACATTTATATCGAAAAAGGAGAAAAATGATGAAACGTATGCCATTTGAGCGCCAACCCAACATTATGATGAACAATTGATTCATGTTGATGAGCAAATTTGTGCATTGTTGAAACAGCGGGAGGAACTTTCAGGCAACAATCCAGGTTTTCCGCCATTTGAGTATATTTCGCAATGGGCAGCAACGTATGAACTCTACGAGGATTATCTAAAAGTCATTTTTGGAACGTTTATGAGCGAAGAACATTTTAAACCCATGGTTGATCCTGCAGGGTTCAGAAAACATATTCCGGTTTTAAAATCAGTTGTAAAAGGAGCTTTCTTTTACACACTAAACTCATTTAAGACAATACGCTAATGCAAGGTGTCGTAAAAATCAGCATGGATTGGGACATGACAAATGAGCTCCCTTCAAGTTTATACAAACATAGCTATTTTGAATTGTATGTTGGAGAACAATATGATTGTCAAATGACCAATGGCTCGAGTTGTTCAGGGCATGCATCCTATCACTATGTAATATCTCCGCCATTACCTGATGATATTTCAGGAATGGAGTTCGTGTTCAAGGGATTTAGCAAACCCTTTAAAAAAAATGAGACAGGTACTGAAATCGTCTTCAGAGTTGAATGATTTGAAGTAATAAATGATGATGTAGGTATTACTAAGAAATCATGCTGCGTTTCGCCCAATAGGGTCCAGAGAAGGAGATCAAACATGAAGGACATCATAAACATAAAGAGACTAACTACATTAGAAGAAGCTGAATTATTGGATCAAGAATTTGCTAAGCGTTATGGGTGGTACCGACAAGGAGATTATTATCATAAGTGCCTAAGTGAGAACAATACCAATAAACGAGTAACATTGATTGCTTATTACAATGAATCGTTAGCAGGATGCTGTCATTTAATCTATGAGTCTCAGTATCCTTATTTTCTTGATAACAACATCCCTGAGATTAATGATTTGAACGTATTTCCTGAGCATAGAAGAAAACATATAGCAAATAGATTATTTGATGAATTAGAACTAATTGCCTCAATCACCTCTTCATACATAGGGCTAGGAGTAGGGCTGTACAGAGATTATGGAAATGCCCAAAGAATGTATACATCTCGTGGATATGTGATGGATGGCAGAGGGATGACTTATAAAAATGTTCAAGTAATCCCAGGAGAATCAGTGATCGTTGACGACGATTTATTAATTTATTTAGTTAAGAATCTAAAGAGTTAATATGAGGTGCAGAATAATGAAAACCTTTAGAGTCGCAACCGTGCAATATAATTGCAGTGAACCTGATCAAAAACTAAACACCATTATGCTGGCAGATCATATGTCAGAGGGTATATTTATTGCTGAATTTAATCTGGATGAAATTCGTAAGTATCGTAATAAAGAAATGATGGGCAATACGTTTAGGAAAGTGAAAGCTTATAAAGATTTACTATCTGAAATAGTAGAAGAGCCTTTTATACGGGAATAAACGGAATCATCAGACCAAAATATATTAGTAAATGGAAAATAAAATAAATGAGGGTTTAGCTGTGGATTTGGAATATAGAATCAATGATGACTGTATTGTCAGCGAGGTTAAAGAAGTATTTATTCGATCAGGGATCAGGAGACCGGTAGGCGATTCAGATCGAATTCAGAGGATGATAGATCATGCAGATGAGATTATAACGGTAAGAGAAGGAAGTAAACTGGTGGGATTTTTAAGGGCCATCACAGATTATTCATATTGCTGCTATATTTCAGATATTGCGGTGGATACGGAATATCAAGGATTAGGAATTGGCAAGGAACTAATCAGAATATTGAGGGACAAATTAGGAGAAGACGAAATTCAATATGTACTAACTTCAGCACCGAAAGCCGTAGGATTTTATGAGAGGATCGGATTCGAAAGGGCGGATAAAGCTTTTGTAATAAGAAGAAAGAAGAATTGACGTTATGGATCAAAAATCTTTCGGGTTTGGAATGCAAGAAACTTATACGCTCAATGTAATCAATAAAACATAGAATCGGTGATATAACAATGATAACAGAACTTAATAAATCAGAGTTTTATAAGATAAGACATATTACGAATAAGTGTAAAAATATCGAGGTTAGGGCTGTGGTTAGCGGGAATAACCCGGGCGGGGTCTATGTAGATCATCCAACAGAACCCACAGCGGCATTAATTTGGATTGAAGGACAAAAGGGTTTTCAGATCGTTGGGGATGCTCAGAGTACAACATTTATAACAGGATTAGCAGAATACATGAGAAATCATATAGAACCCAAACTACAGGAGCAAGATATAAATTGGGTCGAGATTGGTCTGGATCCTGATCCTTGGGATAAAACGATACAAAACATTTATCAGGAGCGCCGCATTTCGAGTGATACTCAACATGTGTTCACCTTAAGAGGGAAGCCACAACACATTGAATTTCAAGATAGCGTTGTAAATATTCAACGGATCAATCGTGAGTTATTGAAGTCAAGGCGATTGGAAAACCATTCGTTTTTAGAAAAGAAGATATTACGATTTTGGGATTCTATAGACTCTTTCTTAGAGCAAGGATTCGGATACTTTGTTGAGGATAATCACAATGTAGTGAGTTTATGTTTTTCAGCATTTGTTGTAGATAAAACGCATGCAATCGATATCGAAACGCTTGAAGAGCATAAAAGAAGAAATTATGGCGCTGCAGTAGCTCAGGCATTTGTACAGGAATGTCTTCAAAAAGGAATTCGTCCATACTGGGACTGTACTCCGGAAAATACAGGGTCTATTCGACTTGCAGAGAAAGTAGGAATGACCCCTGATTTTGATTACCAAATATCATGGTATGGTTTATCCTAGGGGCATTTTAGAGAAACATCTCAGATGATGAAAGGATATAAAGTAATATAGAGGAAGTGATTGGTTTGGAATACCAGGCACCTAAACAATGTATTTCGGTTTCAGCTTTAGTCACTAATGATCGTGGTGAGGTATTGTTACTTAGAACACATTGGCGATCAGATACATGGGAAATGCCAGGTGGAAATGTTGAGTTAGGGGAACCCCTTGATAAAGCAATTTGCAGAGAGTTTCTTGAGGAGACGGGTATCGTTATTAAGCCAATTGGTATAACCGGTGTTTATATGAATACAACAAAACAAGTATTGTCTATATGTTTTAGAGCTCAATACATAAGTGGAGAAATTAAAATACAAGAAGACGAGATACTCGAAGCTAGATACATAAAAATTGATCAATCTAATATCGAGGAATACATAACGAGACCGCAGCAAAGATCTAGATTATTGGATGCGATAAATGCAGCATATTTTGTGCCCTTTGAAGCTTGGGAAGCAAACCCGAATTATATGTTGTTACATAGGTTGGAAGGAGACATGAACAACCATGATGATTAACCAATCCCTCAAGGTATGCAGCAGAACCTTGAGGAAAGATGAATACCGGAACCACGAAACCGCTATCTAAAGCGTTAAAACCAAAGGAGACAAATTACATGGATGAGCAATGGCGAATAGCTGAGTATGATCCAGAGTGGAGAAACTTGTTCTTGGAGGTAGGATGGAACATACGAGAAGCTTTAGGGGACATAGCAGATCGAATTGATCACGTTGGATCAACATCGATTGTTGGACTAGATGCTTTTCGAGAAATTCCGGGACATCGGAGAACACATATTCATGTAAGGCAAACGGGGAGTTACTCAGAACAATTGACATTGTTATTTAGAGATTATTTGAGAGAACATAAAGAGGATTGCTTAAGATATTCGGCAGAGAAGCACCGGTTAATGGGATTGTACCATCATGAAAGGCATAAATATGTTGAAGGCAAAGGCCCGATTGTATGGGAGATCATACAAAAGGCACATATTTGGTCACAAGAAATAGGTTGGAAACCAGATAAACCGGATCTGTAGGCGAATCAATGAAACTTCAAAAGTAGTAGGTCGATAAAAAAGGAGACGTTATGGAAATCGAACTTATTCCTGTTACAGTTCAGGAGAAAGAAACATTATCGAACATGTATCAATTTTATTATTATGATTTTAGTCGATATACTAATGAGGATTTAAATGATGATGGAACATATCAATCCAAAAGGGACTATGAAATGATTTTTAAGAGACTTATAGAATGGATACTGAACAACGGAACGTCCCAGCCGATTAATCAAGTGGAATGAATGGAATACGATTCGATTATTTGTAAGATGAATTGATGTTAATAAATTCGGAGGTGATTCCATGATCATTAGAATTGCTACAAAGGATGATATAGATCAACTTATTCGGATGAGATGGGATTTTACGCTGGAAGACGATCTAGATGGAACATTAAAAAACGAAGCTTATAGTGGCTTCTACGAGGAGTGTTATGATTTTTTATGGAAGGCCCTTCAAAGTGATATTTGGAGTATTTGGGTTGCTGAAGAAGACGGCATGATCGTGTCCAACATATACATAGAACTTATTCACAAGGTACCGAGACCAGGGAGAATCACACATCCATTTGCATATATGACGAATGTATATACAAAACCTGATTATCGAGGTAAAGGGATAGGAAGTAAATTAATATCAAAGATCAACGAATGGGCAAAAGAAAATAAATATGAATTTATTATCGTATGGCCCAGTGAGGATGGCGTTAATTTTTACGAAAAGAACGGATACCAGCATTGCAAAGAGCCAATGGAAAATATGTTATGTGAGTAAAGCAGTTAATACGGAGGGAATGGGGCCGCAAAGAGGCTGGAGTGGGGGTACACCCGTAGCTACAACAGAAAGTCTTGAATCAGGATTCTTTCCATTGGATGAAGCATTGAATATGGTGACCTTTATGAATTTCAGGGAGAGAATCGAAGTTTGCTTAAGACCAGCTGATGAGCCGGTATATATTGAGTTCTAGAAGGAACAAGCGTGAAGATAATTTAAGAAATGCACATGCTGCATTTAACAACATTTTAATGCAGTCCAGCCATTATAAAATAAATAATCATGAACGATCGCCGAGATCCTGGCATCTGGAGATTTCGGATGAATGGGGACATGGGGAAGTAAATCATATTGAAGCAGACTTGTATGACACCATTCAATAGATTTTAAGTTTGATATAGACGGCATTCTGTTCCAACGGAATAAATTGCGCCAACTGGCACTTGCTGTTATAATTTTGCGTATGAAATGTGATTGGGGGTTATACCGATGGCAATGCTGAATTGCTCATTAGCTAGGAAGTCCTCATGCAAAGCCTGATCTGGGGCGATACTTTGCGTGGGGTGCGATAGATGAATTCGATCGCCCAACCTTAACTTTATCGTTTCTAATAACAGGCTTTGCACCTTCATTTTTAATAAAAATAAGGGGCTGAAAGCTATGAGTACACCATTTATTAGAAACCACCAGTTTAACGTAATAAAAAAACAATCGGATTTCCTTCTGAAAACATTGCGAACGATCGCGGATAGAAAAGTCCTGGAAACGGTCAGGTATCGTGCGGTAACCAGCGCTTTGGAAGCATTTCCGTCTCTAACAGAGGATCAGAAGCGGATGCTGGGAGAAATGTCGACCATCGAGAAGGCTGAGGATTTCCAGAGATATCTTAACGCGTTAGAACCCTATCTGGAGCCTTATCCGACGATCACACTGAAACAGATTCAGAAGTTATTTCCTAAAAATAAGAAACTGAAAGTTCCGGATCTGCAATCGATCGACTTTCGATATATAACGTATTTGGGCTGGGTGGATATTGCCACAAACAAGTTATATATCGTATATCCGTTCGAAGGAAGATTCATCGGGATCGAGGGAAGAATTACGCCGACCAACAAGAAAGGGTACTGTCTGCTCTGCAACCGGCATCAAGAGCTTGCCTTGTTCTCGGTCAAGACCAAGCCGGCCGTTGCTGCACCGGATAATCTTTCGTTCATTGGCCAATACGTATGTTTGGATAGCCAAGCATGTAATCACAGCATTACCGATACAGGGGCACTTGAGAAGTTCATTCTCTCCGCCAGCAAGTAAACACAGTAACTAGAAATAGGCTGCCTTTAAGGGCAGCCTATTCTGTAATAGGTTCCCGTTTAAAGACACAATGGTCATGAAAGGACGTTGAGCTTATGAACGATGTAAGATTAGTGAAGCCTCAGCTAGAGCTTAAAGAAGAATATTTATCATTTTATCAAGAATGGATAGAATCCGGTGAGAATATGGTTCCTTGGGTTATCAGTAAGGATCCAAGTGATTTTCAGGGAATGCTGAAGGAACTCTCTAATCAAGAAAAGGGCATTGGTGTAAAGGAAGGCTGGGTCTCAGATTCAACCTTTTGGTTGATCGATAAACAACATGGAGTATTAGGTGCGGCTAATATTAGACATCAATTAACCGAATATTTATATAATGCCGGCGGGCATATTGGCTATGGCATCCGCCCGTTAGAAAGATGGAAAGGCTACGCGACTAAACTATTGGAACTCTCCTTGATTGAGGCCAAGAAACTCGGGATAAACGATGTATTAGTTGTATGTGATGCCGGTAATGCGGGATCGGAAAGAACCATTATTAAGAACGGCGGGAGGCCGGATACAGACTATATAGAGGAAGATGGGAACGTAATTAAAAGATATTGGATTAAGAATACGTGATAGTAGCAAACATGATCAGTTTCTACAAGCCGTAATAAAGGACTCAAAAGTATTCATATCTTAGGTGGTCTTCTTTTTTTGAGCCTTGGATAAGAATACGATGCAAGTGAGCAAAACAACAGCTAATGCGATCCATTGCGAAGTAGCGAGAGTACCGAACTGGCCCCGGATGATATCACCTCTGAAAAATTCGATAATAAATCTCCCTAAACTATACAAAATAAGATATAGACCTGCTATCAGGCCATTAGTTCTATTTCTTCTTGCAATATAGATCAGGATGAAGAAAATTGAAAAGCTAAGAACGCTTTCTAATATTTGTGTAGGGATGAGTTTGACATCATTCGGGGCAAGCTCGGATTCGTGAAACGTTATGCCAAACCAACTGTCCGTTTCTTTTCCATGGCAACAACCGGCGAGAAGACAGCCAATTCTCCCGCATCCTTGGGCTAATGCAACGGAGGGCACAAATAGGTCAAGGTATTTTAGAAAGTTGATCTTTTTCTTCTTACAATAGACATAACCAACCCCAATCCCTCCGATAATTCCCCCGTATACCACAAATCCTTCTGAAAAATTCAGAACCATTGAAGGATCGTGGATGATATTGTTCATCTGGGTTATCCAATACAAAAGTTTAGCTCCGGCCAATCCGCCTAATAAGCTCCAGAACGTTAGAGAGGAGACATGGGATAGTTCTACTTGTCTAGAAGCTGCTCTATAAACAACAACCTTATAAGCGATAAGGATTCCGATCGCAATCATTAATCCATATCCATAAATGGTCACGGGTCCAATCCTGATCAATTCGTTGTACATAATTTCATTCCTCCATAATAGATTATCTGGTAAAATATTCCTTTTCAACATGATACGATCAAACTACAGTGTGTAGTGTAATGGTCCAAAAAAAAGGGACTACGAATCCCCGCCCAACATAAAGAGCAGCAAGATGGAACAGGATCTCAGAAATGGCTTCAGCAGGGCTAACGGAACATTCACCCCTCGGTCAGGCTCTAGAACCTGCATGACCCGGTATTGCAATGTCGTATCCGCAAAATGAACGGCTGCCTCATACCGTCGAAGCTTACCGAGTTTCGCTAATTTTAATAAGACACTGCCTAAATACAGCTCGGTGCCCATCTGCCGGATGGCGAATCGGTCAGCAAACAGCTCTTGCCACGTCTGATAGTAGCGAAGAATTGGTTTAACAATCGGCAAATATCCAAAGGCGTCTGCCAGCAAGGTAGAAAAGAATGTTTTTAATCCATCATAATTACGGCAGTGGTATCGTTCATGCAGTAAAATCGCCTTTACTTCCTGGTCATTAAACATTTCTAAAACCGTAGTGGATACGACAATTTTAGGTCGCAGCAGTCCAATCGTCAGAGCCACAAAGGCATGGTCCTGTACAACAATGATTTCCGTTCCCCAGCCGCGGTACTTGTAATTGAGGCGCTTGGTTAATTTATCGTGCCTGTTGGCACGGAAGTGTTTTAACCATTTTTGCGATAAAACCAATTGCCTCGTACTTCGCCAAATGATCTGAACAAGTGTATACGCTATGATCATGTCGATTAAGACGTAATTCAGAACGGGACCTTGAAATACTCCGCTTCGGACCTGGTAGGCTATGAACATTCCCATATGTACGATGACAACAGCTATGAATACGATCATCAGCGCGTAGCTACATCTTAGCCGTGTGGTGGAATTCATTGTTTTTTCCCGTGTTTGATATCGTTTAATTTACGCTCCAGCCTTGCGATCACCTCAGGATCAACGTCATCCAGCGCATCGATCATGTGGTTCACGACCAAGCTCCCGTACTCTTGAATGAGTCCCTGCGATACTTCCTTCGTCTGTTCAGTGAGAAATTGCTCCCTCGACTGCAGCGGGCTGAACTTGGCTGCCCGTGTCCGGCCGGTTCCCGTCATGACCTTTGTCAGCACGCCTTTATCCATAAGACGATTCATGACGGTCATTACCGTATTGATTGAGATTGGACTCTCCTGATTCAGGATTGATTGCACTTCCTTGATACTGAGTGCTTCTGAGGACCAAAGAATATCCATAATTCGAGACTCCAGTGGTCCAAAAAAACGATTCAGGCCTTCACCTTCGATATTCATTTTCTTAATCTTCATTCCTATCTCACCCCATACTACATATCGTAGTATGGTTGTCGGACAATGTCAACTTCTTCCTGCCGACACTCGCATAGCTATTCCCCTTTGCTAGTCTGTGTTGTATTTTCTTGGTTGGGCATTGTTCTTGGTACTTGCAAAGTGTCGGGGACGAAAGGTATTTGCCTTACAATCGAGAATAAGAGAACCACAGGAGATCACATTCTATGAACACTCAACACTTTTGGGAATGGATAGCAAGATCAAAAAAGAAAGGTGCGGAACAGGTAGAATGGTTAATTCCAGAATTAGCAAAGCATTTTGTTCCGATCGGCCATTGGTCTGCAAAAGGAGTAATTGAAAACAGGAAGTGAGGATGAAGCATGATGAAGTTATTGAGACCCAAGATTGATTTTTGAAATTTCAGATTACCTGTCAGCTGAAAGTTTGTTGAAATTAACTTCGGTTAACATGGGGTTATCGATGTCGTTGCCGCTAACATCGTTTTTTTCTCGAACCAATTAGAATGGAGTGATAGTATGAAGCCACAGAAATCGAAAGTTATATATTACCTTGTATGGTTAGTTATAGGGGGACTCTTAATCTATTTAGGAAACTCGATAAGTAGTTACTATTCTGAGGAAGCAAAGAAGACATTTCGAATAGGAAGTACGGTATGGATATTGGCAATCGTCCCGCTAATTTATGGTTTGCATCTAGCTTTTCTAGAAGGATTACCAAAAGCATTTAAACTTAATTGGCCGTTATTATTACCTGTGTTTCTCCCTTGCTTCTTGCTGCTTATTTATCCCATATTGGTAATGTATATTAATAGCTTGGCGAATGTAACTATTTATAAACTCGCAACCCTGCCTCAAGCAAGTGCAGTATTTGGAATCGTTAGTGGGCTAACACTTATACGTTCGATGGATTTGATTCAAAGAAAATTGTGGAATGAAAATCACAAAAAGCTAACCCAGACCATTTTGGATCCGGCTAAGCATCAGAATGCAGTTGAGTTATTCTTGCAGCAGCATCGCTTGTTGCATTCTTCAAGAATGAGCCATTCACCCAGTGCGACACTTGAGGATGAATTAGTTAAAGATCTGCAAGAGGAAACATTCCGTCAATATCCAGTGACGGCTCCTGATACAAAGAATTCGATAATATGGCATATGTGGCATATGACGCGTATTGAAGACATGACGATGAGCGTACTCGTAAATAACGATGTCCAAGTATTGCATTCAGGCCAGTGGAATAAGAAACTCCACATTGATGATGTTCATTCCGGAAATGAAATGACGGAAGCGGAAATCGCTAACTTGAGTTCGACTCTTGATATTGATTCATTATTCGCTTATCGGATTGAAGTTGGGCGGAACACTCGTGAAATCATATCCCGTTTATTGCCAGGGGACTTTAAGCAAAAAGTTGAAGCAGCAAGAATTCATGAACTTAAAGAACAGTATGCGGTTAAGGAAGAAGCAGCTTGGTTGCTTGAATACTGGGGAAATAAAACGATTGCGGGATTAGTGCTCATGCCGGCGACAAGGCATATTTTCCTGCACTTGAATAAATCGATACGACTGAAACACAAAATTCAAAAGTCCACATTGTGAGGCTGGGATGCTATTTATTTTTACAGGAGAGGGTGTGCTAGGATGTTATACGATTTGCAAGGCGAAGAGAAAATGTCAACGATCGTGGGAATGTTATATGGCGCTGTCAAAGAGAACAGCCAAAGGCTAAAATCCATATCAGAGGGCATGTCGCAAGAGGAAATAGACTACAAGGGTCCTGATAACAAATTCAATAGTGCCGCACAATTAATAAAACATATCATCTACGTCGATCTGAACTGGGTTTACAGGATAAAAAGGGAGACGCTTCCCCAGTCTTTAAAGGACGAATACGGCCCCATGATCGATGAACATAACAGGCTGCCGATGGTCACAGGAATGGCTCTGGACACGCTTATATCTAAATATGAAGTTGTATTGAATATGCTAAAAGAAACATGTACGCAATTAACGGATGCTGATCTGGATAACATTGTCACATTCGGTCACGAAAATGAAAAGCAAGCCACCATACGGTGGGGATTATGGCATATGGCTGACCATAACCGTTATCATCAAGCCCATATTAATCAACTTAGAAAGTGGTACGCTGAGCAAAGGACAGCCTTGGATCATGAATAAAAGAATACGATCCATCCTCGTGTTTTCCTTGAGTTTGCTATCGCTGAGCATCTTTAAAAGTAACCCTATCACCGTAATCAAGCAGGCTGCCCTTTAGGACAGCCTATTTATGTTCCGCCCGCCTTACTCCCTCACATACTCCACCGAGTAAATATGCGTCCTCGTTAAATCAATGACCTCTTTAATGAAATCCTCCTGCGATTCCCTGAAGTCGTTTCGAATCCAGTTCAGAATCAACCCATGAAAGCCGTAGGCGGTGTACCGCTTAAAATAGTCCATGTTCACCGGGATCTGGTTAATCGTTTCGAATATAAATCGTTCCTGATAGATTTTAACGATTGTTTGAGGGAATTTCGTGTGCAATCCCGGCAAGGTATCCTCATATTTGATCAGCTCAAAAAAATCGCGGTGCTCGTAAATGTAGGCCACGATATTAAAGGACGGGGCATTGAGGTTAGCCGTATACACTTTGTGTCCCGGTATATAGGGCTTACCCACTGATTCTTCCAAGCCCTGGAGCATGGAAGCCAGCACATCGTCGGCTAATTCGATTTTGTCCTGGTAATGGACATAGAAGGTGCTGCGGTTATAAGCAGCCTTATCCACGATGTCTTTCACCGTTACAGCATGATATCCCTTCTCTTTAACAAGTTGAATAAAGGCGGATTTCAGATGTTCTTTCGTACGATTTCTTCGTGCCGATGTCACGATTTGTTCATGATTCACGAAAAGAGCGCCCCCCAAAAAAGACAGTTTGGTTCCAAGTGTTGACTAGATCGACACTTCATCACAGGTTAATGATTGTTAAATGTGAACAGAATAGTACAATTGAATTGTAAGCAAAATAGTACTAAATTTAATATCTTAATTTAATTGTAATCAACATAGTACTATTTTAATCTATTTTACGGGGGTATCCAAGATGGGAAAATTACAAAACAAGATTGCTGTAATTACCGGTGGTGCATCCGGCATCGGTGCGGCAACCGCGCGTCTTTTCGTTGAAGAAGGAGCCAAAGTGGTGCTTGTTGATCTCAATGAGGACAAAGGCAAGGCGTTTGAAGCCGAATTGAACGCGCTTCATCACGAGGCGTTGTTCGTTAAGGCGAATATTACCAGCGAGGAAGAAGTAGCCAAAATCTTTAAGCAAGCGACTGAAGCTTTCGGCAAAGTGGATATTGTATTTAACAACGCTGGCATCGGGCGCGTTCATTCTTCGCATGACCTAGAGTACTCCGAGTGGCGAAACACCGTAAACGTGGACTTGGACGGCGTATTCCTGGTCGCCCGGGAAGCTATCCGTGAAATGTTAAAAGCAGGCGGAGGCACGATTGTTAACACCGCATCCATGTACGGTTGGGTCGGCTCGCCCGGTTCGGCGGCTTATAACGCCGCTAAAGGAGGAGTCATTAATTTGACGCGTTCCTTGGCATTGGAGTATGCCGAGCACAATATTCGGATCAATGCGCTGTGCCCGGGCTTTATTGACACACCGATCATTCCGGAGGAAAGTAAACAAGCCCTAGCAGCAGTCACTCCAATGAAACGTCTGGGACAAGCGGAGGAAATGGCAAAGGCCGTCCTGTTCATGGCTTCGGATGACTCCTCGTTCATGACGGGGAATACCTTGACGGTTGACGGTGGATATACTGCCCAATAATAGGTGAACTTAGACGTACAGAGAATCATGACATCTTACTAGGAGGCATACACCATGAGCAAATTTGATGGAAAAGTGATTGTGATTACTGGCGCAGCAGGCGGGATCGGAACAGCAGCCGCCAAAAAACTGGCGGAACAGGGGGCCAAGCTTGCGCTGGTCGATTTGAACCTGGGGGCCGTCCACCAAGTGATTTCCGATTTGGGCCTGGACGATTCCAGAGCAATTGCGCTGCAGGCCAATGTCGCCAAAGAAGAGGAAGTCAAAGCGTATGTGGATGCAACGGTCGAGAAGTTCGGTAAAATCGACGGCTTCTTTAATAATGCGGGGATCGAAGGGATTACTGCTAATATAGAGGACTATCCGACCGAAACCTTTGAAATGGTCTTTAATGTCAACGTTAAGGGTGCTTTCCTTGGACTGAAATACGTGGTTCCCGTCATGAAAAAGCAAGGTTCCGGCAGCATCGTCAATACCTCCTCCGGTGCAGGCCTCATCGGTTCGCCCGGATTCGTTGGGTACAATAGCTCCAAGCATGCCGTGATCGGCATGACGAAGGTGGTAGCATTGGAAGCTGCTCCGTTCGGCGTGAGAGTGAATGCCGTAGCACCTGGGGTGATCAATACCCGCATGATGCGCCAAATTGAGAAAAATACGGTGCCTGAGGATGCCGAAGGTGCAAGAAAGGCATTCGGCGCCGCCGTTCCGCTCGGACGATACGGGGAAGCGGAAGAAGTAGCCAACGTAGCCGTTTTCCTGCTGTCCGACGATGCCTCTTATGTAACGCAATCCATATATACCGTGGATGGCGGTCAAATCAACCAGTAAAGTTTATATTAGCTTCGTATACAGGGTCTTGGTCCGGTGTTTATACCGGTCAAGACCTTTTTTACATTCAATATGAGTAGCGGTACAGCTGCCTATTCTCCCCGTTTAAAGGTGGGTCATTTTTCATATTGGGGTCATGCGGATTTTGGAATATAATAGTGTGTAGCTTATGGTCCGTTCGAAGAATGGTATCGTTGAATCTTTCGGAAGAGGAATAAGAGGTTGTCCGGTTTGAGGAATAGAAAGGATGCCCGAACATGTATCCTAGATGTTGAAAGAGCATCGCGCATTATATGGAACGTCGGGCAATTGTTTTGATTTGGCGCTTTGGTTAATCGATGAGTTCAGACAGAACAAAGTACGCTGTTACGGGGTGCTAACGGAGCATTTGCATGTCGCCGTGGTCGCCGTCAACGAAGAGGGCAATAAATATTTCTGCGATCTTGGAGATCAATGGATTGAGCCCATCTTGTTGGAGCCGGGTCATGAAGCGTATACGGAAGAGTTTGTGGATGGTTTTTTTCCAGGTTCGTTCATCAAATTGAACACCCGAGCGAAGCGTCTCTTGGTAACCTACAGAAGACCCAACGGAAAGGAAAGCAGCCAAGAATTCGACCTAACGCCTGTAGCCGATAAGGCATTGATCATCGCCGGGCAAAAAACGCAGCGCCTGTTCAGCGATCCGCTTGTGGAAAAACGTATGTTCACCGATGGGCAGGTTCTCCATTGGGAATTTGATAATTATGAAAGCTACCTAAGTTCCAATGAAGGCAGAAAAGTGGAGCCTCAGCTGAAGGGGATCGAGGAATGGGCAGAACGAATACATACGATGAGCGGGGTCCATGAAGAAGTTGTCATACGTGCATTGGAAGTCTACTCGAAAAAGTCCTTGCATCCTTAACCCGGCATCCAAAAAAGGAATGAACAGCTATTGCCGTGCGGCTCCAAGAGATATCTCTCGTACTAGGGCTTGCCGGCAATAGTCCGTTTCGTTTTTTTGCATTCCTTTATTTTACAGTGATTGTTCCGGTATGGCTGCTTAGCTCCAGTGAATGGGATGCATTCCCTATAGTGCCTGCCACTGCATTGTCCGTACGTCGTTGCTCCTTAAAGCCATCCAAATTCACGCTAATATCGGATGTGCTGCTGTTAGCGGCAAGCTTTATGGAAGCTGGGGGTTTCGCATAAGATACGCCGATATCTCCGGATTCTGTTTCTACGCGCAGCCTCTTTCCTTCTTCGATCTCTTTGACGGACACTTCCCCAGCTGTTGAAGCGATATTCATCAAGGGGCTGGTCACGCCTGTAATATAGCTGTCACCGCTGCCGGAAGTTACGGTTAATTCGTTCAGCGAGCTGTCTTTCAATTGGAGCTCCCCGTCATTGGTCATGAATTCAACCTTGTCTGCCGACAAGCCTTCAAGGAGCTGAGATCCTGACTCGTTGATCATAACCAGGTTCTGAACCGCTACATGTTTCATCCTGATATCACCTGCGTCATTATTCAAAGCAATCGCATCGACGGTATGGTCGGGAATGGAGATATAGACCGTCCCTTTCTTGCTAAACGTGAAGCCTCCCATCCCCCCCTGATCTTCCTGGGCAATGACGATCTTATTTCCGTCATGGCTAATCGTTACGGGGTCGCTCTCGTTGTCCTGTCGCTTTCCTACGCAAGCGATGGTAATGTTCGGAGAATCCGTATGCTTCAACTCGATATCCCAGGATTCATTATGGATTTCAATTTCTTTAATAAGGCTGGCTTCAAAGGATGTTTCATGTTTAAAGGTTTGTTTCCCTATGCCTTGGCAGGCGATCACCAACCCGCAGACGGCTGCCAAGACCAGCGAAGCGGCTATCAATTTTTTCAATGCTTTTTCCTCCGTTCATATACTGCATGACAGTTAGGCCACGTCGCTTCGATCCACTTTATGAAAAGAAAGATAGCCAAGGATCAAGCCAAGAAGGCAGAGAGCGATCGGGATGGCGATAAACTGAAACAGACTAGTCGAGCTTCCCCCGTCGGACACGGTAGCGTTAATCAAGAAGGCGATGATGACAGCCGAGGTTATCGTGGAAGCCGTCGATTTTTTTCTCATGCCAAAAGATAAAGGAATCAGGCTGATTCCGGCGATCATGAATGCGTTGATCAACGTTGCCGGAATGGTAGCTGTTATGTCACTGATATGCATCGGGTCTTCAAATAAACCGATCATCGGGTTCAAGAAGTACGTTAATAGATTGATCATAAACGTAGTGATGATGATGCTGAACAAACAAAATCCAAATACGATCGACAACTTGGCTTGAATGAATTGTCTTCGCTGCAGGGGGTATGTGAATAACACTTGGATCATGTTGCTCTTGTATTCTTCGATAACTAAACGTGATAAAATAACACTCGCGAAAATGATATAGGTGATGCGCATCAAAATGTTCGTTAACGATATAAATTCAGTATAATTCTGAAACATCGGGTCACTTTCACCGCGAGAGCCCAGCGCCATTAATGCAACGGCGGCGAAAATAGCCACAATACAAACGGCTAATCCTTTAAAATAACGGGATATGTTACTTTTTTGCCATTCAAGCTGTATAAGTTTAAGCATAGCGTTTCCCTCCATGAATGAGATGGATGAAGTACTCTTCCAACGATCCGGCATATTGTCTTCGGATGTCCTCCATCTTGACTTCATTTAATAATTTTCCCTGATGAATGATGCCAATCGTATCGGCGACCGATTCGATTTCGGATACGATATGACTCGAGATTAAAATGGTTGTTCCGTATCTCTCCTTTAAATGCAAGAAAAGCTCCCGCATTTCCTTAATCCCGATTGGGTCAAGCCCATTGATCGGTTCATCCAGAATGAGTATGTCGGGTTTCGTAACAATTGCGCGCGCAATCCCTAACCGCTGCTTCATGCCTAAAGAGAATTCATGGATTTTTTTCTTCCCCACACCCTGAAGACCTACGATCTCAAGCGCTCCCTTGATCGCAGTCTTATCGCGATAGTCCATGTATCTACAATGAAATTCAAGATTGGCCTCCGCTGTCAGCCGGTCGTAAAACACGGGATATTCAATGATGCTGCCTATTCTTTTTAAGTATTGAACCGATGTTGGCAGAACCGGCTGATCGAATACTTGGATCTCACCGGAAGACGGTTTGACCAGATTTAAGATCATTTTCATGATGGTGGTCTTTCCGGCACCGTTCGGACCCAAAAACCCGTAAATTTCCCCTCTGTTAACGTTCATATTGACGTTCGAAATGATTTCTGATCCCTTGAACGCCTTGCTTACTTGGTTGATTTGAATGACGGCTTCCACTTCTGATTTCCTCCCAATCACTTATTGATGTGCTACACTAAGCTTAGGAAATGAAAGTAAAAATAAAGTAAACGCTGTGGAAAAAACTCGTAACATTTTACATAGAGTAAACTCGTAACCTTTTAAATAGGCTAAGATAGAAAAAGAAAGTTTGAGGATAAGTTTGAAGTGAGGGATGAATAGCAATGGAATCTGCAACCATACTAGCTGTCGATGATGAAATCGGTATTTTGAAGTTATTGGAGATCACGCTTCGGAAAGAGAACTTCAGGCATATCGATACCGCATCTACAGGCAAAGGCGCGCTGCAGCGCATCAAAGAACAGGCATATGATATGATTTTGCTCGATATTATGCTCCCGGATCTAAGCGGTTTTGAACTATGTACGGAAATCCGTAAACATACGAATGCACCGATTATTTTTATTAGCGCGCGTTCCACCGACTTCGACAAATTAACAGGTTTAGAAATCGGCGGAGACGATTATATTACCAAGCCCTTTAATCCGATGGAGGTTATTGCCCGAATCAAGGCGATCCTTCGCCGGCAAAGGCTTATCGTGAATGCACATCAACAAAATACAGCGTATGATTACGGGTACTTCTCATTTCATCCGGAGTCGGCAACGTTAACCGTGAAGCATCAACTTGTAGAATGCACGGCAAAGGAGCTGGAGCTGCTGCATTTCTTTTGTAAACATCCAAATCATATCTTCACGACGTCTCAGCTCTACGAATTGGTATGGGGAAACGATGTGTACGGGGAAGAAAAAACAGTCACGATCCATATCTCCAAGCTGCGAAAAAAGCTCGGCGATGATACCCGAAAACCAAAAATCATCGTGAATTTGCGGGGAATCGGTTATAAATTCATCCCCCCGAATGAGGCGCTGTCATGCGAATAAAGACTCGATTTACGATCCATTTAGCATTAGGACTTATCTTATGGATGCTTGGGACGGGCTTGCTCGTCGTTATATTGATCGAAGGCCTGCTCCCCTTACTCGATATCCATGTCAGTATGGATGAGGAAGGGCTCGTTGTAGGATGGGTCTTTGGTATCAGCACGCTGCTGTGCATCGTCTTGTTCGGATGGTATTTTGGCGGCCCGATCGGCTTCATCATGGCGTGGATTCATCGACTCTCGCAGGACAATTACAAGCAGCCTGCCGATTTGTCCAAAATATATACCCGAAAAGGGAAGCTTCGCATGCGGTTCCGCCTGTATCAGGAGGTGCTTGAGCATCTTCAATCCTTGGGCAGTATTCTGCAAGCGAACGAAGTCGAGCGAACCCAAATCGAAGAAGCCAAGCAGGAATGGATTGCGGGGATCTCTCATGATTTGAAAACACCTTTAACCTATATCAAAGGCTATTCGGCCCTCTTATTGAATGACCAGTACGAATGGTCGAAGGAAGAGGCGATTTCTTTCATCCGGGAAATGGACGATAAGGGAAAGCACATGGAGGAATTGATTCAAGATTTAAGCCTCGTCACACAGCTCAATCGCGCCGACGGCGCTTTGCCGTTACAGAAGACGAATCAAGATATCGTCGAATTTACCAAACGAGTGGTTGCCGATATCAGCAACAATCCGCAAGCGTGCAGCTATCATTTGCATTTTCAAGCGGATTCGCCTGCCATCCAGGTTGATTTTGATTCAAAATTCTTGCAGCGCATCCTGCAAAATATCATGATGAACTCCATTCTCCACAATCCCGAATATACAGATATATATGTACAGATTGCGGACATAGGAGAACATGCCGTAGTCCGCATCAAGGACAATGGGGTGGGCATGCCGGCTGATATGGTGGAACATCTATTCCAGCAATATTACCGGGGCACCACCACGGATTCTTCCTCTGAAGGCACGGGACTTGGAATGGCGATTGTCTACAAGCTGGTTCAGGCACACGAAGGCACAATCAATGTAGAAAGTGAGGCTTCACAAGGCACATCGTTCACGATTCGATTGCCGAAAAACTAAGGGGGAGAATCATTTGAAGAAACTGCCGACCATTCCATTGGAAAGATTGATATTACGGCCTTTCCGCGTGGAAGATGCCAAAGTCGTTCAACAATTAGCAGGGGATCCCTATATTGCGGAAACAACATTGTACATCCCGCATCCGTATGAGGATGGGATGGCAGAACAATGGATCGAAACACATGCTCATAACTTTCAAGAAGACCGATCACTGGAACTGGCCATTGTACATAAAGAAGAACAATATGTAATAGGCGCAATATGTATTGGATGTACTCGTAAGTTTGATCATGGTGAACTTGCATATTGGATTGGGAGACCGTATAAGAACAATGGATATTGTACGGAAGCAGCAAGAGGTATCGTTAGGTATGCGTTTGACGAAATGAAATTACACCGAATATTTGCCCGTTATCTGGGGAAGAACCCTGCATCGGGTAAAGTCATGGAAAAGTTAGGAATGAAATACGAAGGACGATTAAGACAGCATGTTCGGAAATGGGATCGATATGAAGACCTTGTGTATTATGGCCTTTTAAGGGATGAATATATTTCAGAGGATAGGTGAGGGTGCGCCTCGCCTATCCTCGATTCACTGAACAATATCTTGACAATAACAGGGAACCTGTTATTCTATAACCGACAGTCAGTCGGTCGGTAGCGAGGGAGTGTAACGATGAGAGTTGTAAAAAAAGCGGAAGAACGAAGGAACGAAATCCTTGATGCAGCGGATGGGCTTTTTGCTCAGAAGGGCTTTGACGGCACAAGTACAAACGATATTCTCGAAAAGGTCGGCATTGCGCGGGGAACCTTGTATCATCACTTCAAGTCGAAGGAGGATATTATGGATGCGCTGATTGATCGGTATAGTGACGGTCTTCTAGATGCGGCACAGGTCATTGCCGCAGACAAGACGATACCCGTAGTCGAGCGCGTGATCCGCGTTGTTATGGCTCTGAACTTAAGCGGCGGAAGCAGCAAGGAGATTATGGAGCATATTCACAAGCCGCAGAACGCGCTTATGCACCAAAAAATACAAAAGGTTATCATCAACGGCGTTCCGCCGATCCTGACGGGAATCATCCGCGAAGGCATTGAGCAGGGGATGTTCAGCACGCCGTTTCCGTATGAATGCATGGAAATGGTTGTGATCTATGCGAATACCGTTTTTGATGACGATATGATTACCTTGACGGATGAGGAGCGCGGCACACGAATGCTGGCCTTTGTATGCAACGTAGAAAGGCTGCTCGGTGCAGCAAGCGGGAGTCTAATGGACGTCATGCAGATGTTTGGTGGAGGAGGCGAAAGAAGCCATGAATAAACTGACCGTGCGGGGGAATATCACCGGCTGGCCTCGGCAGAGGGATGGGATTTCTCATGAATATCGCCGGGATGCTGTTATGAGGGACTTCGGTCAGTCTGTATAAGTTAAGGCGGTTAAAATGCTTGAAAGCAGAGGTGTCTTATGTACTCCAGAATAATCCGCAATGATTTTTTAAAAAGCAAGGCTACTACGCTAACGACCTTGATATTTGTCGCTGCTGCGGCAATGCTTGTTTCGCTTGCGGCGATCCTCGTCGTTAATCTCTCGGGTGCGCTGAACACTTTGATGACACAAGCCAAAACCCCGCATTTTATGCAGATGCATTCCGGTGAAATAGATTCTGCGCGGCTTTCAGCTTTTGCGGAGCAGCATCACAATGTGGATGACGTTCAAGTGATGGAATTTCTCAATATGGATGGTGCGCGGATACGATTAGGCGAGCATTCGCTTGCCAATAGCGTCCAGGATAACGGATTTAGCATGCAGAGCCAAAAATTCGATTATCTGCTCGATCTCGACGGCAACATCATACAACCCGCCATCGGCGAGGTGTATGTTCCAGTAAGCTATATGAGGGATGGCACAACCAAGGTCGGTGATCAGGCGGTTGTTAGCGGGAAGGAGTTTATCGTTGCAGGATTCCTCCGGGATTCGCAGATGAACTCCACGCTCTCCTCCTCCAAGAGGTTTCTTGTACATAAACATGATTATGCGGAAATTAAGAGCCTCGGCAGCACGGAGTATCTGATTGAATTTAGATTAAAGGATCTATCCGAGATCGGTTCATTTGAAACGGCTTATGCCTCCGCAGGACTTGAAGCCAACGGACCCACCGTTACATATAAGCTTTTCAGAATGATGAACGCACTTTCCGATGGGTTGATGATCGCGGTTATACTTCTTGTGAGCGCGCTTGTCGTGGCTATCGCATTGATGTGCATACGATTTACGCTCCTGGCGAAAATCGAAGACGACTACCGCGAGATTGGCGTGATGAAGGCAATTGGGCTGCGTGTTTCCGACATAAAGAAGATGTATCTTGCGAAATACGCAGCGATTGCGGCGGCGGGTTGTATGCTCGGTTTTGCACTGTCATTTATGTTCAAAGGCATGCTTCTTGAAAATATACGGCTGTATATGGGAGAAAGCGAAAATTCCGCTTATGCTTTGTTGTTCGGTATCATCGGCATACTGCTTGTATTCCTTGCCATCATCGCCTATGTAAACACAGTGTTGAAACGTTTTCGGAACCTATCCGCTGCAGAAGCTATACGCTTTGGCACTTCGCAAGACAAAAACTCAGGCGCCAGCCGGTTTAATCTAAGTGGAAACAGGCTGTTGAATACGAATGTTTTCCTCGGCATCAAAGACGTTCTCGCAAGGAAAAAGCTTTATGCTACAAGCCTAACGGTATTAGTGATATCTGCATTTATCATGATGGTTCCACAGAATTTGTACAACACCATTTCCTCTACAAGCTTCGTCCAATATATGGGCATCGGAGACTATGATCTGCGTGCTGACATACAGCAGACCGATAACATTTCGGTGAAAACGGCTGAGCTACGAAATCAGATGAGCAGCGACCCTGCCATATCCAAGGTTGCGGTCCTTACAACAAAAGCATTTAACATCAAAACAGGAGACGGTTCAGAGGAAAATATAAAAATCGAACTCGGTGACCATTCCATATTCCCGATTGCTTATTCCATTGGCAAAGCACCCGCCGCAGAGGATGAAATTGCACTGTCGGCTATGAATGCCGATGAGCTGAGCAAGAAGGTCGGCGATGTCATTACGCTGGTAATAGCGGGACAGGAGAAGGAACTGACGATAAGCGGGATATACTCCGACATTACCAACGGCGGCAAAACCGCAAAGGCGGTATTTACCGACAACTCGGCTGATTTGATGCGGAGCATCATCTGTGCAGAGCTTTCGGATAAAACTCTTATGGGCGCTAAGATTTCAGACTACGCGGACAGATTTGATTTTGCCAAGATTTCAGATATTGATGAATTTGTTACGCAGACATTCGGCTCAACGATAAATGCTGTCAAGAAGGCCTCGGACGCTGCAATTGCTGTTGCGCTGATGATATCGGCACTGATTACTCTGTTGTTTATAAAAATGCTTGTTGCGAAGGACAGATTTTCCATTGCCGTTATGAAAGCCCTCGGGTTTACGAACACGGACATAAAGGTGCAATATGCTTCGCGTTTGATATTTGTTCTGATGGTCGGCATTGTGCTTGGAACTCTTCTGGCGAACACGCTCGGAGAAAGGCTTGCGGGTGCGGTTATCGCGTCGTTTGGAGCGTCGGTGTTTCATTTTTCCGTCAATCCGCTATCGGCGTATCTGTACAGCCCGCTTATGATGATAGCCGCAGTGCTTATCGCAACCATGATCGGCACTTCGGGCGCAGGACAAATCAAAATATCCGAAAATATAAAGGAGTAGGCAGATGAAAAAGATGATTATCGGTAAGGATATCGTCAAATCTTTCGGCAAGGGCGGCGAACAGCGCAATGTTCTGGACGGGGTGTCCGCCTGTATACACGAGGGCGAGTTCGTAGCTGTTATGGGGCCATCAGGCTCGGGCAAATCCACGCTAATGTATGCGCTGAGCGGGACGGATGGCGTGAATGGCGGAACAGTCGTTTTTGAGGGCAAGGATTTATCGACGCTTGGGGAGAATGAGCTTGCAGACCTACGCAGATCCCAAATGGGTTTTGTGTTCCAACAGCCGACGATGCTTAAAAATTTGAATATCCTCGACAATATCATTCTTCCATCCATGCGGGATAACCGTAAAAACGCCGCGAACATTTCGGTGAAGGCGAGGGAGCTTATGAAAAGGGTGGGCATCGCAGAGCTTGAAAAACGGAACATCACCCAGGTTTCGGGGGGGCAGCTGCAGCGTGCGGGAATATGCCGGGCGCTGATGAACAACCCGCGAATTATCTTTGGCGACGAGCCAACGGGAGCGCTCAACTCCATTTCCGCTCAGGAAATCATGGACCTATTCTCTGAGATCAATGCAGACGGTACGGCGGTCATGCTTGTCACTCACGATGCGCAAGTTGCGGCGCGGACGGAGCGCATTATGTTTATGCGCGATGGGAAAGTGGTCGGCGAACTCAAGCTTCCAAAGCTTGTGGGAACGGATTTGGATGGCAGGGTCAAGAAAGTCATGCTGAAAATGCAGGAAATCGGAATATAAATCGATATCAACTTATGCCGCAGGACTATCGCCCTCGGTTAGCGAATGTATAATTATGGAATCACTTGTTTCACACCATAATTTACGCTTAAGCAGTCATTTGAGCGAAACATTAATCATGAAACGGATGGTATTATACGATGCATGATCAGTCCAAACATTTCGTTGCGGTTTCAGCACTTGTTAAGAATGAGGATGGACATGTTTTAATGGTTCGTACTCATGTTCGTTCAGATACGTGGGAAATGCCCGGAGGTTTCGTTGATGCTGGCGAGTCGTTAGATGCGGCGGTATGCCGAGAGTTCCTGGAGGAAACTGGAGTTGTTATACGTCCTCTAGGCATATCCGGCGTTTATTACAACGAGAGGCAACATGTCCTGTCTGTCGTTTTTCATGCGGAATATGTTAGCGGGGAACTAACCATTCAACCGGAAGAAATTCTGGAGGCCAAATTTATAGATCTGCACGATACGAATATGGATGAATACATAAAAAGGCCCCATGTCAAATCACGCTCGCTTGATGCTATGAATGCAGACCGCTTAGTCCCGTATGAGACATGGGATTTGAACCCGCCTCGTTATAAGTTGTTGTCAAGAATGGACGGGGAACGCCTGGAGACCAAGCGCGCATTTTTACTGACAGGGGAGCCTCGGATCGGTAAAACGACGATGATCAAACAACTTATCAACGCCATCGGTCCGGATCTTTGCGGTGGATTCTATACGGAGGAAATCGCGAATTCGAGTGGTCGAATCGGTTTCAAGTGCGTATCCGTGTGTGGGGTAAGCATCGAGATTGCACATGTAGAAAACCCAAGCAGCACTCGTATTGGAAGATACGGAATGGATGTAGAAGCATTCGAGGATTTTGCCGTGAAAATATTAGAGGATGCCTTGTCCTCCAAGAAAATCATCGTTATCGACGAAATTGGTTTTATGCAGATGTTATCTTCTTCTTTTCAAAAAATAGTACAAGAGATGATTACAGGTTCCCGGATTGTTCTGGGGACGATTCCTCTGGAGAGCCATCCTGAAATAGACATCATCAAATATCGGAAGGAAGTCAGGATTCTAAGTATGAACGCATCCAATCGTGACACGATATCCGAAACTTTGTTAAAGGATATGATGAAAGCTGTGGAGGGTGAATAATATGCAGATCGAAGATGTCTTTTCGGATCTCCCTACGTTAGAAACAGACAGAACGATATTAAGAAAACTGAGGAGCGAAGACGAACAGGATATATTTCATTACGGCTCGGATGAGGAGGTATCGAGATATACGGCTTGGCCGACGCATCAAACGATGGAAGATACCCGTCTCTATTTAATGAGGGTCCTGCATAAATACAGCCAGCATGCTGTGGCCCCTTGGGGAATCGTGGACAAAGAAACCGGAAAGGTCATTGGAACCTCAGGATTTATGGCTTGGGATGTCCGACATGCGAAAGCCGAATTGGGTTATGCCCTGTCCAAGGATTATTGGAATCGTGGTTACATGACCGAGGTGATCAGGACCATCATCTCTTTTGGATTTGAAAGAATGAAGCTGGTTAGAATCGAGGCAAGCTGTCTGCCGTCAAACCGAGGATCAGCCAGAGTGATGGAAAAGGCCGGCATGTCCTATGAAGGTTTATTAAGACAGACGATATTCGTAAAAGGGAACCATGAAGATCTGAAATTATACTCTATTGTTGTGGATGACTACCGGAATCAGAGCAACCCCGTTAACGGACTGGTTGAATAACGGCCATCGCAAGAACCCCCTTCATTCATGGGCGAAGGGGGTTACTTGGAATGATCGGTAGGCAGAACGGTCACTTAGCTGATAGCCCCGCATACAAGTTCCGGTACACGGCCGGGGTGAGGTGCTCGAACTTTTTGAACGTTTTGATGAAATAGCCCGTATCGCAAAACCCTAAATCATCGCTCACTTGATGGATCGGCGAATCGGTGGATTCCAGCAGCTGCTTGGCCCATTCAATCTTAAGCCTGGCGATGAAGACGGAGAAATTCTCACCTGTTTCCTTCGTAAATATGCGGCTGAAATAGCTGGGACTGATATGGCAAAGCTTGGCCATCTCCTTCAGGCTGAAGTTTTCATGCTTATGCGCAAAAATATAATCAAATGCGGGCTGAAGCACGGCATTCGACGAGACGAAACGTCCCGCGCCATTCTTCAATTTGGTATCGATCAGCGCACCTGACAGCTCCTGCTGCATGGATTGGATGCTGCGGACCGCACGATCCGACTCCTTTAAAGCTTCCACGGAAGCTGGCGCATCCATGTGGGAGGTCAGTACTTTTTTGTACAAATCGATCGTGGTATGCTTCTGAATGGCTTCCTCCACGATATAGGTGCTTAATTGCAGCAGCAGATCCACGCACTTCGTCACCTCATCATAGGATAAGACGGGCAGTGCCTCGTAATCCCCTTCGAGTTCCTTAAACTTCCGGTTCGACTCCACATTGGGCGGCCGGGATACGATCTGCTCCAGCATCGGAGCATCAGGTTCCCGGAGCTTGAGCTGTCCGGCCATAATCGCACCAAGATATTGGTTATCGATAATGATCGGGATGGCGATATCAATAATGTTGAAATGGCATAAGTAGATGTATGGTTTGTTTTGGCGAACCGCTTCTATGCCGGCACGCGCGTCGCATTTTTGACAATATGAAGAGAGATGGGAATCCTGGCGCACGCCTTGGCAGAAAGGCTGACAGTGGCTGTGCTTGGTGACGGGAACGCCCTTGTAATCGACCGTAAGGATCGCCATTTTGGTCACGAGCGATAAGGAATCCTGCAGCTTCTCCCATTTCTCCAAATCAATGATTTCTTCTAAATCATATCGGGATTTGGACATGACAACATTCTCCTATGAAAAGTTATAGAAACTCTATTGAATATTATAGCGAATGGTTCTACTGCAGAACAAGATAATACAATTTTCCATGGGGATGACAAAAAAACACGATAAGAAAACGCTTTATTCCGACCTCATTGTTTCATGCTTCCCGAATAAGTACAACCTATAATAATTAATATAGTTTACGTAGGAGGAATGATCATGAGAAGAGCGTTTATCAGTCCGACAAAATATGTGCAGGGTGAGAACGAACTGTTGAATTTAGGTTATTTTGTAAAGACATTCGGAGATTCCGCCCTGCTGATTGCCCATCCCGATGATGTGGCACGGGTGAAGGACAAGTTGGAGTCAACCAAACAGAAATTTAATATAACGCTAGTTGAAAGCGGCTTCCGTGGAGAATGTTCCCGGCAGGAGGTTGCCAGATTGCAAGCATTGGCGAAGGAGCATCAATGTGCTTGCACGATTGGCCTCGGTGGAGGTAAAGCGATTGATACCGCAAAATGCGTGGCCGAAGGTGAGGCCCTGATCATTGTTCCGACGATTGCGGCAACCGATGCGCCGACAAGCCATTCAGCGGTCCTCTATACCCCGGAAGGCGAATTCGATGATTATGCTTATTTCAAACAAAGTCCTAGCGTTGTCATGATTGATACGACGGTTATTGCCAAAGCGCCGACTAGATTCCTTGTCGCTGGCATGGGGGATGCGCTCTCTACCTATTTCGAAGCAAGAGCAACGGCGCAATCGTATGCCAATGTTAATGCCGGTTTGCCATGCGGCGTTCGCGAAGGCGTATGCGGTGAAGCCAAAGGGACGATTACCGCGCTGGGACTTGCCAAGCTGTGCTATGAAACGCTGCTTGAGAACGGGTACAGAGCGAAACTGGCCTGCGATCAAAACATCGTGACGCCTGCGCTTGAGAATATTATCGAGACGAATATTCTGTTATCGGGACTAGGCTTCGAGAGCGGAGGTTTGGCAGCGATTCACGCGATTCACAATGGCTTGACGGCTCTGGAAGGAACGCATCATTATTATCACGGCGAGAAGGTAGCCTTCAGTACGATTGCTCAATTGGTGCTTGAGAATGCCGACCGGAACGAAATGAAGGAAGTGCTGGACTTCTGTCTGTCGATCGGTCTTCCTGTATGCCTGGAAGATATCGGCGTCGAGCATGTGACCTACGAGGAACTGCTTGTAGTGGCCAAGAAGGCATGTATTGCCGAGGAATCCATCCACTCGATGCCATTCCCGATTTCGGAGGAAGCGGTAGCATCCGCGATTATGGCCGCTGACCAATTGGGCCGTCAATACAAAAGGAGTAAGGAGATATAAGATGAAGAAAATCATGAACAAACCGGAAACCTTGGTTCGGGAAATGTGCAATGGGCTTGTGCTCGCGCATCCTGAGCTGGCGTTCAACCCTAAATTCAAGGTGATTTCCAAAAAGGAGATCGATCAAGATAAAGTTACGCTGATCAGCGGCGGCGGAAGCGGCCACGAACCGGCGCATGCCGGATTCGTTGGAAAAGGCATGCTGGATGCGGCCGTGTGCGGCGATGTGTTTGCTTCCCCATCCCAAATCCAGGTGTATCAAGCGATCCGCAGCTCCGCGAGCCATAAGGGAACGCTGCTTATTATCAAAAATTACAGCGGCGACATCATGAACTTCAAAAATGCGGCCCACCTCGCGAGCGAGGACGGCATCCAAGTGGATTATGTGAAAGTCGACGATGACATCGCCGTTGAAGACAGTCTCTATACGGTAGGGCGAAGAGGGGTTGCCGGAACGGTGCTCGTCCATAAGGTAGCCGGAGCGGCTGCAGAAGCCGGGCTGTCCCTGCCGGAAGTGAAAGAAGCAGCACAGCATGCGATTAACCATGTTCGCAGCATTGGCTTCGCGTTTACCTCCTGCACCGTGCCCGCCAAGGGAACCCCGACGTTTCATATCGAGGATGACGAGATGGAGTATGGCGTCGGCATTCACGGCGAACCGGGAATCCGCAGGGAGAAGGCGGTTTCTGCAGATGAGCTGGCGCAGCGGATGGTCACGTCATTGCTGGACAACTTGCAGATGAATGATGCCGCAGAGCAAGAAGTGGCCGTATTAATCAACGGATTTGGCGGAACGCCGCTGCAGGAGCTGTATTTGCTGAACAATTCCGTCATGCGCGAATTGGCGTCCCGGAGCAAGCGGGTATTCAAAGTATTCGTCGGCAACTATATGACCAGCATCGATATGGCAGGCGCATCGGTGACAATCATGAAGCTGGACGAAACGCTCAAGAAGTGGCTGTCTGCGCCATGCGATACGCCGGCACTGTCGGTCAAGGGACCTTTTGAGCCTGTGAGCTATACCGAGGTTGTTCACGAACAGAAGTCAGAGAGCGCGGTATCGTATAAAAACAATACGGATCCTGCCGCAGCTGTAATTAAAAACAACCGGCTGTCCTTGCAAAATATCATATATCTGATCGATCAAATGAGTGAAGTCATTATCGAGAACGAAGTACCGTTCTGCGAACTCGACGCCCATGCCGGAGACGGTGATTTCGGCATGAGCGTTGCCAAGGGCTTCAAGCAGTTAAAAGCGGAGTTGAACGATATTCTGACGCACCATCTTCGCGATATCGGCGATTTCCTCGACGCCTGCTCGATGATCATCATGGAGCATTGCGGCGGGGCTTCCGGACCGATCTGGGGATCCGCATTCCGGGCGGCGAGTAAATCTGCCGGTCAGAAGCAGGAATTGTCCGTTCAAGAGGTTGCCGATATGATGCAGGCCGTTGTCAAGGGAATCCAGGATACGGGCGAACGATCGTTCGGAAGAGGAGCCGTTGTCGGCGACAAGACATTGATCGATGCGCTCGTGCCGTTCGCGGATGCCTGGACGCAGAGTGCGGAGCAAGGCGTAGAGATGAAGCCGGCAGCGATCAAGGCGGCCGAAGCGGCGGTTCTCGGCGCTCAGAAGACGGCAGACATCGTTGCCCGAATGGGAAGAGCAGGCACGGTTGGCGAACGCAGCATCGGATACCCGGATGCGGGGGCGCATGCGCTCGGGGTTATTTTCACCGAGCTTGCCAAAGCGATGAAGTAATCTGGAACCGACAAAAAAAGTAGTACAAATATACATTTAATTGAAGTCCCCTTATTTTAAGGGGACTTTTGCTTTAGTGATAGGCGTTATTACTGTCTTTCAGAAGTCTATGTCTATTTCTACAAGAGAGACAATAAGGGATCTGAGGATCTAAAACCTAGCGGTGTAAAAAAACACCTGGATAATTACCCTGCCTGAAGCAGACAGACCTAAAGGTGCATTATCTCAGGCATCTTTTATAGATGGGTTCTGCTATATAAAAGACGATGCAATACATTTGATTTAATCCCGAAACGAACAGGACCCAAAAGGTCACCTAAAGGAATAAAGAGTCTTGAATCCTATGCTGCCCGATACTAACAACTTTATTTGTTAGTAATATTTCAAATTTTGACAATTGAACTACAAACTTATACTCTATCTAACTATTTATAGTGGAAACCCAAACCAGCTTATTTATTTGAATATGTTGAAATATCCAGTGGCCGGGAGGTGATTTTATGGCTTATCAAAAAAAGAAAGTTGTCATCATCATCGTTGTTAAGTAAGCCGTTGTAAGATCGCCAGCTAAAGAGGGCCTATAATGGCCCTCTTTAGCTATGGTTTTTTCTAACCCTCTTCCATTTCGTTTCCCTAGTTAAAGAATTTGACCTATTTTTCACTGCAACCCAAACGACTTATACAAACATGAATAGAATGCATTAATCAATCAGCGGGAGGTGATTCCCCTTGGCAGACCACAAAAAGCACAAAAAAGTGGTTATCGTTATTGTCGTTAAATCTGGTAAAGTTCATATCAAACACAAACACGTAAAACACTAATCATCTATTTCTTTGATTGGTATAACCATTTCAAAGAATTCTGTAAAGTGCCTACAGATACAAACCCAGTACCACGGTACTGGGTCTTTCTAGTACTCTTCGAGTCCTTGTGTTGATTCTTGCGGTTAAAAGTTAACAGTTAATATAGAAATATATGAGGATATGTTATGGGATTCCCCTTTAATAAACCCGAACTATAATAAAGCCAATAAAGCGGGTCATTTTTTGAAGATATAGCCACGCGTCGGGTCAGGCCGCTAAAGCAAAGGAGTATATTATTGCAGGCTGATGAAGGGAGGGAGTGTTATTATTTACAATAACCATGTCCAGAAAATGATTACCAAGATTCCAGATGGAACGCTTGTCCGCGGTTCGGACTCGGCTGTATTTCTGATTGAGCACGGCAAAAAACGACCCGTTATGGATAGCGCTTCCTTCTATTTTTACAAACTGATGGCCAAGAAAATCATACCACTTGAGGATATGTTGCTTCGCCTGTATCCCCTTGGAGAAGGTGTGACCGCTTCGGGACCTTGGGCGAAGTGCGCCCCGGCGACGGTATTCGTTAAAGGGGGGGGATCCGGGATCTTTTTGTGGATGGACAATTGTTTATTCCCGATTCAGACTGGGGAAGTGTTTCGACGTTTGCGGTGCCAAATGGACGAAATTGTGCATGTCCCGGATTCCTTGATTCATTCTTTGCCAGTTGGACACTCCATTAACGCCTCTTTTTTTCTTCAGTACCCGGTTCTTAACGGACGCCTGTACAGCTCCACGAGCGGTCATATTTACTACGGCGAACGGCGAACGCTGCGAAAAGTGGAGGGCCCCTTGGTTTTTTCCTACTTTCAATGGAGCGTCGACCAGCTGATCTATTTAACTCATAATGAATTTATAAAAAGCCCGATCGGAAAGCCGGTACTTTCCTAACCGGGGTCAAGACATTCACGGGAGGCAAAAAAACATGATACCGAAGGTTACGGTTATTATCCCTTTCTACAACTGTTCCTATGTTCAACAAGCCGTAGAAAGTGCTTTGGCGCAAACCTATCCCGAGATGGAGGTGATTGTGGTCGATGACGGGTCTACCGAACATACGGGTCTCCTGAACCCTTATATTGACCGCATCCGGTATATCCGAAAGATCAACGGGGGAACGGCTTCCGCCCTCAACGCCGGCATTCAAGAAGCTAGAGGGGATTATATCGCTTGGCTCAGTTCGGACGACTATTATCTTCCCAACAAAACGGCAAGGCAAATTTCGTTTATGCTGGAACGCGGGGCGTGGATCAGCAGCACAAACTTCAACTTCGTCAACGAACGGAACGAAGTGCTCATGGAAGCCCCGAATTTTTCATTTTCATCGAATGTGGAGCTGCTTAATCTATTAAAAACGGCATGTCCGATTAATGGCTGCACCACCATGATGAAAAGACAGCTTTTTGAAAAGGTCGGCATGTTCAATGAAAAGATTAAATATACGCAGGACTACGACATGTGGTGCCGGGTCGTGCTCGCCGATTACAAATTTCATTATTTGCATGATATCCTGTTGCACTATCGCTATCATCCGAACATGGGAACCTTAACGCACCAAAATGCCCTTATGCGCGAATTCGCGGCCCTTCAGGCCATATATAGCGACAGGCTCGAGCAGCGAAGACAGGTATTACTAACAGGAGGGCGGACTCATTGAAAATTTTGCTGGCTACCTATTTTCAAATCCCACATGTCGGCGGATTATGGAAATACATGTTGCAGGTGAAACAGGGACTTGAACGAGAGGGACATCAAGTGGATCTTTTTGGGAACGGACTGGATCGGTTTTATATTTTCAACAGTAACCAGGAAGTTCCGAAGGTTCACTTCAAGGAAATGTTCGATCACAAGATAACCCCTGCCACCGCGCCTTTAATTGCGGAGCATCCCTGGATCAGGGGAGCAGAGACCGACAGGTATAACATGGAGTTATCGCTCGCTTTTATCGGTCTTGACCAATACGATATCATACATGCGCAAGACGTTCTTGCCGCCGCTGCTATAAAACGCGTAAAACCTGAACGGATTCCGTTGGTGACCTCCATTCACGCTTCTGCAGCTCTTACGGTACTGGATATGCTTAAGAACAACAAAACTTCCTCGGAAGACCCGATGACCTCCTTGATCTGGAAATACTATAAATCCATGGAATACTTGGGGAGCTCGGTAAGTGATAAGGTTCTTCTTGCTTCCGAATGGCTTAAAGAAGTGATGGTTCACCAATTTAGGGCTCCTTCCGATCGAATTTCTCTTATTCCTTACGCCATTGACATCCCTTCTTTTCAAAGCAGCATGCGTGCGGTTTCCGGAAATCCGATCACAAAGCCCAAGGGTAAAACAGTGATCATCAGCACTTCGCGTCTTAGCTATGAGAAGGGGATTCACGTCTTGCTGAATGCCTTGTGCAGGCTGTACGTAGACCGCCAAGACTGGGAATGCTGGCTTGTCGGAGACGGGGACAAACGGAAGGAATACGAAGAGTTATGCTGCCGGATGGGTATTCAGCGGGTGGTGCGTTTTCTGGGAAGCCGGGAGGACGTCCCCTATTTGCTGAGTCAGGCTGAGATTTTCGCAATGCCCAGTTTGATGGAAACCCTATCCTACTCGGTTATGGAAGCACAGTTAGCTGGTCTCCCCATCGCATCGTCCAGCGCTGGCGGATTAAGGGAAGCGGTACGGCATAACGTTGACGGATTGCTGTCGCCTCCGGGAGACGCGCATGTACTTTATCTGCATTTGGGTCAGCTGCTATCGGATCCTTCTCTCCGGCGTAGGCTTGGGGACAATGCTCTGGCGTGGGCCTTGAAAAACCGGTCCCTTCAGACGATGGTTGAGCGTTTGAAAAGGGTTTATTCGGAGCAGGTGTCTTTAAAAAAACAATCCTAATTTAAAAAGGAGGTGTTTGTCATGAACGTGCATCGGGTTCCCGGGGACAGTTACAACGGATTGTTTTTAACCCAGCTTTCCCAGCCGCATATTGTCGTCAACCAAGAGGTGTGGGACCGGATTTTCGCCAATCTTCCAAAAGAATACTTCATTCCGGATCTCCGCATCATCAATCTCATGATGAACGCCTAGTACCATCGCTTAATAAGGGTTAAAGGTGGAAGAAGATATGGGAAAACAACGAATAGGCAAAATAATTTCGTATCGCGTGGAACTGCTCCGTCAAATTTCACCGTCCTCGGTACTCGATGTTGGCGTTGGATATGGCCGCTGGGGGCATGTTTTGCCTCGAATTCCTCGATGTGTGGCCAGGCCGGGTGGTAAGGGCTGAAGGAATCGAAATATTCCCTAAAAACATTGACCGGTACCATTCGTATTTTTATGATTTATTCCGTCCTCCCGATTAAAGCCAAAAAGCATTTTAAAGATTATATTAACCGGGATTTTTAAACGTATTTATTTTCAGTAAGGGGATTACGATAAATTGGAGGGTGAGCGATGTCCGGGTATTTAAATGTTGAAGTCCCGATTGAACTGCTGTTTACGGATCTGGTTACGGAGGAAGGGAAAAAGGATATTCAGAACTACACCGATCGCTGGTACGAACATCATAAGCTATCCGCTGATATGCCGATCATGCGTTTTAATTCGCACAAGAGCCTATACCGCTATTTCATGAACGAACAAGCCAGCCCGTCAGCGTACCTGGATTGGTATAAGAAAATCTATATCACCCGGGGAATCGAACCGCCTTTAAAGGATGAAAAGCTCATCGCCTTTAGGAAAGATCAGTTTCACATGATGAAGGCGGATTTGTCGTCTTCTGGCGATTTTTTACACATAAATCCTCCGTTGGTGAAATTTAATCGAGCAGGCGGTTATTTTAACCTGAAGGACGGTCATCATAGGTCGACGTTTTTGTACTGCCAAGGCAAAAGGCGCATTAAAGTCAAGATGTCCAATGAAGATTATATTTACTGGATGAATATCGAAAAGCTTTCGGAAGTTGACAAATCTTTTCACAGACATCAACGGAGCCTTATTTATACCCCCATATTGCACCCTTCCTATTTTCATTTGAAAAGCGAGCGCGATCAAACCTATCCGACAAGACTGGATGTCATTATGGATTTTTTGGGATCACGTTCGCTGCGGGGCACAAAAGTGATCGATATCGGCTGCAATATCGGATATTACGCGCGGCATTTTGCCCGCGAAGGTGCGCACGTAACCGGGTTGGAACCGATGGATGAGCATTATGATCTGGCTTTGCGGCTGAATCGGCTGGAAAAGGTGAATTTCAACTTGTTACCGGACCGCTTCGAGTCTTCATCAAGACTTCAGCGATATGAGATTGGCCTCCTGTTAACCGTTTTTTATCATCTTATGGGAGACCGGGTTATCCGTAACGCTTTTTTGCGCAAAATCAATCAATGCGTAACTGATATGCTTTTCTGGGAATCTGGCGGCGAGCCGGAAACGGAAAAATCGCTTCTGCTGCAAAATACGCATTTCACCCGGTACGTAAAGCTGGCGGCAACATCGGGCACAGGGAAAGTAAGGGAGCTCGGCGTATTCTTAAAAACCTAAACGGGTATTTGTAGGGGAACTGAAAAGCGGGTGCTTCTTGAGACTTAATTGTGGTGTTGAGGTCAAAAGGCCTTGCAGTTACTATGGCTCTTCTTGGCCTCTTTCTTGTACCGACCCACCGCCCAAGATCACCAGAGAAATAAAAACCGAGGTGGGGCTAGGTTTACATATCCACGAACAGCCTGATGGAACTATTCCGGATCAAGTGCTGTAAAACACCCAAATCGCGTCTTAATTTGAAACGTTGAAGGTGCCCGCCGCGTCGGGGATGAGTACGGTGGAGGGATTGAACAGGGCGGCCCAATCATACCAATGCTGAGAAGAAGTTACCACAAGTCCCGCTTCTCGCCGCAGTTGCTCTTCCTGTTGGAGCATTGCTGCGTCAGGGGTTGAGAACATACATTCGCACACGATGTATTACTTCGAGATCCTTCGGTTGTGCCAAAATATGCCGCCTTTACTTGGGTCGCGACAGCCCCTGCGACCCACTCTTTAACCGCTGGAGTTATGGTGGAAGAAGTGATGTTGGGAGCTTAACAGCAAGCGTGGAGTAATATGTACATATGATGTAATTTTTTTTGGCAGCGGCAGATATCTAGAATTTGTTACATTAATTGGAAGTTTAGAGATATTACCCATCAACAGCAGGCAACTCAAAGCGGTTTAACATTGTGATGGAGTGAACAGTCTGTAATCAACAAATTTAAACGACCGAGATAAAGAATATATAATTACTCTGTACAGGAAACCTTTATTCGGTTTCCTGTACAAATGCACCGATGATTATCGTTATCCAATTTCGTCTAAATAACAAAATTACGATTATCAAAGTAGAAAGGACGAAAGTTCATGCGTAAAATCATTCTATTCATTCACAGTACTATTAATGGAGTTGTCACTCACGCCGACAGGCAGATCACCTTGACTACTCACATATCAGTCCCCTAAATTTACGGGGACTTTTCTTTATTAACTTCTTTTGATAGTTGAAAGCATAAATGGTCTGAGATTATTGCCTAAGAAATTGATCGTTAGCATACTATCCATAACGGCATTTGTATTCGAGAATATAAATGAGATTTATAGTATGTCGCTTTCAGCTGCAGAGTCGAAATAAATAAGCTCCTCATTAGTGTGATAACACTTGTGGGAAGCTTATTGTTGTTTTACGCGCTGATTTGGTGTAAGACTAGAGTATGAAGTGTGAGATATAGGAGAAGGTGACAATGGCAAATATTAATGATATTGCAAAGCGGGCAGGAGTATCCGTATCAACAGTATCAAGGGTGCTGAATCAACATCCTTATGTATCTGAATCGAAGCGGGCAGCTGTGCAGCGCGTGATTGATGAAATGGACTATACGCCAAATCGCTCAGCTGTCGATTTAATTCGTAAGGAAACAAGAAGTATCGGTGTGATCATGCCGTACAACAACAATCAAGCCTTTGATCAACTGCTTCATGGCGTGCTTAATCGATCGGTCGAGCATGATTATTCCGTGATGGTTCTGCCTACAAAGTACGATCCGGATAAAGAGCTCAGCTGCTTAAATATGCTGAAAAATAAACAACTGGATGGAATCATCATTACCTCTCGCTCAAACGCTTGGGATGCCATTGTGCCGTATACCAAGTACGGGACGATCGTCGCATGCGAGTTTACGGATCATCCTGAGATTGGCTGTGCCTACATGGATCGATATGCATCTTACGTAGACACGTTTCAGCTGTTAAAGGATAAAGGGCATTCACGAGTCGCTTTTACGACAGCAAGAGGAGAAGAGAGTAATAGTACACAGCTAACGATAAAAGCGTATCAGTATATATTTGGCGATCTGCCGCCAGCTTACCATATCAGGGATTGCTACAGCATGGATGACGGGGTAAGAGCGGCAAGACAACTACTTACTATGGATCTTAGACCAACCGCTGTTTATGCGAACGGCGATGAGGTTGCGACAGGTATTTATCAGTATGCAAGGAGCATACAACTGGAGGTGCCAGAGGATCTGGCGATCATTGGCCAGGAGAATCAGCCTGTTGGAATTGGGTTACGCCTATCTACGGTTGATCATCAATTGGTGAAAGTCGGTGAACAAGCCTTTGATCTTACAATTAAGAAATCAAAGGATAAGGTAGAGATTCCTTATCACATCATTGTACGGCAATCGATATAGCTGTTGACTTACAATCGCTCCATGCATGGTATTTTTCAATGATCCAGCCCATCATTTTATTTTTGGAGGATATTTATGAATCAACGTTTTCGGATTACAAGATCCATGAATGCAACTACTAGTGATCAAGAGATTTCATTGGAGGAATGCCAAGCTTATTTTTCATCCAAGGCGGATTTCACTTATCAGACGGTGCTGACGGTGAAAGGGGAGGAGAGCACCATGTCTGTCGAAGGGGATTTCTTTATGTGGAAACATGGAGAAGCCCTTATTCCATTTAGACACTATATGGGGGAGTTGTACATAGCCGTCTCCCATCAAGAAATCGTACCCCTCATGATCGGAATTGCGGCTGATTTACGGGCAGATATCGTAGAAGGGTAAGGAATGAAAGTTGCCATATGACAAAATGTTAAACTTAAAGGCCGCATTCTTGGTCATACCCCTGTCAAGTAGACAGAACGAAAAGAGACCTTTGAGCAGCAACCGTTTCTCGGTATTCCACCGGGGAACGGTTGTTTCATTTTTTTCTTGATGGATTGATGGAGCACAATATGTAACATATGAAACCTGATAACAGGTTCATATGTTACACATTCTCAGCATCATACTTCAACAGGGATCGCGGAGATCCGGATGAAAAAATGATGATAGCAGCGGGATCGCGCCGGGCAGACGGATGACAATGCACATCTTACACATTTACGATGTCATGCCGTCTTCTCTACACTTTGGAATGTAAGCGTTACCTGTTAACCACTGAAACGTGATGTACGTGAGTGAGCCAGATAACCTGACATGAATCGATATGTAAGAAAGGAGGGGAAATATGAAGGGAAAAAGACTACTTGCTGTGATATCCGGAAGACGTTCCATCCATCGCGAAACGAAGCCGCCTCATCCAGGTGTAAACCAAACGTCTCTCGGTAAAAGAATCAGAGTGAACTGGGAGCTTTATCTGTTCTTGGTCCCGGCCACACTGTATTTCCTTGTATTTCACTATGCGCCGATGTACGGTATCCAGATTGCCTTTAAGAACTTTATCCCTAGCAAAGGAATCATGGACAGCCCATGGGTGGGCTTCGATCATTTCGAGCGTTTCTTCCATTCCTACTATTTCTGGGATCTGCTCTGGAATACGTTCAGCCTCAGCTTCTACGAGCTGATCATCGGGTTTCCGCTGCCGATCATCCTGGCGCTTGCTTTCAACGAAATCCGTACGGGTCCCTTCAAGAAAATGGTTCAGACCGTTACGTATGCGCCTCATTTTATATCCGTTGTGGTCATGGCCGGTATGATTATTACCTTCTTATCGCCGTCCACAGGCATACTGGTCCAATTCATCAACTGGATGGGTTTCGATGCGCCGAACTTTTTGTCGGATCCGGCCTGGTTCAAGACCGTATATGTTCTGTCAGGGGTCTGGCAAAGCACCGGATGGGGGACCATTATCTATCTGGCTGCGCTGTCCGGTGTCGATCCCCAGCAGCATGAAGCCGCGATTGTGGACGGAGCCAGTCGTTTCAAACGATTGCTGCACATCAACCTGCCGGCCATACTCCCAACGATCACCATCTTGCTGATTTTGAACATGGGCAACATTCTTACAATCGGCTTCGAAAAAATACTGCTGCTGCAGAACTCCCTGAATATGGAGTCTTCGGATGTCATTTCAACTTATGTTTACCGGACCGGTCTGGTAGACGCGCAGTACAGCTTCTCGACAGCCGTTGGCCTGTTCAACTCCGTGATCAACGTCATTTTACTGGTAACGGTCAACCGGATTGCCAGACGCACCAGCGAGAACAGCCTATGGTAGAAAGGGGGAAAGTACATTGGTTACCGCTATGAAGGAATCGAAGTGGGACAAAATTTTTCTGGGCAGCGTCTATATCTATTTATCCATCGCTCTGATTGTTGTTCTTTATCCGCTCATTTATATTCTCAGCGCATCGATCAGCAGCCCGCAGCAGGTGAATTCGGGTGCGATGTGGCTGTTTCCCAAGGAAATTACCTGGGCCGGATACCAGCTGGTCTTCGAAAACCCGAAGATTTGGAACGGATATCTGAACACGATCGTCTATACTGGGATAGGAACGCTGTTGAATCTGGCCGTGACACTGCCTGCAGCCTATGCGCTCAGCAGGTCGGATTTGGTCGGTCGTCAACTGTTCTTGGGATTTATCCTGTTCACGATGTTCTTTACCGGAGGGCTTGTGCCAACGTATCTCGTAATCCGGAATTTGGGGCTGATCAACACGATGGGGGCGCTCATTCTTCCCGTAGCTGCATCGGTATGGAACATCATCGTTGCCCGGACGTTCTTCCAGACGACGATCCCGAAGGAACTGCAGGAAGCGGCCTATATGGACGGCTGTACCAACCTGAAGCTGTTCGTCCGCATTATTTTGCCGCTGTCCGCGCCGATTATTGCAGTTATGGCTTTGTTTTACGGGGTCAGTCACTGGAACAGCTACTTTCCGTCTCTGATCTATCTCAACGATGAGAGCAAGTATCCCCTGCAGATGGTGCTGCGGCAGATTCTGGTTCTTCAGGAAATGACGGCGGAGACGACCGGCGCCGCAATCAGCGGGGATGCCGCCAGGGCAATGAGTTCCAAAGCCGAAACCGCATCGCTGATCAAATACGGGGTTATCGTCGTATCGACGCTGCCGATTGTGGCTCTCTATCCTTTTTTACAGCGATACTTTGTCCAAGGGGTCATGATTGGTTCTGTAAAAGGATGATGAAAGCGTTTTATATAATAAAAGCTTGAGTATGCAAAGGGAGGAAACATGGATGAAGATGACAAGCAAAACTTGGAAGCTGGTGCTAACGGGGATGACAGCCCTGTCTCTGCTTGCCGGATGCGGTTCGGCCAGCGATACGAACTCTACCGGAACAAAGTCAACAGAAGCAGCCGCCGTGAATAAGGAAGGCTTCCCGATTATGAATGAACCGATTACGCTGACCATGATGGCACCTGATGTCGGCGTTCAGAACTGGAAGGATATGGTCGTGCTGCAGCAGATGGAGGAAAAGACGGGCATTTCATTCCGATACTTGAACGCTCCGAAGGATAGTTTTGATACGAAGAAGAACCTCGTATTTGCCAGCGGCGATTACCCGGATGTCTTCTATGCTGCAGGCTTGACGGCGGCTGAACAGATGAACTATGGCGAGCAGGGAATTCTGATCCCGCTTGAGGAGCTTATCGAGGAATATGCTCCGAACTTCAAGGCGCTGATGGACGAAATTCCGGAGATCCGTAAATCCATTACAGCTCCGGATGGACATATCTACTCCTTGCCAGCGATCGATTTAAGCCAGCACTGGTATCGCAACCCGCTGTGGTACAACGGTGATTTCCTGGAGGCTCTCAATATCGACAAGCTTCCAGAGACGACCGAGGAGCTCTATACCTTCCTGAAGCGTGTAAAAGAAGAGGACCCGAACGGCAATGGAGTCGCCGATGAAATCCCGATCTCTTCCGTATCGACAGCAACGACCAATGCTCGGGATATTCGTACTTGGCTGCTTGGCGCTTTCGGCATCTATGAAGACGAAATTTATGTGGACGATAAGGATGTTGTTCATTATACCCCGATAGAAGAGGGCTTCAGAGAGTATCTGGTCTATATGAACCGTCTATGGAAAGAGGATCTGCTTGACCACGAAAGCTATTCGCAAACCGCAGAGCAGAAAAAGGCCAAGGCACAGAACAATCAGGTTGCGCTGTTCTCCGACTGGCATGCCTACATGACCAAAGGGGGAGAACCGTCCACCAAAGATCCGATGTTCGCTCCGGTAAAAAGCGATCTGGTAGACAAGCCGGCTATCGCCAAGAACAGAGGGATCACGACAGGGGCTTTTGCCATCACGGTTACCAATCCTGCCCCTGAAGCATCGATGCGTTGGGTGGACTACCTTTATTCTTATGAAGGATCGCTCTTTTTCAACAAAGGACCAGAAGGCAAGCTGTGGGAGTATACGGATGAAGCCAACCGTGTGAAGCGCTATTTGCCTGTGCCGGACGGCATGGAGATGGAGGATTACCGTGCGACTTTGACGCCAAACTACGGCATTCCGGCTCCTACCATCAATACGGACGATATTAATAAAGGATTGAAGACCGACTTTGATCAGTGGGTTGAAAAGGAAACGAAGGAAAAGCTGCTTGACCGCGGAGCAAGACCGCCGTTCCCTGCCTTGTTCCTGACCGTTGAAGAGCAAACCGAGATCAACAGTCTGAACTCGGATCTGAGCACGTATGTACAGCAGATGGAGGCGAAATTCGTTACGGGAGCAGAACCATTGTCCAATTGGGATAACTACCTGAACACGATGAAGAAAATGGGTGCCGACCGGGTCGTTGAAATCTACCAAGGTGCATATGACCGCTGGAAGTCGAACTAAACTTAGATTGTGTCTAGCAGAAATTAGCCATCAAGATAAGATATACGAGATGACAGAGGTTTTCTAAGAAAAGGTGGCCTGGGAGATGTCGATTTCTCTTTCAGGCACCTATGAATTCAAGAGGGCTTGATAAATCCTGAAAACCATACAAATGTGGAGGCCTAGCCTATGAAAATAACGAGACATCCAAACAATCCGATCGTCGTTCCGGGAAAATACGAATGGCGTAAAGTCACTGTATTCAATCCTGCGGTTATTATAGACAACGGCAAGTTTTACATGATCGAACGTACCGCAGGCTCCCTAACGCCTTGCAAGAATGTACTGGGACTGCTGGAGAGTGAGGACGGAGTGAATTTTACGCACGTGGCAGACGAGCCGATCGTGACGCCAGACATGCTGGGCTTCCCATATGGAAGCGTCCAGGACCCGCGGATAGTCAAAATAGACGGCACGTACTATTTAAACTATGCTCTTAGGCCGTGCGCCATGAGTTACTATCCGACAGGAGCGGGCATACCGGAGCGTTCAATTCCGAAATATCCGGACGGCTGGGGGAAGGAGGAAGGCCACTGGCTCACCCGCTCTTCGATTGCGAAGTCGGACAATCTGATCGACTGGGAATTCGTTGCCGATACGACACCGCTCGACATCAATGACCGTGACAACATTTTGTTCCCTGAGAAGATTAACGGAAAGTATGTATTGCTGCGCCGTCCGGAAGAATACGTGGGTGCAGCTTACGGAACGGACAGCGCGGCGATATGGATTACGTACTCGGAGGATATGGTTCATTGGGAGGAGCCGAAGCTTCTGGCCAAGGCTGAGAATCCGGCCTGGGAATCCAGGAAAATCGGCGGAGCAACGCCGCCTGTGCGAACCGATAAAGGCTGGCTGGTCCTTTACCACGGCGTTGATGATCAAGTCGTTTACCGAGTTGGGGCGATGCTTCTTGACCTGAACAACCCTGAGAAGGTCATAGCAAGAACGAAGAATTTCATTATGGAACCGGAAACCTATTATGAGAAATTCGGTTATCAAATTCCGAATGTGGTGTTCCCGACAGGAAACGTGGTCAAAGACGGCCTGCTCTATATCTATTATGGTGTTACCGACACTGCCATTGCACTGGCTACCGTGCCGGTCGATGAGCTGGTAGAGTATATCTTGAATGAACCGCAGTCAACGAAATAGAAGCACCCGGGCCCTTTCGAGACAATGTCTCGTAAAGGGCCCTCTTATTTATATATCCAGACTGCTCGAACAATGTTGTTTGCGGTACTGACCGGGCGTCAGCCCGGTTTCTTTCTTGAATTTGCGGATGAAATTGGGTGCATCCAGATAGCCCACCTGTTCGATGATTTCCTTCAGAGGAGCGCTTGTCGTTACAAGCAGCCGAATGACTTCTTCCATACGCCTCTTCCAAATATACTGCGAGAAGCTGGTCCCGGTCTTTTCTTTAAAGCTGCGGCTTAAGTAAGAGGTAGAGACGGAAAATTTAAGGGCCACATGCTCCAGGCTCAGCGTGTAGTCGGCAAACTGTTGATTCACATAATGTACGATATCATCGATCAGTTTAGGCGCTGCTTGCTCATGGTTACGCTCAACCTTCTCGCAAATCTCGGTCGTCAGCGACAACAGCTTGTCCTCAAATTCCTCCAGCGTCTCAAACGACGTATAGTCCGAGATGCTGCTGAATGCTTCGTTCATTCCGACCTCGGAGGCGGACCGAAGCAGCGCGTTCAGCAGATCGAAGCAAATGCAGCGCAGCAGGTGAATCTGCAGCGGTTCGCTCCGAATGGTCTCCATCATCTCGGCGATTATCTGCACGGCCACCGACTCGTTGCCTTGCTTTAAGCTTTGCTCCAGCTTGAGCAGCGACTTTCTTGGAAGCCACACGCCTTTGGCTACAGGATGATTCTGCTCCGCCAGTTGGGCGAAATAGGTGATACGGCTGCTGCCAACCATTCGGTGTTCAAGAGCGGTTGCGGCTTCGATGAAGGATTGGTTCAGCTGCCCCAAATCGCGGTAAGGCGTGCCTACGCCCATGCTAGGATCGAGCCGTGTGTTCTCAGAGATCAATCCCTGGACCGCTTGTATGATCTGCTCCATCCGGAGCTTCAGCGAATCTTGACCGGGGTCAGGAAGCGATACGATCAGCGCAAATTGATTATCGGCTGAGAATTCGACGCCGTGGATATTCGCATGAAGCCCTGTTGGTTCAACATGGCTGAGCAAAGCTTGCATCTGTTGACGATCATTTTGGCCATCCTCGGCCTCATCGGCTTCTTCCCAGGAGAGAATTACACAGAAATACATGACTTGATCTTGAGAAAGCTCCAGTCCCACCCCGGCGATCATTCGCTCGATTTCGGGATCATCCGGCTTGCCGTGTTTTAGTAGAAGCAGCATGCATTGATTGCGCACGAAGGGCTCCTGCATATCGATTCGGGCGCTGTAATCGTGAAGGGTCTGACGAATCCAATCCCATTCACTGCGCGTTTTGGGCTCTGGGGTATCGTTGACGCTGAGCTTGGCGAATTCCATCAAGTCCTTAATCGGGTGATATTGACGTCTAGCCAGTACAAAAGCGGCGAGCACCCCGGTAATGACTGCGATGCCAAACACCAGCAAAATGAGCGTCTGTACATGAGCGACCCGGCTGAAGAACTGGTAGCTTGGCATGATGGTCATGTAGTTCCAGCCATTCTCCCCGGATTTGACGGATACGACGGAGTATTTGTCATTATTCATGGAGAGATTGTGTATGCCCGCATCCAGCGCAGCCAATGACCCGAGGTTCTCTTGAGACAGGGTTACGCCATGATTGCTCGCTGTAAGCACTTCGTCATTTTGATTGAAAATGTAGCTGCTCCCGGTGAAATCGCTAAGAATGGAATCCATGACGCCGGTAAGATTGGACTCTTTCACCATATATACGACGCTTCCGTACGGATACGGGGCATTGGGCTTAATAGGTACGATTACGGTCAGCATCGCCTCTTGCCTGGATCCGTTGATCGTGACATTCTCGGCAGGTCGTATGAACATCTGATTCGTTTCGTTCAGAGCAACGATGATATCCTTCAGACTCCAGTTCTCATACCGGTAAAAGGAATCGAACGTAACGTTGACGTTCGTCAGGCCCCGGTAAGAATAGATAACCGGGTCGTTATGATAGTATATGAAGATGTCTTCAATGATGCTGCTGTTTGCTTTATAATTAGCCAAAGCTTGTATGGCTTCCACTCTGTAATAAGAATCATGGACCATATAAGGGGTTAAGCGTCTGTCGTACGCGATTCGGCCGGAAAGCTCCCGAAGCTCCGCGATCCGGGAGTCGATGGTCATTTTCACCTGGTTCAATTGATTGATGTTGGATTGTTCAATCTCGGTGCGAAGCCCGCTGACAGCGCTATCATAAACAAATGCCGTTACTCCCGTCAGGGGAATCAGGAAGATCAAAATATAAGACAGAACGTATCTTAAGAGCAGCTTCGACTTAAAGTGATTCCAATTTATTCGGAAAGTGAAAGTGGTGTCGATGAATGATTTGAGCTTGTGAATGATCATTTGGGCGAATCCTCCATTGCATTCTTTTCATGTCATGGCAATATTCGATTTTTTCAACAACGATAGGGTTCTGAAACATTATATCATTATAATGATTATTCAGAGAAATATTTAAGAATAAATTCCTCATCATGATTCATTTACATGACGTAACTTGTAGTTTCATCGTTTCAATGGTTTCAGTTAGTTACGCTCGTCTTCGCATTAGAGGGGGATTTTGTTATGATAGGGAAAAGAAAATAATGGGAAGTGAGGGAAACCGTGGACAAAAAGGCAAAAAAGGTTTTGCTTCAAACGTTCTGGTCATCCAGAGCCATGAGGAGGGCCTGACGGTGAACGAGGAGGATATCGCCATTCTGAGGCAGCTGATTGCAGCCGTCGACGGCTGTGCCGAAACCGAAAGCCCTGCAGTTTTTTTTCGGCGAGTATCTCTAGACCGCGCTGCATCATGATAGGTCACAGAATGCGTACCGGTTAGGATTTTAAGGGGAGGGTTAGAATGGAGCAGCAATTAGAGGAACTGATTGATCGTTATCAACGAGACTATTATTTATCCGGGAACATACATATTTCCAAAGAAGGCAAAACCTTATTCAGTAAATCCTACGGGCAAGCCAGCATTCAGCTTGGCGTCCCCAATGACAAGGATACGAAATTTCATATTGCCTCAGTCACCAAGATGTTCATCGCAGCTGCCACCCTCAAACTCTATGAACAAGGGCTGATTAGTCTTGATGATCATCCGGGTACCTATGTTGACGCCTTTAAGGCTCTCCATCCGAAGATCACGATCCATCATTTATTGAGCCATTCAGCAGGGCTGCATGATATTTATGCCGTACCTGATCTTACATATGAGATGAGCAAATTAAGTGTGGAGAAGCGAGCGTTTATCCCATACCTCGTCGGACTCAAACAGAATTTCATTCCGGGTGAGCGTTGGGAATACAGCAGCACCGGGTTTATCATGCTGGGGTATATACTAGAGGCCGTGACGGAGATGAAGTATGAGGAAAGTTTGAATTCCTGGTTCTTCTCGCCTTTGCACATGGGATCGACAGGGGTTGATTGTCCTCGTCAGATCAATTCAGGCAGAGCATACGGACACGCATGGGGAAATAATCAGCTGATAAACGCTGACAATGACAGGCTTAGCACGGTTCAAGCTCCAGGCGAGCTGTATTCTACGGTGCAAGACCTGAATACGTGGTGTGAAGCCCTTTTCAAAGGTAAAATCCTTCAGCCGGAAACGATGGATAAAATGTTTGCACCGTACTATACGACAACATTTGACCCGAACTTAAACTATGGATATGGATGGTTCCTGGGGCCTGACTTTCGGTTAATTGCCGGAGGAACTCCGGGATTTCGATCCGAAATTTGGCACTATCCAGTTCAAGATCTACGGATTGTCATGCTATGGAATTATGAGAAAGTAGATTCGCACCAGCTGTTCCGGATGATTAAACCTCTATTGTTTCATACGTAAAATGAAGGAAACGACTACAAGATCAATCGGGAACCAAGCAAGCATGTAATTATTTTGGTCATTATCACTTTCGAGAGGAGCCTTACATGAGAAGCATCAAACCAGGTCGGGGACCCTCGGCTATGGGCGCGGTTGGCAGTGCTGCAATTGGCGTATTTGGGGTATTCTGGACGATTTCGGCAGCAAATATTGGGGCCCCCGTCTTTTTTGTCCTATTCGGGGTCGTCTTTGTCGGTGTCGCGGTTGTGCAGGGGATTTTTCATCTTAAAAATGCTACGGGAGCTAACCGCATGTCCGTCTATGATATTACCGACGACGAACCGGATCCATTAGATCCTTACCTTCAAGCGAATGCAAGGCAAAGCGTCAACGAAGGTTTTAAACAGGATGGCGATTTCAATTTCTGCCCGTATTGCGGGAGAGCCATCAAACATGAAACGTACCAATATGGTCCGAAGTGCGGTAATGACATTGGGGAGAGGCAGTAATCTTGCTGGATAATGCATATTAATGCCGAGATAGGAGGATGAATAATGGGCTTTCATGACACGTACAGATTCGGTGTGCACGCCATCATATCGAACGCCGACGGCAAGCTGCTCTTATTAAAACGGACCTACGGGAACAAAGGATGGAGTTTGCCCGGAGGCGGGGTCGACCCCGGCGAAACGATCCATGAAGCGATATTTCGCGAATGCCGCGAGGAACTGGGCCTCACCCTGCAGGATGCGGTCTTGACCGGATTTTATTATCACAGTCATATCAACGTGCAGGTCGGCATATTCCGCTGTTCGATCCCTCTTCATGAGGAAATTATCCTTAGTTCGGAGCATTCGGAGTATAAATGGGCCGAGTTGTCGGAGCTGAGCGACGTTCAGCGGTTAAGGGCCGAGGATGCATTGGCTTATCAAGGAGAAGTCAAAAGCCGAGCGTTTTAGCATTTCATCCTGTTCTTCAAAGACCGGATCACCGACACTGGTCCCAGGCACAACATCAGGGTTACGCTAACGAACCCCGTTGACGATGTTCCATCCGAAGCGGCAGACGTTACATCCATAAAGACGTCCATCATATAAAAAAGAGGCTAACCGTGAGAGTGGTTAGCCTCTTTGATTTCAGTTAAACCCGATTGCTGCTCATGACCTGGGATCATGGCAGGCATGTGGAGAAATCTCTTACTCTTTCAAAGAGCCAATCAACAGCCCTTTTATAAAATACCGCTGCAGGAACGGATAGAACAGCACCACCGGCCCGATCGTCAGAATAGCGGTGGCCATCTTCACCGATTCCTGAGGGAGCGTCTGGCTGCCGAGGATGGCTCCGCTGCTCTGCATCTGCTGGATCATGCTGATCTCGGAGTTCAGCTTAAACAGCAGATATTGCAGGGGATACAACTTCTCGTTGTCCACCAGCATGATGGCGTTGAACCAGTTGTTCCAGTAGGCAATGCCGTAAAACAGCGTAATCGTGGCCAGAACGGGCATGCAGAGCGGGAAGTAGATCCGGAACGCGATATAGAAGTCGCTCGCGCCGTCGATCTTGGCCGCCTCCGTCAGGGAAGGCGGAATTTGGGACATATAGTTGCGCACGAGAAACAGGTTGAACGGGTTGAACACCAGGGAAGGAATGATCAGGGCCCAGATGGTGTTGTTCATGCCGAGATTCAGGTTGATCAGATACCAGGGCACCAGGCCCGTGTTAAACACCATCGTAATGAAAAAGAACAATCCGAGCCCGTTGCGGTAACGGATATGCTTGGCGGCCAGCGTATATCCGGCCATGGACGTGATGGTGACCGCAAGGATCGTGCCGACGACCGTTACGATGATCGAGATCATGTAACTCCGGTACAGCGGCGTGCTGCCGAACAGGAGCAGCTTGTAGGCATCCAGCGACAGCTCGCTCGGAAACAGCTGGTAGCCGAATTGTTTAATGCTGGCTTCGTCGGTGAAGGACACCATGAGCACAAGCAGCATCGGCAGGATGCAGAGAATGGAGATGATGCCGATCAGCGCGGCATTCACGGCATCGAAAAATTTAGGTCTGGACGTCATCTAGATTACGCTCCCTTCCGAATGATTCCGGCTTGCTTTAGAACAAGGCATGGTCCGGATTCACCTTCTTCACGATTTTGTTGCTGCCCCATACGAGAATAAAGCCGACCACGGATTGATACAGTCCGACGGCCATGGCTTGTGCCGGATTCCCGATGGTGCGTAGGGAACGGAACACATAGGTGTCGATGACGTCGACGGTCGGATACAGCAGCCCGTTGTCCTTCACGATGGCATAGATCATGTCGAAGCTGCCGTACATGATTTTGCCCAAGGCCAGCAGTGTCAGGATGGATATGGTCGGCAGCATGAGCGGAATGGTGATATGGCGGATGAGCTGCCACCGGGTAGCGCCGTCGATCCGCCCGGCTTCGTAATAACTGTCATCAATCCCGGTAATGGCCGCCAAATAGATGACGAGATTCATCCCGAGGTCCTTCCAAACCGCCGCGGTTGTTAGAATCCACGTCCAGTATTGCGGGGAGGCGTACCAGTTGACGGGGTCGACATGGAAGAACGCCAGGATCCGGTTAAGGATACCGTAGTCGGTCGACAGCAAGCTGTAGATGATGTAGCTCACGATAACCCAGGACAAGAAATGCGGGAACAAAATCGTGGATTGGGTCACCCTCGAGAACCAGCGGCTGCGGAGCTCATTGAACAGAATGGCCAGCGCCATGGCGGCGAGCGTGCCGACGATGATGAATAGAAAATTGAGCTTCAAGGTGTTGAAGGTGACCTCCCAAGCCCGGGGCGACGAGAAGAAAAACTTGAAATTGTCAAAACCGACCCAGGCCGAATTGAAGAGACCCGTCTTGAAGTTGAATTTCTGAAACGCAATGAGCATGTACGGAAGCGTGAAATAACCGAAGACCAGCGTATAAATGGCTGCCGGTACGACGAGCAGGTAGGCGGATCCGTTCGAGCGAATTTCGCGCAGGAAGCCGGAGCGACTTTTTTTCATGAGTAGGCACGTCCTTTCGTAATTGATGGGGGCAGTACGCCTAGCAGTTCTGATTCGAGTGTAAAGAGAGTTGCCGCGTGCAGTAAACTATGAAAATGGAGTTTGAGTGGATTGAAGGGGGGAACGCCTGCTTTAAAAAACGGAAAAAACTTCGAATTTGAGTATTTCACAAAGCGTGGCCAAGATTAAATAATGACCAAAAAAGCTCGGTATCATAAGGGTTTTGGCTGATGAATTCTATAAAGAGAGGCTTGAGGAGGGAAATTAAGAATGCGTTTTCATATTGATGAATGCCCTGAGCAAATGTAAGATGAGAGTAAAATATGAAATCGTTCCAAGTGATCGGATCGTTAGGAAACACCATCAAACTAACATATAGATTACATATAATGTTAGCGATGTTCATGAAGCATGAAGATTTCACCTAAACTATACAGATCAAATAACAGGGAGGGAGAATATGATCCGGCAGCGATTATTCCGTTATGCGGTGTATCGAAATATGTTTCTCAGCTTTATTTTGCTTACGTCAGCCATGATTGCCCTCGTAACCGTCGTCCTGTACATGATGTTCTCCTGGAGCACCGCGAAGGAGGTAGGGAAAATATCCGAATCGATGCTGAAGCAGAACAGCGCCGTATCCAGCGTTATCCGGGACCAGGTGTATAACGTGGGCAACCTGCTGCTCAGCGACAAGGAGATCGTGAACGCCCTCTTGGACAAAGAGGCCGATCCGGTGAAACAGTATGGGGTATTCGGCACTCTTAACCGAGTCCAGTCCACCTATCCGTTCATCCATTCGATCGGGATCTACAACGGCTTGAATAACACGTATCTGAATACGAAGGGGATTACCAAGGAGCAGGAGAAGGCGCTGTTGGAGGAGATCAACAGCAAGAATACATCTTATTTTCATCTGTTCCCGCGCAAGATTTCTTCCGCCACTTCCGCTTCGGCCAACCGGAGCGAAGACGTCCTTACCTTCGTTCTCCTTCCGAGCTATTATTCGCCGCTAAGCTCCAAAGGCGCAATCGTAATCAACATGAGTACCGAAACCATCCAGGATCTGATCGGAGGCTACCGCAACGAAGCGGTGGATTCGCTGCACGTCATTGACGACAGGGGAACCATCATCACCCATTCGGATCGGTCCCGGTTCATGGAGGATATATCGCAGGAGCCCTATATCCAGTCCATTCTGGGATCGGACGCGGAAAGCGGTTACTTCACTCGCTCCATCGACGGCCGCAAGAGTCTCGTTACCTACGTGAAATCCAAGGATATGAATTGGACGTTTATCAGTGTAAGCCAATATCAAAATCTGCTGTTCAACATGCAGGCCCTCCGGACGTCTGCGCTGGTTCTCGCTTTGGCCTGCTTCGCCGTCAGCATATTCTTGTCGATCTGGCTGACGCATCATGCGTACAACCCGATTCGCCACCTGTTGGAGAAAATGAGCGCCATACCGAAAATGAAGGAAAACCGGCGGCAAATCAACGAATTTGCCATACTGGATACCACTTACGCCGAAATGACGGAGAAAATGAAGTCGATGGAGTCCGAGGCTTCCGCCACCCGGCAGGCGCATGTGCTGCAGCTGCTGAAAGGCGGCGACGAGACGGCATTCCGCCGACTGGCCCGAGAAGGCAAGGGGCCCTATTTCTTGGCTGCCGTCCTTCTGCTCGACAGCTTAGACGGCTCGCCTGGCGGAGAGGACGAAGAGCTGCAGTCCTATTCCTCCGCAGCCGTCGCCCGGGCGGCCCAGCAGATGCTGGAACCGGAGGGAGCGAGCGTGGCAACGGTAGGGGACGGGACCATTGCAATCATTCTCCCTATGAAGCAGAGCCGGCCTCCACTCCATGTCGTGGGCATGCTGGAGGAACTGCAGGGCGAGATGCTCCGCACGCTCCGCGTGTCTGTTACCGTGGGCATCGGAACGTCAGCGCAGACCTACGAAGAGCTGCGCGAATCGTTCGATTGCGCACAGTCCTGCTTCCAGCAGCGCTTCTTCGAAGGCAAAGGCCGGATATTCCATGGCGATCCTGTCATCGCCGCGGAGTCGGAGCATTCCGAGGCGCAGTATCCGGACAAGCGGGAGAAGCGCATCATCGAGGCCATCAAGCTGCAGCAGCGGGATAAATTGGAGAAGGAAATCGATCAGTGGATCAAGGAAATTCGCGATTACAACTACCATGAAGTCATGTTTTTCATCAACCAGTTCATCGGCGGCCTGTACAAGCAGCTTAACGTCCATACGGTAAAAAATCGGGAAAGCGCGGATCTCTTCCTCGACTTTACGCGCCGGATTACCCGCTTTCAGACGCTGCAGGAAACAGCGAAAGCCCTGAAGGATCTCGCCCTTAGGCTCTGCAGCTTGTCCGAGGAATCGGGAGCGGTTCGGCATGCGGAGGTGGTTGATTTTATCCAGATGTACGTACGAAAGCATTATGCAAGGCCGGATATGTCGCTCGAGCAGGTTGCGGGCGAGGTGAAGCTGTCCCGCAGCTATGTCGGCAAGCTGTTCAAGGCGCATTGCGAGCTGTCGTTCAACGATTACCTGAATGCCGTTCGTCTGGAGAAGGCGCGGGAGCTTCTCGCAAGCACCGAGGAGTCGGTTCAATCGATCAGCGAGCAGGTGGGCATTCTGAATACGACCTATTTCTACACGCTGTTTAAAAAGCACTACCAGATCTCGCCGGCCCAGTTCCGAAGCCAGCATGCGATCGAGACGAAAAAGGCGCAGTGACGGGCAGATTAATTGCGGGTTCAAAAGGTCGACTTTTCAGCACCGAGAAGGTTGGATGAAGCTAGGGACTGAGTAGCGGAGCGTAGGCAATCCTACGTGAGCAACGGAAGGCCCGGCTGAATTCAAGATTCGACGTCGAGACTGCTTCCTTACCTGCCTCGTGATCAAAAGATGACTTTCTGAACAACCTTTTAATGTGTTTTAAAATGGCGAAAACCATCATTTTGAAGTATACGTCATCCCTAATGTCTTCTTAAGATAGGAATCGTACCGCATGACAAACCAAATGAAGACAGGGGGACACATGCATGAAAAAAAGGAAAGCGCTAGCACTATGGTTGGCCGCGATATTCATGGTATCTGTAATCGCAGGCTGCTCCGGCGGGGGGGATGCCGGCGGCGAGAACGGATCGGCGAGCGGCGAGAATGACGGCAGGGACAAGCTGCCGGTCCGGTATCTGCTTCCGGGCTCCGCTCCTCAGGATTTGGATGCGGCGGTCCAAGCGATCAACGAGAAGCTGGAGGCCGACGGTCTGAACCTTACGTACGAACCGACGTATATCGCGTGGGACGTATGGGATCAGAAGACCAACCTCATGATGTCGACGGGCGAGGAATTCGAGCTGATTGCCATCATGCACGATACCAAAGGACCGACGGTGCTTGCCGGCAGCGGCGGTATCATTCCGATCGACGATCTGCTGGATCAGTATGGCACCGAGCTGAAAGCCTCGATGCCGGACTGGATCTGGGAGTCGTCGAAAATCAACGGCAAGACCACGTACGTGCCGAACTTTTGGGCGGATACCGCTTATAACGATGGCATGTTCACGATCCGCACCGATCTGCTAGAGAAAAACGGCCTGAAGCCACCGACATCGCCGGAAGAGCTGCTCGATGCAGCCGAGACGCTCCAGAAGAACTGGCCGCAGGACAACAAGAACGTATATATCAAGATGCTGGAGGAGCCTGCCTACTTCCTGCATACAACCTATGACACCTATCCGTTTACCGTGGCCGACAACATGATTTACATCGACCAGCAGGGGAACGTGAAGTCCTGGTTCGAAACCGAGGAGTTCAAAAAAGACGTGTTGTTCATGAACGAGGCTTACAAGCGCGGGCTGATCATGAGCGATCTGCTTACGACGCCGACGGAGGTTATCAACCAGGAGGAGCTGGCAGGACGTTATCTCTACCGTCCGGGCGACGTCGGCTTGAGCGATGCCATTCTTCAAACGTTCCCGGATGCGAAGCTGGATATTTATTATTTGGCCGACCAGCCGAAATTCAGATCCTACGCGATCCGCAATTCCAACGGGATCTCGGCCACGTCTCCGCACCCGGAGGCCGGCATTCAATTTTTGAACTGGGTATACAGCAGTCAGGAGAACATGGATCTCGTTCAAAGCGGCGTGAAGGATGTGCATTGGAAGGATACCGGCAAGAATACCAAGGACTATCTGGCCAAGAACGAGAACGGTTCCCCGGCTTATGAGCTTCCGTACTGGCTGCTTGGCCACGTTGAGATGAATCGTTATCCAACGAATACGGACCCAGCGCGTCTGGAGCGCCGCACAACGGTATCGGACGACGCCGTGAACAGCATCACGATCGGCTTCACCTTCGATCCGACCAACGTTGCTTCGCAATACGCCAACTGCATCGCCGAGCTGAAGACCAGCGTTTATCCGGTCATGCACGGGGTCGTGAAATACGAGGACGCCTACGATAAAATGCTGGCCGCCATGAAGTCCGCTGGAATCGATGAGGTCGTTGATGAATACAAACGGCAATTCGATGAATGGAGAGCCGGTCAGTCGTAAGTATAGGCACCACGAACACTAAGAAATAAAGGAACAGGGCAATCCTTTCCCGGTTTTGTAACCGGGGAGGGATTGCTTTTTTTCGTGCGCTGCCATGGGGCGTTCTATGAGGGGGAGCGAAGGGATGCCATAGGGTTTCCTGAGAAGACTCCAAGTGGATTCGAAAGTGCACAACGTTATCGTTTAAGACTTCAATTCTCCGATATTGGCCAAATTCAAAGTTTTCTCTCAAAAGTAAAGTGTTCAAGACAGGGATTCTCGGGCTAGAGTATAGGTCATAAGAAGCCTTGTGACTGCTCAAAGAGCCAGAAGCGTAATATCCATCAAGGCTGACCTCACGGCAAGAGCCGTGCAGAATAAGGGGGACGTTGTTCATGATCAAGCAAGCTCAAGCCATCCGGGAAGGCTGGCAATGGTTTACGGAGAGCCGGTACGGCATGTTTATTCATTTCGGGCCTTATGCCCAATACGGGCGCGGTGAGCAGGTACTGTTCCGGGAACATTTGGACCAGGCCGAATACGCGCGGAAAGCTTGCGAGTGGAATCCGGTTTTTTTTGACGCCGAGCTTTGGGCGTACACCGCGCGCAAGGCGGGGATGAGATATGCCTGCTTAACGACGCGGCATCATGACGGATATTGCTTGTGGGATACGGCCACAACGGATTATTCCAGCGCGAAGCAGGCGCCCGGCAGGGATCTGGTGCGCGAATTTACCGATGCGTTCCGGGCCCAGGGGCTTCGGGTCGGCTTATATTATTCCTGGATCGATTGGCGGATCCCGGCTTATTTCGACGGACCGGAGAAGGATCCCGAGGGCTGGGAGACGATGAAGCAGTATTTGCATGCCCAAGTGGAAGAGCTGGTCGCGAAATACGGGCGCATCGATCATTTCTTTTTTGACGGGGTGTGGCCGCGAACCGCGGAGGACTTGGACAGCATCAAGCTCGTGGAACGGATGAAGTCGATTCAGCCGGATATCCTGGTCAACAACCGTCTTGGACTGTCCGAGGAGGAGAAGCTGCATGCGGACGGCGGCGGCGGCTCGGGCGATTCCGAGGTGCTTGGCGACTTCGGCTCGCCGGAGCATGTCATCGTCCCGGATCAGAAGCGGCTGTGGGAATCCAGCCAGGTCACCACGTGGAGACTGTGGGGGTACACGAACGGCGAACGATGGCGTCCGGCCGACGTTCTGCTCGACATGCTGTGCGAGTGCGCGGAAAAAGGGGGGACCGTGGGCGGCAATCTGCTGCTTAACGTCGGACCGCAGCCCGACGGACAGCTTCCGCCGGCCTTCGTGGAGCGTGCGCTGAAGATCGGAGAGTGGCTGGACGTTCATGGCGAGGCCATCTACGGCTCCGACGGGGGGAACCTCACGGAGTTCATCACCTATGGACGGCAGACAATGAAAGACAACAAGCTGTATCTCATCATTCGCTTCTGGGATGGGAGGCCGGGGCTGAGGCTTGCAGATCTGGTGACCCCGGTATCACGGGTGACGCTGCTGACAACGGGGCAGGAGCTGTCGTTCCGGCAGGAGGGCGACGTGCTGTGGATCGAAGGGCTGCCGCGGGAGCGTCCGACCGAGCTGTTCCCGGTCATCCGCATCGAATGCGAGGAGCGGCCGCAGACCAATGAATGGGGAGTGTACCGCCTCTGGACCGGCGATCCTTCCCGGATCGCCGACTGGGCCCGGACGCGCGGAACATCCGTGTACGTTGACGGCCAGCCGCGGACGAGAAAGGAGTAAGCGATGAGAACGCTGGTATTTTACGACGAGCATTTTCCTTACGAAGGCGAACGTCCGTCTGCAGAGGCACTGGATCGATTGCGGGAATGGGCGGTGGTCGCCGGTGCCGCGGATGTGGCTGAGCAGCTGACGGTTGGCGGCTGGGACACGCTGATTCATCTGCACGGGTCGTACTTTCCGAAAGCGGCTTGGGCGGCCATCGAAGGCCACCTGAAGGCCGGCGGCGGTCTGGTCCATGCGGGGGGCGTGCCTTTCCGCAGGCCGGTTCGAGAGCAGAACGGAAGCTGGCATGCCGAACGCGAGCAGCTGGCTTATCATCAGCGAATGGATATCCATGATGCACTGGCGGTTGACGTATCGCGGGTCCGGGAGCTGAAGGCCTCCGCCGAATATCCGATCCTGCAGGGACGCGAGGAGCAGTTCGGCATGGAGCCGACCTGGGGATTGACGCTGCACCCGACCAAAGCGAGCGACATCCCGGCCGAGATGGGAGCATGCGGTCCGATGGACGCCGTCATCTCGGCGCTCCTGATCGGCGTAGACCGTGATCGGCGCGAGCGGTCCGCGCCGGTTGTTATGCTGGAGCAGCATAAGGGCGATTACGCCGGGGGCCGCTGGATTCTGATCAACCAGCAGCTGAGGGCATCGTTCTGGGAGACGAAAGGGATGGACGTCCTGCAGGATCTGGCCGAATACGCGGGAACAGGCGTGACGGAGCTGTGGCTGAAGCCGAACTATGCCTCCTACGAGCCGGGCGAGCAGATGCGGTTGACGATCCAGCTGCAGTCGTTGTCCCGGACGTCCGCCCCGGCGCAGACCTGGCATTTTGCGGTGAGTCTTATCAAGGAAGACGGCGGCGAGACCGTCTGGACCGGACACGAGAAGTCGGAAGCCGGCATGCAGCAGCGGGATCTGCAGCAGCTTCGCTTGTCCGTACCCGTACGGCTCGAAGCGGGCTTGTACCGGATCGTTTGCGAAGCCGAGTCCGATTCCGGGGAGCGCCGCACCCTGACCCAGGCGGTATGGGGCGTCGATCGTCCGCTGCTGCAGGCGGGAGAGCGGCTGGAATGCGGGCGCGATTACTTCCGCCGCGGCGGACGGACGGTTCCGATCGTTGGCATGACGTACATGACCTCCGACGTCGCGCGCAAATTCCTCCATCTGCCGAACGTGCAGCGTTGGGATGCGGATATGGCGGAGATGAAGCGGGCAGGAATCAACCTGATCCGGACGGGCATATGGACGGGGTACCGGATGATTATGTTTGCCGACGGCCATGCGGCCGAGGACGTTATGCGGGCGATCGATGCCTTTATCCTGACAGCCAAGCGGCATGAGCTGGAAGTGACGTTCACGTTCTTCTCGTTTGCGCCCGAAGCCTGGGAAGGCGTGAACCCCTACCTGGATCCGCGATCGGTGGAGGCGCAAAAGCGCTTCGTCGCCTCCATCGTCGGACGTCACAGGGGCACGACCAATGTGCATTGGGACCTGATCAACGAGCCTTCGCTGTTCGATCCGAAGCGAATCTTCGAGGGGCCGGTATCGATCGGGGACCGGTTCGAGCGGCAAGCCTGGTCCGAGTGGCTGCGGCAGCGCCACGGGGATGATCTGGCGCTGCTTCAGGAGCGCTGGAACATGACGCCGGGCGAGCTGCCTTCATTCGAGTCGGCGCCTGCGCCGAGTCCGGACGACAAGCTGTTCAACAGCGTGCTGCAGCCGAAGAAGTGGGGACCGTGGATCGACTTCACGCTGTTCACCATGGACATGCATAATCGGTGGGCGTCCGAGCTCATCGGCACCATTCGCCGCTTTGATCCCCGCCAGCTGGTAACGGTCGGGCAGGATGAGGGCATCTGCTCCCAGCGCCCGTCGCCTTCGTTCTACGGTCCCGCCGTCGATTACACGACGGTCCATTCCTGGTGGCAGAATGATCACCTGGCTTGGGACGGCATATTTACGAAAACGCCGGACAAGCCGAATCTGATTCAGGAGACCGGCATCATGCACGTACAGCGACCGGACGGCATCGCCAAGCGGACGGAGGAAGAGCTTCGCAGCATCCTGGAGCGGAAGTATGCGTATTCGTTCTCGACCGGGGGGGCGGGTGCCGTGCAGTGGATTTGGAATATTAACTACTTCATGGACAATGCCAACGAATCCAACATCGGGGCGCTTCGGGCGGACGGAACGCAGAAGCCCGAGGCCGATGTGTCCTATGACTTCGGCCGCTTCATGAAGGAAGCAGCCGGCCTGTTCGACGATGAACGTCAGCTGGAGGATATTGCCGTCGTTTACCCGTATTCGAACGATTTTTCCAGCCGCAAGCTGGCCTACGAGGCAACGACGAGAGCCATGCGCGCGTTGACGTTTGGCATGAACGTCCACCCGCGGGGCATCGGCGAATATCAGCTGGGGGACCTGAAGCGCTATCCGGCCAAGCTGATCATCGTGCCGAGCGCGCATAATTTCGACGATGGCGCGTTTGCCCAGCTTCTTGATTTGGCAAGGGAAGGGAGCACGGTCTTGTGGACCGGGCCGCTTCGCACCGATGCGTATTGGGGACCGGCACCGCATCGTCTGCGGCAGGAGATCGGCGAAACCGTCCATGCCAACGTTCTTCGGGAAGAAACGCTGGAGCTGGCGGGAGAGCATTTCGCCGTTTCGTTTGGCGAACGGAAGATTAACGCGCTGGCGGTGGATCGTCCGGCAGGCCGGCTGGATGGGGCGCTGGCACCCGTCATAGTGACCTTGGGCTTGGGACGGTTCATCTGGTGCCCGCTCCCGGTCGAGATGAACGAGCGCTGGGAGCCGATCCAGGCGCTTTACGCAGAAGCTATCCGATCCGCAGCCGTTCCGCCTGAGCTGGAATGGCTGAAGGGAGGCGAGCTTCCGGGCATCTACGGCCGCAAGCTGGCGTTCGGCCAAGGAAGCTTGTACGTCTTCGTCTCCGAGCATGGGGCAAGCGCAGAGGTCGAGGTAAAGGACCCGGCAACCGGAACGGTCTACGCCTTCGAATTGGAACGGGAGCGGACCGTGATGTTTACGACCGATGCCGGGGGACAAGTGCGGACGGTTTACCGGCCGGAGGAGGTTCGCATCCGGCAAAGCCAACCATCTTGAGGCGTGCTCACCCATGAAACGGTTGAAGAAGGTTCTTGCTGTTGACCTGGATCGACCCGGCGCGGCTTTCTGCATGGTACGCATAGTGGGAGGTTCTCCGTCCGATCGGATCGTGCCGGAGAGCCTTTTTCTTCCATCGGGAATATCGGAGGGGTTGCTGCTAAGGCGGCGTGGCGTTGAATCCGATAGAGACGAGCATAAGCCCGAACCCCAATAGGATGCGGAACATTCAACGAGCGTTCGCATTCTTTTTGTACGATACTTTTTGAACGATTTAACAGGAAAAAGAAAGGGTGTGCGCCATGGACTACAGGGAGGCTGCATGGCCAATTTCGCGGCGGGTCGAGGACTTGCTGGAGCGGATGACGGCCGAGGAGAAAATCGGTCAGCTGATCCAGCCGTTCGGCTGGAAAGCTTACATAAGGAACGACGACGGTACGATCAAACTAACCGAGGAGTTCAAGTCGCAGTTTGCGGAGGGAGGAATCGGTTCCTTGTATGGTACACTGCGGGCCGATCCATGGACCGGAGTGACGCTGACGAACGGACTGTCCCCGCGGGAAGGTGCGGAAGCGGTTAATGCGATTCAGCGTTATGCGATGGAGCACTCGCGACTGGGGATTCCGATTCTGTTCGGGGAAGAATGCTCCCACGGACATATGGCAATCGGGGCGACGGTGTTCCCCGTACCGCTCACGATCGGAAGCACCTGGAACACGGAACTGTTCCGCAGCATAAGCCGCGCCGTTGCCGCCGAGACAAGAGCTCAGGGGGGAGCGGCCACCTATTCGCCGGTGCTGGACGTGGTACGGGATCCTCGGTGGGGGCGTACCGAAGAAACCTTCGGCGAGGACCCCCATTTGGTGGCCGAATTCGCGGTTGCCGCCGTGCGGGGACTGCAAGGCGAGCGCCTCGATTCGCATACCAGCCTGCTGGCAACGCTGAAGCATTTCGCAGGCTACGGCGCCTCCGAAGGTGGACGCAACGGGGCCCCCGTTCATATGGGTCTTCGGGAGCTTCACGAAGTCGATCTGCTGCCGTTCCGCAAGGCCGTTGAAGCGGGTGCCTTGTCGATCATGACGGCCTATAATGAAATCGACGGAGTCCCCTGCACGTCCAGCCGGTACCTCCTGCAAGACGTTCTTCGCGAGGCGTGGGGCTTTGGCGGCTTCGTCATTACCGATTGCGGCGCGATCCATATGTTGGCATGCGGTCACAATACGGCCGGATCAGGCGTGGAGGCGGCAGCCCAATCGCTGAAGGCTGGTGTCGACATGGAGATGTCGGGGACGATGTTTCGGGCACATCTTCACCAAGCTTTGGAGCAAGGGCTGGTCTCTGAAGACGATCTGAATATGGCAGCCGGACGCGTGTTGGAATTGAAGTTTCGTCTGGGGCTCTTTGATCGGCCTTACGTGGATCCAGCCTGGGCAGAGCAGGTCATAGGCTGCAAGGAGCATCTCGCTCTGGCTTACCAGGCTGCGGCTGAAGGCATCGTGCTCCTGAAGAACGAGGGGGACCTGCTGCCTCTGGATTCGGGCAGCGGAACCATTGCCGTCATTGGCCCCAACGCCCATGCGCCGTACCATCAGCTTGGCGATTATACCTCCCCACAGCCGCCGGGGCAGATCGTAACGGTGCTGGACGGCATCCGCCGACGGCTGGGAGACAGCCGCGTGCTGTATGCGCCGGGCTGCCGCATACAAGGCGATTCAAGGGAAGGGTTTCCTCGGGCGCTGGCATGCGCCGAGCAAGCCGACGTCACCGTGATGGTGCTTGGAGGCTCCAGCGCACGGGATTCCGGGGAGGGCACCATCGATCTGAGAACCGGTGCCTCGGTCGTGACCGGGCATGCCGAGAGCGATATGGAATGCGGGGAAGGGATTGACCGCTCGACCCTGACGCTGATGGGCGTGCAGCTGGAGCTGCTGCAGGAGCTCCACAAGCTCGGAAAGCCGCTGATTGTTGTCTATATCAACGGACGGCCGATTACGGAGCCGTGGATCGATGAGCACATCCCTTCCATCGTGGAAGCTTGGTATCCCGGTCAGGAGGGAGGCGATGCCATTGCGGACATGCTGTTTGGGGATATCAACCCGTCCGGCCGTCTGCCGCTGTCCATTCCGAAGGAGGTTGGCCAGCTGCCGGTCTCTTACAATGCCAGACGGACCCGGGGCAAGCGTTACCTGGAGACGGATCTTGCGCCGCGGTATCCGTTCGGCTTCGGCTTAAGCTATACGGAATTCCGTTACGGCCGTCTGACGGTCGAGCCGGCCGTTGTTCCCATAGGCGGCGAAGCCACGGTCCGGATCGGCGTGACCAACGCGGGAGCACGGGACGGCGCGGAAGTCGTTCAGCTGTACGTATCGGATCTTGCCGCCTCCGTTACACGTCCCGAGAAGGCCTTGAAAGGGTTCTGCAAGGTGTTCCTGAAGGCGGGGGAAACGCAGGAAGTGACGTTCACCATCGGCAGCGAGCAGCTGGAAATGATCGACCTAGACCTGAAGCCGGTGGTGGAGCCCGGCGAGTTCCGCATCCAGGTCGGTCCCGACTCGACGAGAGGAGAGATCGCAAGCTTGATGGTGGAAGGCTAACCGGTTCGTCCCCCTCCAAAACATAAAGAATCTTAACGATGCAGGTTCAACCCGGCGAGAGTGGATATGCGGAAGTTGTTGGCCGTCCTGCTTAAGCCGGGCAACCGGTCGTAAAAAAGGGCATAACCGTTATGGTCCGTTTTCATCCTGTTCATCGGTTAGGCGAAGGGATCAATGGTAACGAAGTGGAGGCAAACGATGAAGCTGCTGTGGTTCAAGTCGATTTATCCCAAAATCGTGGCCGGCTTTTTGTTGGCCATTATGCCGGTTTACGCCGCTGCCCTGTACATGAACGAGTCCGGGCTCGCGAGCGTGGAGCAGGAAATTACACAGTCCTTGAATGCGAGGACTAATTTTTTCATGCGCACGTTGGAACAGGAGCTGCGATCGACGGTGCTGCTGATGAACGATTTGTCGCAGGACTCCGACCTGCAAAAGCTGAGTACCATCGCGCCCGCCATGAGCCGTTCCGAATATTTTCAGGCGATCAACCGCCTCCAGGGCAAAATGCGGCTGCTGCAAAGCTCCAATCAATACGTTCAGGAGGCCAAAACGTACATTCCGCTGATTGAGAAAACGATTGAACAGGTGTCCTACGAAGGGGCCATGCCGCCGGAACAGATGAAGGCGCTTGAGGAGCATCCCGATCGGGTCATTTTCGAATGGAAGAACAAGCTTCTGCTGGGCATGGTATACCCGGAACGCCTGCGAAACGGCCTTCCGCCGAATTTTGCGATTGCGGCGGAGCTCTCCGTTCCCAAAATGCAAACGGCGCTCCTGCAGCTGGCCACGGGGGATGGGGGGGCCGTTCTCATCGGCGTGGACAATAGCTGGGTCCTGACGCAGGAGGACGGAGGCGGCATCGGTCCCCGGTTGGCCGAACGCATTGACTTGGAAGCGCTAACAACCACCGAATTTTCGAAGCTTCCCTACAACACGAAGGTAAAGGCGGATGGGGCCAACTATTGGGTTAGCGTGGAGCGTTCCGCCTTTTTGAATGCCGACCTGGTGGTGTATGTGCCCGAAGCCGAATTTTTGGGCACGCTCGGGAAATACCGCATGATCTTTTTCGGGCTGTCGGGCTTCTCCCTTCTGGTGGTTATTCTGTTCTCGGGTTGGATCTACAGGCGGATTCATCAGCCGCTTCAGCGGATGGTGAGGGCATTCCGCAACATCGATTTCGACAGTCCCCGGGTGGAGCTGCGCCATAAGCATTATGACGAGTTCCACTATCTGTACGAGCAGTTTAACCATATGGTGAAGCGCCTGCAGATACTGATCCACGAGGTGTTTGAACAGAAAATCCGCTCCCAGCGTTCCGAGCTGAAGCAGCTCCAATCCCAGATCAACCCTCATTTTTTATATAACAGCTTCTTTACGCTTCATCAGATGGGAGAGATGGAGGATTACGAGAATATCGTTCGTTTTACGAGGCATTTGGGGGAATATTTCAGGTTCATCACCCGCAACGCTGCCGACGAAGTTTCGTTGAAGGCGGAAGTGGGGCATGCCAAGGCATACGTGGACATTCAGTCCATCCGTTTTCATAACCGGATATCGGCTTATTGGAATGACATCCCCGGTGATTGGGAGCAACTGGACGTTCCGCTGCTCATCCTGCAGCCCTTAATCGAAAATGCATACGAGCACGGACTTGAGGAGAAGGAAGCGGACGGGCAAATCCGGGTGACCATGGCCGCTGAGCCGCATGTCCTGCATATCATCGTGGAGGATAACGGGGAGACGTTGACGGACGAAAAGCTGCGGAACCTGCAATCCATGATCGCGAATTCGGACGTGAAAGGAGAGATCACCGGTTTAACCAACGTGCATCGACGCCTTCGATTAAAATTCGGGCCTGCGGGTGGATTGGCCTTTTCGAGAAGCCGATTAGGCGGCTTGAGAATCGATATGACACTGCCAAAGCAAGAAAGGAGCAAGAAGGATGAAGAGCAGGTACAGAATATTAATTGTGGATGACGAACCTTTTATCGTGAACGGGCTTGCGGAATTGTGCCTTGGCGCGGAATTTCTAGAGCTTGAGGTGTATAAGGCTTATTCTTCATCGGAGGCCTTGAGCTGGCTCAAACGGGCGAAAATGGACATCGTATTGTCGGATATCAAAATGCCGGGGTTAAACGGCCTTGCCCTGCAAAAGGAAATATCCAGGCAGTGGCCCCGTTGCAAAGTGATTTTTTTGACCGGATACGACGACTTTTCTTATATCCAGGAGGCCACCCGGCAAGGAAGCGTCGATTACGTTCTTAAGGCCGAGGGCAACGATGCCGTGCTGAGCGCGATCGAGAAGACTGTCGAGCTGCTTGACCAGGAAATGGAAGAGGGCAGTCTGATTGCCAAAGCGAGGGAGAATATGCGCATGGCGCTGCCGTTTTTACAGCAGCAGTACGTGCTGGAGCTGATGCAAAAAACACCTGGTTCTATTCGGCGGGAGGAGCTGGAACAGCGCTTTGCGGAGCTGGAGATGAAGCTGGATCACGGCAAGCCTTGTCTGCTGCTGTTGTGCAGGCTGGACGGATGGCAAAGGCAAGAAAGTCCATCGGCCCAATCGCTCATGCTGTACGCGGTCCAGAACATCATCGGCGAGCTGCTCGGACCGATGACCGACGGCATGGCCGTGGAGTTCGGCAGGGCCAAGATGATCTGGATTTTGCAGCATAAAGAGGAGGAGGAGAAGCAAACGGAGGAGTTTCGCGGTCCGGCGGCGGAACGGGTCCAGCGTTATGTCCACGGAATGCTGGAACAAATTCAGGATGTTTGCAAAACGCTTCTGAGATTGAAGACTTCGTTTGCCATGGCTGGCGAGTGGGTCAATTGGGAACGGCTGCCGGATAAATTCGAAGCACTGAAGCAGCTGCTGGACAGCGGCCTTGGGATCGGCCACGAATCTCTGCTGGCAGAAGCCGGGGAGCGTGACCGCCCGGATCGTATGGGGAAGTTTCCGGGGCGCTCTCGCTCGCATCTGAAGCGGATGGAGCTGCTGCGCGGCTGTCTAGACAATGGGGACCGGGAGGAATTCATTCAGCTGTTGCATGAGGTGACCGATCCCTCTTCCTTCCCGCCGGAGGTTGAATATTTGCTGAAGATGGAGGTGTATTACGGCCTGGTGTCCGTGATAATGCCGTCCCTGGTGGATATGGAAGCTCTTTGCCAGAACGTGGAAGGGGTGGTGGACTATATCACATTGACTCATCTGGAGGAGCATGATTCCTGGACGGAGGCGGCTGAATATTTCGAAAGGCTGGCGGACATCATCTTCAACCGGAAAGAGCAGGGGAAGCAGGATCAGCAGCATGAGGTGATTGCCAAAGTTCAACGGTATATCGAGGATCACTTAAGCGGCGACCTGTCCTTGACGCAAATCGGGGAGGCCGTGGGACACAACCCTTCGTATTTGTCCAGATTGTACAAACAAGTGACCGGTGAGGGCCTGTCGGAGTCGATCAATGCGGCACGGCTGGCCAAAGCGAAGCAGCTGCTGAAGGAGACGACGGACAAAATCCATGTCATCGCCGCTGCGGTGGGTTTCAGTTCTCCGCCGTATTTTTACCGCTTCTTCAAAAAAACGACCCATTTGACGCCGCAGGAATACAGAGAACTTCACAACATGTAAAGAGAAGATATCAAAGTAAAGAGCTTGAAGTAGATAGCTCTTTTTTTGTTCCCTTATACTCTATACAAACATTGAAATCAAGGAGGTCGTAAACATGAAGAGAAATAAGCTCTTGTCCGTATTGTGGATCAGTATGCTGGCTTTCGTGCTTATTTTAAGCGCTTGCGGTAAAGGGGAAGAAGGCGGGGACAGCGCCCCCGGTTCATCCACTGATAACGAATCCTCGGCCTTGGAGCCGGGCGACCCGTTCGGCAAGTATGATCCCCCCGTTCGGCTGGATGCCGTCCGGTTCGTGGGAGAAGAAGTGAAGTTCCCGTCCGGACAGGATATTAAAAACAACGTGTGGACCGACCTATACAAGGACATGGGCATCAACCTCAACTATAAATGGGTGGTGACGGGCCAGGAGCAGTATGAATCCAAAATGAATATCGCGATTGCTTCGAATGACCTCCCGGATATCATGCAGGTGACGCCGGAGCAGCTGCGCCAGCTTGCGGACGCCGGGCAATTGGCGGACTTGACGCCCGCTTTCGAGAATTTCGCCAGCGATGACCTGAAGCAGGTCATGGAGATCGAGAAAAACGCCCTCCCTTCCGCGACGTTTGACGGAAAGCTGTTGGCAATCCCGTCCACTCAGCCGGTCATTGGCGGCTCGGCTCCGCTCCTGTGGGTCCGGGAGGACTGGATGAAGAAGCTGAATCTGCCTGAACCGAACACGATGGATGACCTTGTGACCATTGCGGAGGCGTTTGCCAAGCAGGATCCGGATGGGAACGGCAAGCCCGATACCTACGGACTTGCGCTGACCAAGGATATCGGATTAAACAGCTCTTCGGTAGGATTCTTTAACGGCTTCGGCGGTTTCCCGCAAATTTGGATCGAAGACGCAGAGGGTCAATTGCAGTTCGGCAGCATACAGCCGGAGATGAAGGAAGCGCTGGCCAAGCTGCAGGGCATGTTCAAGAACAAGCTGATCGACCCGGAGTTCGGCGTAAAGGATACCGTCAAAGTCTTTGAATCCGTGACCACCCATAAAATCGGCATGCTGATCGGACCAAGCTGGTATCCGGCATGGCCTTTCTGGGACATGGTGAAAGAAGATGAATCGGTGAACTGGAAGTCCTACCCGATCCCGTCATTGGAGGGCGGTCCTGCTACGGTGCAGATGCCGTTTGCCGTATCCCAATATTACGTGGTCAAAAAGGGGTACGAGCATCCCGAGGTCATCGTCAAGCTGGCTAACCAGTACTATGAGAAGCTGTACAGCGACCATGCGGAATTTGACAAGTACGGTCAAATCATCGAGGACGGCGTATCCATCGGGGTCAACAAATATTCGCTGGTTGAGGTCGTCAATCCGAACAAAGACCTGATCCGGCAGGAGGAGCTGGCCAAAGCCCTGGAATCCGAAAGCGATGCGGACATCACCAGCGCCGAAACGAAGATCATGTTCAAGGAATTTCAGGAATATCTCGCGGGCAACAACCCGATGGGCTGGTCCGGTTATGCTGCCAACGGTCCGGAAGGCTCCATGAAACAGCTTCGCGATTTGAACGATGCGGGCAAAGTCATTTCGAACGGTTATGTCGGCGCTCCGACCGAGACCATGGCGGACAAAAAAGCGACGCTCGACCGGCTGGAGCAGGAAACGTTCATCAAAATCATTTTGGGCGAGGCGAGCATCGACGCCTTTGATGAGTTCGTGGCCAATTGGAAGAAGCTCGGCGGCGACAAGATTACGGAAGAAGTTAATGCATGGAAGGCCGCCAGATAAAAGGGGGCCGGCTAACGGGAACAGGGGAGGGAGGTTTCTGACACCCGCCCCTGTTCTCATTCACCACCTGCTGAAGGCGAATGGGATACACATTGACAGACAGGAGGATCGCCATGTTAAGCAAAAAATTTCGGCGGCAGTGGCCGCTTCATTTGATGATTTTGCCCGGCATCGTCATCGTGCTGATTTACAGCTATTGGCCGATGATCGGCATCGCCATGGCCTTTCAGAAATTCGTTCCGTTCAAAGGCCTTTTCGGCTCGGATTGGATCGGGCTGGACAATTTCCGCTATGTGTTCGATCTGCCGGAAACCGGCCAAATCATTTGGAATACGGTGTTTATCGCCTTCATGAAAATCATCGGAGGATTGGTCGTGCCGATCCTGGTAGCCCTGCTGCTGAATGAGCTGAGGAACGAGCTGATTAAACGCGGCGTGCAGACGCTTGTATATTTGCCGCATTTTTTATCTTGGGTCATCCTTGGTGGAATCTTTATCGACATTTTGTCGCCGACAAACGGGATCGTAAATCAAATTTTGGGCTGGTTTCGCATCGAGCCGATTTTTTTCCTGGGCAGCAACCAATGGTTTCCTTATACCCTCGTCATAACGGACATCTGGAAGGAATTCGGCTTTAGCACTATCGTCTATTTGGCTGCGTTAACCTCCATCAATCCTTCCCTGTATGAGGCGGCTACGGTCGATGGCGCAAACCGCTGGAAACAGACCTGGCATATCACGCTTCCAGGTATGATGCCGATCATCATTTTGCTGGCGACCCTCTCGCTGGGGAATGTGCTGAATGCCGGTTTTGACCAGGTGTTCAACTTGTACAGCCCGCAGGTCTATGAGAGCGGGGACATTCTGGATACGTTTATTTACCGGATCGGCATGCAGGGTGCCCAGTATGGGGTAGCCACGGCGATCGGCTTGTTCAAATCCTTGATCTCGTTCGTCTTTATCGTGACGTCCTACGCTCTGGCATCCAGGTTCGCCAATTACAGAATATTTTAGGAAGGAAGGTGTCCCGTATGCATAAACCGTCACTCAGCCGCAAATTTTTTCTTGGCTTCAACTACGCTTTTCTGATCGGTCTGGGGCTGCTCTGCTTTCTTCCCATCGTTCATATTCTGGCGGTTTCCCTCAGCTCCAAAGGCGCGGCGACGGCGGGGATCGTGAAGCTGTGGCCCGTCGATTTTACGCTTAGCTCCTATCAGTACGTGCTGAACAAGCCGCAATTTATGGTAGCGATGTGGGTCACCGTGCAGCGTGTCGTTCTCGGAACCGGGATCAGCATGCTGCTGACCCTGCTCATCGCTTATCCCCTGTCGAAGGAACCGCGGGATTTTAAATTCCGTACGCAATATGCCTGGTTCTTCGTGTTCACGACCCTGTTCTCCGGAGGGTTAATACCGAGGTATATGACAATCAGGGATACGGGTCTGATCGACACGATATGGGCACTGGTCATCCCGGGCGCGGTAGCCGTGTTCAACGTGATTTTGCTGCTCAATTTTTTTCGCGGCCTGCCCAAGGAGCTGGAGGAATCCTGCTTCATTGACGGCGGGAGCTACATCACCAGCCTGTGGAAAATATACGCGCCGCTGTCGCTTCCGGCCATGGCTACCGTTACGCTGTTTACGATCGTCGGCCAATGGAACGAATGGTTTGACGGACTGTTACTGATGAATTCTCCTGAAAAATACCCGTTGTCGAGTTATCTTCAGACCGTTATCGTACAGACCAACCTGACGTCGATCAATGCAGACGATGCCGCGGCCCTTTCCGAAGTATCCAATCGAACCTTTAAAGCCGCGCAAATATTTATCGGCTCACTGCCGATTCTGCTGCTGTATCCATTTCTCCAGCGTTTTTTCGTCAAAGGTATCGTGCTTGGCAGCGTAAAAGAGTAATCTCGAATCTGCGTTATGTTGTATTGGTCTCCATGCCTGCTTTTTCGCAATATATGGTATAATTTTCTACTGAGGTGCTAGGGGAAAGGTGCTAGGGCCAGCATCGTAAACTCAGGCTTACCGATCAAGCGATCAAGAGAGGAGAGAGCAGAATGAACGAAGCGTATCTTCAATTGTACGATTATCACATTTGGGCGAACGAAAGACTATGGAACCATCTGCAAACTTTGCCGGAAGGCGTGTTTCTCCAGGAAGTGAATCTGGGCTTCAAATCCATCGCCGAAGTTTTCGGTCACCTTGCAGCTGCGGAGGAAGTTTGGTTTGCCCGGATCAAGGAGGAAAGTCCCCCGTCGCTTGCCGCGAGACCATTCGCGAATTTGGAAGCAGCTCGTCAATACCTGAGCGAGCTTCAAACCAAGCACCATGAATATTTAGCGTCGGTAGGCGATATGGGGAAGGTTGTGACTTATCACAACACGGCGGGCGAGGGATTTCAGAATTCGATTTCGGAGATTCTCCAGCAGGTCGTAAATCATGGAACCTATCATAGAGGTAATATCACGACCATGCTTCGGCATTTGGGACACAAAGGGTTAATAACGGATTATATTGCTTTTTTAAGAGCGTAGCTTAAAAGCACCACATATAGGGGACTTCCTGCTGTCATGGTCTCATGAGCCGGGGAGCCCTTTTGCTTTTTTTACCAAATAGAAATTAGGATGTAAAATAGAATATATGCCTTTACGATTCACTCGCTTCACCTAACATGGGGATTAAGGGTTCAAACATTACGATCCAAAATCGTTGAAGGTACAACCATACCGGTGTGATTTGCTTTAGAACGTCTGAAGGACGTACAAGGAAAGGTGCTGGAAGTCGGCTGTGGATCAGGCAGGGTGTTAATTCCGCTGCTTCAAGCGGGGATCGTTATGGAAGGCGTGGATAATTCAACGGCTATGCTGGATTCTTGCAGAAGACGAGTCGAGGAATTAGGCCTAACAACTAAACTGTATGAGGATGCAATGCATAACTTTTCGTTGACGGATTCGTATGAGGCCATTATCATCCCTGCCGGATCCTTTCAATTAATAGAAGATCGGGAGCAGGCTGTCACGGCGCTGCGTCATTTTTATTCTCATTTGAAACCTGGCGGCAGATTAATTGTGGATTTGTCCATTCCTACTAATTTAGATGCGAATCACACCTCGACTAGGAGCTGGGAAACCTCCGATAACGAAGTCATCGTTCTGGAGGATAGACGTACGGAATGCAATCTGCTTGACCAGCGCATCGTCTCGATTCTGAAGTATGAAAAGTGGAAGGAAGGCGTTCTGGTTCAGACCGAGCTGCAGCGGTTTCCTCTTAGCTGGTATGGATACCACGAATTTGAACTCATGCTAGAGAAGCAGGGATATGAAGAAATCACGAAGTCGGCTGACTATACTTGGCTGAATAAACCTGTTAAAGCGGATCAGATGATTACATTCGAGGCTATGAAAGCTCCGAGTAATTAGAATCAGTGAGGTGATTGCATGCCGTATGACGCAGACTTAAATTCCGAGGATGTGGATCGATTAATCCAATACCTTGAATATTTCCAAGATCCTGGGGCCGTTTTTTACCATGAAGTTAATGGATACAAGCGCGAAAGCTGTTAAGACTGAGAGAATTAAAGGGCACATTATCCTGATCCTACGCATACTTGTCACCGTCGTACCGAAATGACTTAGTACATTCATATGAAGTGATGGAATTAGAACGTGAGGGAGGAATAACAATGATAACCAAAGCGATTTTCCTCGACTTTTATGGGACTGTGGTTCATGAAGATGATGAGATCATTCCGTTAATATGCCAAAAAATCAAGGAGACTTCCTCTGCGGACTGTACCATTCAGGAAATAGGACAATACTGGTGGAAGTCCTTCTCAAACATGTTTCATGATAGCTATGGGGAAAGTTTCGATAATCAAAGAAATCTGGGGAGAACTTCTTTACGCACGACGATAGAATACTTCAAATCGGGATGCATTGCAGAGGAGATCATTCAGGAGCAATTTGAGCATTGGCAAAAGCCAGGTATTTATGATGATGCGCTCTCTTTTCTAAAGTCGTGTAAATTGCCCATATATATCATTTCTAATATTGATACATCGGATGTGATGGCAGCCATAAGGTTTCACGATTTAAAGGTCACTGGCGTGATCACTAGCGAAGATGTTAGGTCATATAAACCTAGGTCGGATATATTTGCAGAAGCACTTAGAAGGTATGAGTTAAGGAATGTGGAGGTCCTGCATGTCGGGGATTCATTAACAAGTGATGTTGAGGGGGCTCAAGCATTGGGAATCCGAGCCGTTTGGATTAATCGTATGAACAAATTAAAGCCGGATCATATACATCCCGATTACATCATAAAGAAGCTGACGGAATTAGAAGAGATCATCTAGCGCGAAATAAAAGCGGAATCGGCCGTGAAGCGTGTATGCAAGAAATAATAGAATATACAGTTGATCAATAGATCGCAGCATATAGAATCCAGGTAAAGAGAGGCAACCAAATGACAAAGAAAGCTTCGATCTCCTTATTATTCATATTTCTATTCATCTCAATTCTGATCATTTCAATTCGGTTACAAAAAACCTCTGAGACGAAAGCCCCTAATAACTCCGTTACCCTGACTTTAGATGAACATACAGGCTCTGTTATTTGGAATGATCTTATTAAGATCACGGTTGGGCAGCAAGATGGTCCAACAGAACATGTGAGTATTCGAAATCATTCGGAAATAACGAACAAAGAAAGTATAGACTTACCTATTGGTCATCAGGCTACATTCATTCGGTTTCTACATGGTGGTTCGGCAGTATATCCAGTTCCGGATAAAGTATTTTATTTGATATACATTCAGAAACCCGTTAAAGAAAAGTCTACATCGGAGGAATTAATAAGGACTTATTATATTGAAGGAGAAGTTATAGGCGACAGTGAAATAGAAGCGAAGGAAGAACTCATTAGGATTGCGCAAGCATGGAAGGTAGAGTAGAACATGTCGCATTTGTACATGTGAATAAGAAATCATTCAGTCCGCCAACTCCGTTGAGCAGCTGCAACCTAATAGAACCAGTTAATCACACTGGGTGTGTGTCTTTTTCGTTTTATGTTTTTTTTATGTCAACGATATGGAAAAGGCAGTAGAATGGTATACAAGGTTCCTGGGCGTACCAATCTACAAGAAGATTTATAAGAAACTGAATTGAAAAATCAAATGGGTGGGGGAGAAGACATGATACAATCCATTGTCCATATTGCATTAGTCGTGAAGGACTATGATGAGGCCATCGCATTTTATACCGAGAAGCTGAATTTCACCTTGCTTGAAGATACATACCAACCTGAACAAGATAAACGTTGGGTGGTCGTAGCACCTCCCGGCTCGGTCGGCACGACGATATTGCTTGCCAAGGCGTCCAAGCCGGAGCAAGAGCCATTTATAGGCAATCAGTCCGGCGGCAGAGTGTTCCTGTTCTTGAATACAGATGACTTCTGGAGAGACTATCGTGAAATGGTATCGCGGGAGATTGAGTTTGTAAGGGATCCCAAAGAAGCGGAGTACGGCATGGTGGCGGTATTTAAGGATTTGTACGGCAATCTGTGGGATTTGCTGGAGTTGAAGGAAGATCATCCATTGATGAAACGGACGAAGTAAAATCGATATATTGATCGTATATCCAAGAACCTACAAGGAGGAAGCAACAGATGTCCAAAATCCTCAATGTGATTGTCATTGCAGCGCACCCGGATGAACCCGAAATCTATGCAGGCGCGATCTCGGCAGCTTACGCAGAGATGGGTCATCGGGTGAAGTTCGTAACGCTGACCGATGGATGCTGCGGTCATCATGAAATGAGCGGGCAGCAGCTGGTCGAACGTCGGATTCAGGAAGCTCTTGAGGCTGCAAAGCGTCTTGGGGTGCTGGAATACATCGTCCTGCCCATTCCCGATGGCGAATTGATGCCAACGCTCGAAGTACGCAAGGAAGTGATCCGTCATATTCGCGGCTGGGAGGCGGATATCGTCATTACGTTCCATCCGGACGGTCCCGGTCATGTAGATAACCGCAATGTCGGGAAGGTCGTGAGGGATGCGGCAGATTTTGTTGCGAACGTACCGAATGCCGTCCCTGAAGTGCCGTCATTGAAGAAATCCCCGATATTCCTGCTGATGCCGGATTATGCGGCACGGGCGACGTACCAGCCGGATATTGTTATCGATGCTGGGGGCGTGGTCGAGAAGAAATTACTGGCCTGCGATGCCCATGCTTCCCAATTTTATGAGTTTGCACCTTGGCAGGGCGGTTTCTTGGATGCCGTACCGGATACATGGAAAGAGAAGCGGGACTTTATTCTAAAGCATTGGGATCGGTTTCTGAGCGTTTCGGACGAAATGATGCCTTCGCTTGCGAAGCAATATGGCCAAGACCTTGCAGCCAGCGTACAATATGCAGAGCCTTTCGAATTCGCGGATTATGGCAGAAGACCGAATGAAGCTGAAATGAAGATTTTGTTCCCGATGTTAACGAGTACTCATGTGTAATCTATTTTGGTAGATTAGAAATAAAATAGCGGATTTCTTCTCAGGGAAATCCGCTTTCTTTTATGATCCGAATAAAACTTACACCTTCTCTAAGGGTAATTCACCAACGGGACAGAATTCGGGATTCGTCAAGCTTAAGCGATCGGCAAATTCCGGCTGGAGCTTGGCAAGCTCCGCATAATAACTTCCGATTACATGATTGCCGCTCACCGATCCATTCTGGAATGTCAACGGCCATTGGGTATGCACATGGCTGTAATAGTACTTCTTCTCCCGTTTAGGCATCTTGTAGATGTGAGGCGGGGCATGCGTTACGACGTCAAACAGGTTGGCGATGCGGCAGCTGTTTCGAACATACTTGGCGAAGGCCTTGGTAAAATCCGGATCTCCCACACGAGGGGACCCGTAGGTAAATACATAAGGGGATTGGTGGTCCGTATTGGCCGCTGCATCGACTGCACATAAGGTTGCGAGCGCTCCTCCAAGGCTGTGGCCGGTAATGAACAGTGTCTTATGCGTAGAAAGTCGGTTAAGTGCCGACATAACCTGGCCGCGAGCAGAGGCGTAGATGTTCGTGAAACCGCGGTGTGTGAGAGAGGAGTCCTTAATATATTTGAAGTTTTTTTGGGAGGCGATGGCATCTGAGATCCAGTTTGTTGTTGAACTGGTGCCCCGAAAGGCGATAATGATTTCATTCGGTGATTCCAGAATAAACCCAAAGCGCTCGGACACGCTGATTAAGGAGTTCGCCTCAATGGTGTCATAGAGCGAATAATTTAGCGGAAGGACAAATGAGCCGTCCGTATTGCTGAATTGTGTATAGGTCTGTCCGCAGATCGCTGCCAAGAAAATGGCCCATTGTTCTCGTTCCATGCTCGTACCCATGCACATCCCGCCCTTCTGTTCTCCTACACTATATTAGGGTGCGGAAGGAAAGGTGCCTATACGCCTAAGAATGGCGAATCCGCCATCAAGCCCAGGCGCATACACGGGATTTTATCTTGAGAAGGTTTGGGTAGAACTAAGAAATATGGTACGATTCAATAGACGTTCTTGGTCGATCGGTGCATAAGCATGCACATCATCAGATTGTACTTTAATGATACATAGAGAGCAGGGTTATATAGAATGACGGACAATATTCAACAACGCTTCCGTTACAGTGAGGCACCCATCTGGGAACTACAGCGGAATTATTACGAAGAACTGGGGATGAAAGCCTGGAATAATGATCAGGTTCCGCAGTATATTACAAGCAATCCCATGATTGCTACGGCTTACGCCGAAATTATATTCGGATTCCTTCGGGACCGCGCCGATCAAGGCGAGCTAACCGAAACGGTTACGATTCTGGAACTGGGAGCAGGAGCCGGGCGCCTCGGTTATCATGTGCTGCACAAGCTGTGCGAGCTGAGAGATTTTGCGGGTATCGCGCTGCCCCCTTTCCGCTATGTCATGACGGATTTGCCGATTAAAAATGTTAATGCATGGCGTCAACACCCTGCCATGCAATCCTATATTGAACAGGGGCTGCTTGACTTCGCGAGGTTCGATGCCGTGCATGACACGGAACTGAACCTGGTGGTATCGAAGACAACGATACGTCCTGGAGATTTGAAGCAGCCGCTGCTGGTTGTCGCGAACTATTTCTTTGACGGTATTCCGCAAGAACTGATCTATGTGGGGGAAGGCAAGATTTACGAGAGCGATGTTGTTATCGAGTTTCCGGAGCAGTACGACAAGCTCAAGCCGGCTGAAGCACTGGAACGAATGAAACTGGCCTACGAGCACCGCCGTGCGCCCAGATACGAGGAGGACAACTATCCGTACCGTGATGTCATTGCCTACTACCAGCAAGAGCTGGAGGATTCGCATATCCTGTTTCCGGAGGTAGGACTGACCTGCATGGAGCGTCTGAATCAGTTATCAACGTCGGGTTTCATGCTTCTCACGGCGGATAAAGGAGATCATCATATCGATAATTGGAAGTTCGCCGAACCGCCGCAATTAATTTACCATGGCAGCTTCTCATTAACGGCTAATTATCATGCGCTGCAGCATGTGTTTGAGCAAAGGGGCGCACATGCGATTTTCCCCACGCAGCATTATAAAAATATTAACGTCGGCTGTATCCTCATGCTGGAAGCACCGATGAGTTACGCGAACACCCGGATCGCTTACCGCCAATTTATCGAACGCTTCGGGCCTGATGAATTTTTCAGTATGAAGGAATGGATCGACCGGAATATTGAAAGCATGGGCATGCAGCAAATTTTGTCTTTTTGGCGATTGGGCGGGTATGATGCCGAGTTCTTCATTCAGAGCGCGAAGCGCATCTCGAATCTGCTGCCGGATGCCAATGACGAAGAAATGCTGGATATTCGAACAGGCATCTATAAAATGTGGTCGTCGTACTATGTGATGGAGCAGCGTTATGATCTGGCATTGGACGCGGGGCTGGTGCTGTTCGAGATGGATATGTACGAGGATGCAAGGTTCTTCCTGAAGGAATCCGTGGAAACGGACGAAGACGAGCCGGTGCCAACGGTTATATATTGCTTGGCGATCTGCTGCTATGAGCTTGGTCTCGATGAAGAGGCTCTGGAATACACGCGTGAGGCGCTCGTTCTGGAACCCGATCATGAAGAGGCTTTGGCACTGTTGAAATGTTTTGAGTAATACACGCATTACTTAATCTTCGCGAAGGAAATCGCGTATTTTTCTCGGAATTGCATAGAACGACGCACGCGACCCGGCCTCTGAGATTACAATAAGGCTGGGTCGTTCTGTATTTTGAACTAGATCCCATTTACGATTCCATTCATACAGATGGCCCTGCGAGGATTGTTGGAGTGGAGTATAATGTATAAGGACATTTACGTAATGATGCTGACAGAAAAACATACAACGATAGGTGAAAAACATGAGAATAGCTTTTTTTGATTCAGGTTTAGGCGGTTTAACCGTGTTATCGGAGGCAATGAAGGAGCTGCCGCAGGAAGATTTTTTGTTTTATGCTGACACTCTCCATGTGCCTTATGGCACCAAAGCCAAGGAAGACGTGAAATCTTACATCCATCATGCGATGGAAACGATCATGAAGGAAGAAGTCAAGGCCATCGTCGTTGCATGCAACACGGCTACAAGCATGGCGATTTCCGATCTGAGAAAGGCTTATCCGATCCCGGTTATCGGGATGGAACCGGCCGTAAAGCCGGCCGTCGAAATTAGTCGTTCCAGTGGGAAGCGAATCCTGGTGCTTGCCACACCGCTGACCATAAAGGAATCGAAGTACAGGGATCTGGTTCGACGAGTCGACAGCATGCATATCGTGGACTCCCTGCCTCTTCCAGAGCTGGTGGAGCACTGTGAGGCTTTGAATTTCGATCAAAAGGTCATGAAGGATTACTTTACCAAGCAATTCGAATCCTTCGATATGAATGAGTACGGCACTATTGTCTTGGGCTGTACCCACTATCCTTTCTACAAAAGAATCTTATCGGATCTGCTGCCGGATCACATTCGCATGATAGATGGCAGTAAAGGAACCGTGAACAGACTCATTCAGATTTTAAGTGACCATGATCTGCTCAGCTCCAGCGGGAATCGGGATGTTAAGCTATTCAATTCGAGGCAATCCATGGAGTACACAGAGAAGATGAAGAAAGCGCTGAGTCTTTATAGAGAAATAGAGGGATAGGGTAACGGAGTCTGTATGGCTTTATGCGGCATATCAGATTACTTCACAATAAAGGGGGATAATGGGTGGAGATTCGCTATTTATCCGCTGTGGAATATGCCGTTTCCGGCTTGGCAGTCAACGAAATTATGAAACAAAGGTACTGTGTATTTGATTTGGAATCGACGGGCATCCACTATGAAACGGAACATATTACGCAGGTGGGTGCCGTTATCATTGAGAACGGTATCGTTCAGGAATCCCAAACCTTCAATTCGTATGTTCAGCCTCTAAAGCCCATTCCTGAAGCCGTTGAGCGGTTTACCGGCATATATAATACAAATGTAGAGCGTGCTCCGCGATTGAACGAGGTTTATAGCCGTTTTATCGAATTTATGAAGGATTGCGTGTTGGTGACACACGCAGGCTATGAATTTGATTTGCCTTTATTGCGGGCCGAATGCAACAGATTAGGCCTTCCCATGATGAACATATGCTGCCTGGATACCAAAGCCCTATTCTCTTACTTGCATCCAGAGATCGACTGCATCATATCAACTGATTATTTGATAGAGTACTATAAGGTGAACGATAAGGACCTAAAGCGGCATGATGCGCTAGGTGACAGTATTTTGATTGGGCGAATCTTTTTAAGCCTATTAGAGGAGTTTCAGGCGAGGAGTTTACGTGATATTCATTTCAAAGAAGAGGTTGTGGTTAAAAGGTTCCAGATAACGCCCTTGGTTTAAGGGATTATTGAGGTAAGGAGCAGCATAGGTCTAAGCTTTATTTATACCTATGGTAGAGTTCAATTACATATAAATTCTCCATATCCTGTCAGGCGTAGGTGTAGCATAATAGCCGATATAAACTTAATGATGAATACGCTTGCGTTTGGCAGGCAGGGAGGTTGCAAGATGAAGGGACAAACGGATATCGTTAAAAGATCCTGGGACGAATGGTTAGACTCGTGGTACGTAGGATATCGAACCGAAGAGGTTATTGCCAACATCATAAAACAACCTGATTCCGCGTTTCATCCCACAACATTCTCGATGATCATGAAGGCATTCCCAGACCTGCGGGGCAAACGGATATGTGTTCCTTCAAGCGGAGATAATCATGCCGTGTTTGCTTTTCATCTCATGGGGGCTCACGTCACTTCATGTGACATTTCGGAACGGCAGCTCAAGAACAGCTCAGTTATAGCACAGAGATATGGATGGGATATTGAGTTCATCTGTGACGATACCATGAAGCTGAGCAGCATCAAGAGCAATGAATATGATTTTGTCTACACATCGAATGGGGTCCATGTATGGATTCATGATTTGAATTCGATGTATACCCAGATCCAGCGAGTTCTTAAACCTGATGGGGCTTACATCATGTATGATATTCATCCATTTATGCGCCCATTTGGAACCAGCTCTACAGATAAGATCCATGTGGTGCATCCATATGACTCCACAGGGCCTTTTGGAGAAATACCAACGTATAAGTGGCGTATTCAAGATATGTTGAACGCCATGATGTCATCCGGTTTTACCGTTAAACATATGGAAGAAATGTTCGCAGTAGACGGTAGGTTCTGGGTGGATGAATCCAAAGGCGAGGCTAGCCGTTTGTCTGATCAAGATCTGGAAGATTTTCGTAACTGGCAATTGAACCCGCTTGCAGCGCTCCCTCAATGGTTATCGATTTATGCAACGAAATAATATAACAGAATAACAGACAACATATGACTCGACCTACGTTTGGATAATTCAACCACTGGAGCTGATGCATTCGAAGTGGGTGTCGTGCCGCAGGCTCTTTTAGTATGTGATTATCAAAGTGAAGTATTTCGTTTAATTAACCAATTAAGGGCTGAAACTCAAGATCAACACCGGGTTATTGGATGGTATTATCAAGAAAATGGTTTTATGCTTCCGGAGCCGCCGGCTGTCATTGCGTAGTTATTCCTAAGTTCAACGCGGTAGGTGTTCGGATGTTGAACAAATATACAGATAATTACGGTGAAGACCAGACCATATTTAATAAAACATTATACGAGTGCTTGCGGTTATAAAAGGTAGAGATGATAGTGCAACTATTGTTAGGTTGGCATGAGGATATGCATTACATGAAGGATATACGAACGGAGGTGGGGCAATACATATGCTGTACGGAATTCCAGTGAAGCCGGTAGCAAGAAGATGCGATCGGGATGATTTTTTGTTTTCCTTAATAGATAAGCCCGGGATGTATGCGCAGGTGCATTTAACCTGGAAATATGAAAGTCGGCGGAATGGCCCAAGACTTTGATGTTTCGTAGTTTTGATGAATGGGTTCAGGTGTCGATGTTAGCTGATAACAAGTGTTTTAGATCACTCTAAGAATGGAAGGATGCAGCCACATGATTGTTTTCATTGTTTTCATTTTGTTGGTCGGCTTGGCCGGGATTATCAGCAATCAATATTCTGCGTTGAGAAGAATGGAGCGCATGCAGCGTTCCCTGGATGAGCTAAACTATAATTTAATGGAGATTAATAATAAATCTAAAACTTGAATGAACAGGTAGTTAATATGAAATTATATTATAACCAATGGTATTTCAGAAGCAGTACCGTTCAGAGAAGAGTATACTTTATCTATGAAAACAGACTATTTAGACAGGTTGAATAAGGGACTGGTTACATTATGAATTTTAAGAAAGCCAAAAAAGAAATGAGAACGAAGTTTGAGATTGATTTGCTGCAAAAGGCACAAGCAAAAGAACCTACGAAGCCTCCACACCCTTGGACGGCCGAGGTTAGCATTCCAGCTGCCGGATGTATCGCTTGTGGTTGGGATGCCGAAGAGAACCTTGTTCTGATCAGCAGCAATGGATACAGTATTACGCAAGCCAAGTCGGGAACCTTGATTTACAGAGACCGGGATTCTGATGTAACCGAAGATCATATTAGCGATAACTACTTGAGTTTTCATATTCCTCAGAGTGGAGAGGACATTCCTATTTTTGGATTTGAGTCTGGCGATGGGATTCACATCACGCACGATGGTTGGATGCTTGAAGTTATTCACCCTTGGTGGCCAAGGGCTTCCGTTGTGTTGGATCAGGTGTTTGTCCCTAACTATGAATATCTCAAACAAGCCGTGATGATCGATTTGAACCGGCTGGATGGAAAAATAAAGTGCGGGTTTTCGCCGTCTGGTCGACATTTCGTTATTCTGGGGTCTGGCGGAGCGCTTTTGTATTCGAGGGAGCAGTAGATATATATCTACATAAGAGAGGTCGTTATATTTTTATCAGATGCTTAAGATAAGGGCAACGATCCAGAGGAGGGACCATTATCAGATGATCAAGTACAATATTTGTTTTGTTCGGCGCGGTGATGAGGTTCTATTGTTGAATCGTAACTCCCCGCCTTGGATGGGTTGCTGGAATGGCGTGGGAGGCAAGCTGGAGGCGAATGAAACCCCGCGAGACTCGATGTTACGTGAACTGGAGGAAGAGACACATATACAAGACTACAGTCTAACCTTTAAAGGCGTAGTGACTTGGTCCGTCAACGACTCGATTACGGGTGGTATGTATTTATATCTAGCAGAGGTGCCTGAGGATTACAGTTACCCTACACCGATCGCGACAGCTGAAGGAATATTGGATTGGAAACCCGTGAGCTGGATAACCGACGATGCAAATGCTGGGATTGCAGCTAATATACCGGGTTCGCTCAAACTCATCCTACATGATTCGAATTGCTATGATCATCGATGTACATATGAGGACGGTAAATTGGTCGAACAAACGCCGCTTCCGATCAGTTCCTCCATTGAAACGGATGAAGCGGCCAGAGAGGCGTGGTTAAATCAGTATCGGGGAGAGGAAATTGCAATTTAATCTCATAAGAACTTTGCTTATAAGTGTTACACCCATCCCTGCAAATTGAACGATTAAAGTACAGCGAGGACGAAGAAATGTAGCAGAACTACAATACATCGATCACGGAGATAAAAACACGATGAGCAAATTACTTCAAAAGGTGTTGGTCCCCTCATCTTACGGACACTTGCTTGCAGTGATCTGGATTCCTATCGGCATTATAATCTACATGAACTATCTAGCAGGCAGCATAATTATGAAATACATCTTGTGTTTTTTACTCGGGTTGCCCCTCATTGCCATCTCATAGCCATCTCATAGACTCTGGAGCGCCGATGCTCCAGGGTCTTTTTTATGACAGCAATAAGTTTCTCTTAAGGTCCTCTTAACGTAGATTTAACATTGGCAACCGTATAATGATGGGGAGGTGGTAGAAGAGATGCGTCTGCTAATAATCGAAGATGATCGTGAATTATCCTATGTCATGAAAGCGGGGCTTGAAAAAAGCGGGTTTCATGTCGATGTTGCCAACCAAGGGCTTGAAGGAGAAGATAAAGGATTTGTAAACCGGTATGATGCTATTTTGCTTGATTTGAATTTGCCTGACAAAGACGGGATGGATATCCTCTCCTTCCTACGGGAACAGCATATCGACACGCCAATCGTTATTGTTACGGCACGGGATGAAGTTGTTCAGAGGGCATTGGGATTAAATACGGGGGCCGATGATTATATCATCAAGCCTTTTGATTTTGTCGAGCTTGAAGCCCGGATTCAAGCTGTCATCCGCCGCTATTATGGGCGAACGAAGAATGAGATTGATATCGGCCGCATCCGAGTCTGTCCCCGTACACGGAAGGCCTACATAGATGGAATGGAGATCGCATTGTCCGCCAAGGAATTTGATATATTGGAGTATTTGGCTAGCCGAAGCCCGGATATCGTATCCAGCGAGGACATTGCGGAGCATGTGTACGATGAGTTTTTTGACCCGTTCTCGTCGGTGCTAAGGGTGCATATTGCGAATTTGCGCAAGAAATTAACCCTGCAAGGTGGGCAGGGGCTGCTGGTCACTATAAAAGGGAACGGGTATCAGTTATGCGGATAACCTCGATGAAAGTCAGCCGAGTTCTTCTGTATTATTCCCTTACGGTGACGGCCTGCCTGATTCTTGCATTCATTTTATTCATTAGCTCCATTACGGTCCCCGAGTCCAATCTGCCCACATATTTATTTATGATGAACATGAACAAAGTGACAATGCTCATACAAAACGGGGATTTTGGCGGCATGTCCTTCCTCGATCTGAAGCCGTCCATCATCAACAAGAGAAACCTGGAGGATTATTATGTGGGAGCGCTGCTTCAGCATATTCCTATCTTGATTCTGTGTCTTGTAGGCATACTCGTAACAGGGACCTGGGTATTGTCCAAAATTTTGAAGGTCCAGCATGAGAAACAGGCCCTCCTATTAGCCAAGCAGTTAAGCAGCATGGACGAGGAACATATCATCATGGAGCAGCATCCTGCCATTGTTAAGGCTTATCAGGAGATTAAGAGTAAATTCGAAGCCTACACCCTGGATTACGTCCGGCTTAGCGCTTACGTGACGCATGAGCAGAAGAATATCCTTTCCTTGCTCCGAGCCAAATTGCAGCTTTCAGACCATGGGGAGCTGACGGAAGAGGTGGATAAGGTTACGGATAGCCTCGACGATATTTTGACATTGAGTGCCTCCAAAGAAAATACGACCATGGAATTAGTCGATACAGCCCTTCTGTGTGCTAATGTATGTGACGAATATCGGAGGCTGCACCCGAACATCCATTTTGATTTTGATGACGATGCCAACAACACCGTAATCGGGCGGGAGCTCTGGATAAGCCGGGCTGTCACCAATCTGGTGTCCAATGCGGTGAAGTATGGCGGGAACAGTGAAATCCATGTGTCGGTCTGCAACAGGAAGGGAAGCGTGATTATAGCGGTCTCCGATGGAGGAGAAGGCATTGACGAAGCGGAGCAGGAGAAGCTGTTCGATTACCAGTATCGGGTCGGCAAACTCAAGAAAGACGGCTACGGCATCGGACTGAGTCTGGTACGCCATGTGTGCGAGCTCTGCGACGGATTGTGCTGGGTAGAGAATAGAGGCGCTAGAGGCACTACCTTTTATATGATATTCCCGGAAGCCTTAACATTAGATTAACATGGCATTCATTAGAATGGGATTGTCCAGGGTGGCAGTGAACCCTTCGCTGCATCTTAGGCCAATAACAAAAGGGAGGATAACCATGTACATCTTTCAACATGCCATGAAAAACATCGGCCGAAACAAGGGACGAAACCTGCTGATGGGAATCATCGTCCTGGTCATCATCGTTGCGACCGTCATTTCGCTGATTATCAACAACACGTCAGGCAGGATCATTGACGACTATAAAACACAGTTTGGCTCCAAAGTCAGCTTGGCTCCCGATCTGGAACAAATGTACAGCAAGGGAGCGGATTATGAAAAAGTCACGTCGGAGCAGTATTTGGAGTTTGCCAATTCAGAATATTTGCGCCAGAGCACCTTCTCTGCCATTGTGCCGAGTGTAAGTGACAACGTCAAAGCGGTGGACCAGGACAAGGAGCCAAAGGGTGGGAATATCAAGCTTCAAGGGCCGGGGGGAGCATCCAAAGCCAATCCTACGATGAAACTTGTGGGAAACTCTAACCTGGAGAACCTTGCCGAATTCTCGGACGGACAGAGATCCATCACGGAAGGCGAAATCTATAAGGAGCCCAATGAAAGTATCGTGAGCAAGGAGTTTGCAGAGCTGAACGATATCTCGGTCGGGGATACGATTGAGGTGAACAGCGTGATGGGCGAGGGCGATCCGTATACATTGACCGTTACCGGAATCTATCTGGACTCCACGGCAGAATACGGGGACATGCCGATGGAGATGAGTTTTATGAACCGCCGCAACGAAATCTTGACGAGTTTTGATACGGTAATGGGGGATGATCCATCGTCAGCAAGTGCAGTCAACATTCAGGCCACTTATTTCATGAAGAGTCCGGATCTATTGCCTGAGTTCGAAAAGGAGCTGCGTGACAAAGGGCTTCCTGCTTCCTATACGGTAAGCACCGATGAGGAGAGTTATGCCAAGGTTGTTGGCCCGGTCGAAGCGATGAAGGGAATCTTCTTAACATTTATGATTGTTGTGATTATTCTGGGTTCGATTATCCTTGCGCTGTTGTCTTCCATCACGATCAGGGAGCGGAAATATGAGATCGGGGTTCTACGGGCGATGGGGATGAAAAAAGGCAAAGTCGCTGCAGGACTCATAAGCGAGGCGCTTATGATTACGGCCGTCTGCCTTGTTGTCGGGCTGGTCATTGGAAGTGCGCTGTCGCAGCCTACGGCCAACACCATTCTGCAGAATCAGATCGAAGCAGCGGAACAGGCAAAATCCGCAAGCGGACCCGGTAAATTTCTGATGGTCGGGGGACAGAGCAATATGAGTAACGTAACAGCCCCGCCGATCAGCCAAATCGATGTCGGGCTGGGGATGGATACCCTTTTACAAATTGCACTTATAGCGCTGCTGTTAGCAGCGGTCTCCAGCATGATGAGCATCAGCCGAATTACGAAATACGAACCCATCAAAATTTTGATGGAACGGAACTAGGGGGCGCATGAAATATGAGTGTATTGGCCTTGCAAAATGTATCGTATCGCTATGAAGGTGCAAAACAGCTTGTACTGAAAAACGTCAATGTGGCGTTTGAGAGCAGTAAAGTGTATACCATTGTAGGAAAATCCGGTTCTGGCAAATCCACCTTGCTGTCTCTCCTGTCTGGCCTGGACGTATGTGCGAACGGGGAGATCTTGTATAAAGGAGATAGTCTGAAGTCGCTCGACCGCGACTATTATCGAGCGAAAAGCATCGGCGTTATTTTTCAAAGCTTTAATCTGCTCACTACGGCGACGGCCGTCGAGAACATTGTGCTGTCCATGAATATAAGCGGCAGTAAGGAAAAGGACAAAAAGGCGTTTGCCTATTCGCTACTGGAAAGAGTGGGGATCAACCGGGATACGGCAGATCGTCGAATATTGAAGCTGTCAGGGGGAGAGCAGCAGCGCGTTGGCATTGCACGCGCCTTGTCGCACAATCCGGATGTTCTTATTGCCGATGAGCCGACCGGGAATTTGGATCGGGATACGGAAGCCGAAGTGTTGAATATTCTGATGTCCCTCGCACATGATCATGGAAAATGCGTCATTATCGTTACCCATTCCAAAAAAGTCACATCGGTAGCCGACGAGGTGTGGGGACTCTCGGAAGGGAAACTGCTCTATATCAAATCTTAACTAAGTTTATATAGAAAGGCTGAACATATATGAGCAAAAAGAAAATACATGTCTCCAGCATCATTCTGTACGTTCTTGCCGGATTGCTAACGCTGTATGCGGCTTGGGCAGCGTTGGAGTCGCACGGCTATATTTCCAGCATGATGGAACAGAATCAGATCAGCGTGAGTGGAAGCGAGTATGATATTGTGAACTTCTATATGGCGAACAGTGCACAGTATGTGTTGTTTGCCGTAATCCTCGGGACTCTCGGTTGGATGCTGCAGCAGAATGCTACGGGTCAACCAAGCCAAGTTACCTTCGCACGGCAGCAGGCGGGCTCTATTCCCTCCAATAATCGATCCGTTGAATCGGACGGGGAAGATTTCGAGGAGTGGTTCCGGAATAATCAAAATTAGTAGAAGTGTGGAAATTGAGAAGTAGAGGACCAAGGATGGATCCTGGGTCAATCGTGAATCCGGAATAAAAGGAACCAAAAAGAACCTCCCTAATTGGAGGTTCTTTTTGGTTCCTTCCCGGGCACAAATCATCTATTATAGAGGAAAGGAAAATTCTTCTATTTGGAATTGAGGCGATATTCTTGTTTGGGTATATGAAAGAATTTCATGAATATATCTGAAGCTCTTACAATTAGCAGAATACGAGATGGAGACAGACGAGAAGCGTATAGCGTATGGGTACCAACCTAGCTCACACGAAGATTTGATTCTTTTGAGAGAAAAGTATCTTTCGGAACGGGTAGCAGGAACGGGAGATGAGCTATCCCAAATTAAAAATCTAACGCAATGGGTGAATGAACGGCTTCCATATGGGAATGTGAGGCCGCCGGAGCAAGTTAATGCATTACATGTTTTGGGGCTTTCAGATTCAGAACCTATCCAGATGAATTGCTATGTGATTGCTACTGTCTTGAATGAAGTATTCTTGAGCCTAGGGTTCCATTCTCGCAGAGTTCATTGCAGATCCTATGATGCATATGATTTGGATAGCCACGTGGTAACACTTGTTTATTCTAATACGCTGAGCAAATGGGTCTGCATGGATGGTTCATGGAATTGCTATCTTACCGATGATAGTAGAAATCCTCTTAGTTTAGAGGAATTTCGGGAACGCCTTTCTTCCAATCAGCCCGTTTGGGTTAATGGTGAATCGGCGGAGACGGACTGGAGCATTTTTTATAAAGGTTATATGGCCAAAAATATGTTTTGGTTTTACGGTCCTGTTGATAGTGAATACAATTATGAAGCTCGTATGGAGAAAGACTATTGTGCCTTATTGCCGGAGCACTTTACTCCAATTGAACTGATGAGAGAAATACCTGAACATCAAAGCGTACAAATTAGTAGAAACCCGCAAAACTTTTGGAGTCGTCCATCCACCATAATGGATAAACCGAGAGAAAATAAGGTTATGGCATAGTTACCGTTATTAACATTACTTGTCTAAAAACATGCTTTGTTCATAGGAGGGGATTGTATTGAAGGACACCAGCTTGGATTTTTACGAAGGTCTTGCGGACACATATCATTTGATATTTAAGGATTGGTATGAGGCGCTTCAATGGCAGGGTGATTTCTTCAATCGATTTATTCGTTCGTTACACGCAGTGGAACACGAGGGTCCGATTCATCTCCTGGATGCATCATGTGGAATAGGAACACAGGCTTTGGGAATAGCACGTTTTAGCGCTATAAGATGCTCGTAAATGAAGGAGTGACTCAGTTGAACAAAGTGATCGATTATTATAATGCCTTCGATGAATGGGGGCGCTTGGATAGGGAGCCCATTGAATTTATCGTCAATCTGCATCATATCTTGAGTATGCTGCCTGAGAAAGGTCACGTGCTGGATAACGGAGCGGGACCTGGGAAGTATTCGATGGAATTAGCGAAGAACGGTTACGATGTGACCTTAACCGACCTTACGCCAAGATTAGTCGAGATTGCGGCTGCTAAAGCTGAGGAACTCAAGTTAACCGGCCAGTTCAAAGGATTTCACCGTGCCAATGCCAACGATCTTAGCCTGTTTCAGGATGAGCTGTTTGACGCCGCACTGATGATGGGACCGCTGTACCATTTACAGACAGAACAAGATCGGTCTGCGGCCGTCCGGGAATTGTATCGCGTTACACAAGCGGGTGGCTACGTATTTGTGGCATTCATGACCCGAATTCGGCATCTGATGACATCATTATCATTTCCGGAACATTGGAAACCGAATGATACGATCAGCAGCATTAAGGAATTTGTTAGGACCGGGATATTCAACCATAGCGATGAAGGACGATTTACCGGTGCGTATTATTACAACTTAGAGGATATCAAGCCGTTCATGGAATCGCATGGCTTCAAGACGATTAAATTGATAGGCTCGTCAAGCATAGCAGGCTCCTTCAAGGAGGAGCAGTTCGATTATTGGCGGTCCCGTGGGGAAGATGAATTCCAGGAAGTAATGAAACTGATCTATCAGGAAGCGGAGGACCCCAGCATTTTGGGAGTCTCATCTCATTTATTGTATATTGGGCAGAAACGATAAGGAATTATAAATACGAGTGGTTGGGGTACTTTATACTTTTTTTGAGTACTAGTCGAATGAGTCAGGGGGATAGAGATGATCGTACAAGAAGTTGATGACCTGGGTGCAATAGACATAGCTGAGCTCTTGACTGAAAGCAAGAGAGAAGGATTCAGGAATATCCATAGGCTAGTGAATGATTATAATGAGGGCAGCAACAGGTTTCAGCATGAAGATGAAGCCTTGTTTGAATGTCGGGTTGGTCATAGAGTGATCGGCATTTGCGGGTTGAATCGTGATCCGCATTCTAACGGAAGCATAGGCAGGATCCGCAGATTGTATGTGTTAAAGGAATTTCGGAGTCATGGTGCCGGGAGAAGGCTGGTCGAAGCGGTAATTCATAAGGCGAGTAATTATTACAGTAAACTTGTGTTAAGAACGGACAACCCCAAAGCAGCTGATTTTTATATGAAGCTGGGTTTTAAAGAAGTGAAGGGTGACGTACGGATCACGCATGAACTTGGGTTTGGATGTAATCATGGCTGCCATGCCTCGATCCTATAGTGTAAAAAAGACCGCCGTGAAGGCAGCCTTCCTACCCCTCGTAGGCTTGCTGTAACGTCTGCATATCGATTTTTGATTTCGTCTGGAGTAAAGCCTTCATGACGCGTACGGATTTTGCCGGATCGGAGTCGGTTATCATTTCGCTTAAGTTAGCCGGGACGACCTGCCACGATACACCGAACTTGTCCTTCAGCCAACCGCATACTTGGGCTTTCTCGTCGCCGCCCTCAGACAGCTTCTCCCAATAATAATCCAATTCTTCTTGGGTTTCGCAATGCACAATAAATGAAACGGCTTCATTGAAGGTAAAATGCGGACCGCCATTTAGGGCAACAAAATGTTGGCCTTCCAGCAGGAATTCCACAGTCATTATTGCACCTTCGGCAAATGTATGGTTGTCATTTTTTTCTGCACCGTAGCGCGTGATGCGCTCGATCTGTGAATTTTTAAAAATAGAGACGTAATGCTGGGCTGCTTCCTCGGCTTGGTGATCAAACCACAAGTTTGGCGAAATCTTCTGGACTCTATTCTTCATAATTCCAACTCCTTCATCACAAAGGTAATAGAATGTAATGCAATCGTACCATATCCTTCTTACCATGATTTCTTTCCAATTGCGATTTATTCAGTGGACGTCATTTCACATTAGACGTGCATGGGATCGTGAGAGGGACGTCTGAGAGATGGAGCAGCATCTGTTACGTATCATCGACAAGAATTGTGCAGCCGGAAGTGTTGTGAATTATAACGAATCTAAGGACCTGTGAAAGCGGAAGTATATCTTATCTATAGGAGGCTGTTATCATGTTGATGCCAACACATATCGTCGCTGTCGGCGGCATAGTTGAGAATGAACGCGATGAGATTCTATTGGTGAAGGGGCGGAGCGGCTGGGTTTTTCCAGGCGGGCAGGTGGAAGCCGGAGAGAATCTGATGGAGGCTTTGATTAGAGAAATCAAAGAGGAGAGCGGCATGGATACCATCGTTTCCCACCTGATCGGAGTCTATTCCAATACATCAACCTATCCGGGACACAGCGGAGTTGCCGTGGTTCCAACGAAAGTGATGATGGATTTTGCGTGTAAGCCTATGGGCGGCGAGCTGGGGATCTCGGACGAAACGACGGACAGTCGTTGGATCCCTAAGGATGAAGTGCTTCAATTGATTACGGCCCCGGCCATTCGTACGCGATTTCAGGCTTATTTGGATTTTAATCGAGAGGTCGTCTATATGGAATATATTACGAAGCCGGAGTTTGAAATTAAGTTGAGACGGAATATCTAAGAACTACGAAATGGTCTGATAATGGATCGAAAGGAATATTCGCATGGAAGAAGTCATTGTCACCCCGTACAATCCGGACTGGAAGAATGAGTTTGAACGGGAACAAGATAAAATTAGGTTGGCTCTGAAGGGACTCGACGTACACATCGAACATATCGGGAGTACGGCAATTACGGGATTAGGATCGAAACCGACCATTGATATGATGGCTGGTGTTTTGAGTTTAGCGCTAATAAATGAACAATATATAGAGAATCTGGCCAGAATCGGGTATGAATATGTGTTTAAACCGGAGTTCCCGGAGCGGCTTTTCTTTCGAAGAGGGCAATGGCGGGCGGGGACACATCATCTTCATGTTTACAAGTATCAAGGCCAACAGTGGAACGACCAGATTTTATTCAGAGAGTATTTAAAGAACCATCCGGACACACGGGATCAGTATTATTCCTTAAAAAAAGTTCTGGAAAGCCAGTTCAAACATGACCGCGTGGCCTATACCAGCGGCAAGGCTGATTTCATTCGTGAAGTGATCCGAAAGGTAAGGCAGGATACAGATTTAGTCGAGGAACTTGATGCGGAAAGGAATTAAAGATGATGTCCGAATATTACTGGGATTCTACAATCGAATATCTGAGGAATACAAGAGGGCTATACTATAACGATGATTATCTGGAGTTTCTTGTTAAGAATGTCTGGAAAATGAGTACTCCCATTAACATTGTGGATTACGGTTGTGGTTATGGGTATCTAGGATTAAAGCTTCTCCCGTTATTACCCGAAGGTTCAACCTATACAGGGATAGATAAAGGCAAGGATTTGATTATGGAAGCAAGAGAAGTGTATGAAAAGCTACCCTATTCTACTGAATTCATTCAAAGAGATATTGAGGATATGTTTGTGGAACGTCAGTATGACGCTGCGATCTGCCATGCATTTTTATTACATATGGCAAGACCTCGGGAGATTCTTCAGAAAATGATGGATAGTGTACTGGACGGCGGACGAGTCATTTGTTTTGAGCCTCATTGGATTGCTAATACGGCTAATTATGGCTTCGATGGAATTCAGCATTCTGAAGTCGTCCGTCTAGGCATATTACAGAAATTGTATGAAACGAGCGCCAAAGATAGCGGAAAAGACGGAAATATCGGCATGAGGCTCCCTATTCTTCTAAGTCAGCTGGGATTACGGAATGTGGAATGCCGAGTCAGTGATAAAGTGAATTTTTTAGATCAGAATATGGATGCTGCTGAGAAGGTTCGGCTTTTTCAGTCCTTGAAGGAAGAAGGCATTGGGCAGGAACTGGAGGATCCGGTTAAGGTAGTGGAGCAGATGGTACAGAGAGGTTTATCAGTGGAAGAAGCCCAAGCCCAATATGCCGCTGAACTCAAGTTGTTCCAGGTGTTTAATAGCGACTCGTGGTTGACTTATGCACCGAATATGAAGATCTCATTTGGCACGGTTGGTCGAGAATAAACTGCTTAAGGAGCCCTATGAAAATTGGATTGGTAAGACATTTTAAAGTTATACATAAATGGGATAGGAAATGGATGACGTCCGATCAGTTCAATGCTTGGGTCGAAGCTTACAACAACGCTGAAATAGAACAATCCGACCTGGACTATGATTATTCGGAGTGGACTGTCTGCATATCCAGTGATTTACCTAGGGCCATTCAGACGGCAGAAACGATATATCCAGGCCCTATCATCGCAACGAATCGGTTAAGAGAGATTGAGGTTCAATCGATTCATCCTTTGGGAAATCTAAAGCTTCATTACCACATGGAAAGGGATTTGTACAACCCCGGAATGGAGCCATGTACATTTTCGAAAAATAAGCGGAGTACAACTAAAGAGAACCTATGGGTTCTCTTTTTCCGTTGAAGCGTGCTACAACCACTCCTGGTTGAATTATGATGCCGGATACGGTACCATCATTGCACTAGTAAATGTTGTAATCGGCCAGTAAAGGAGTCGTATCTGCGATGACCAAGGTACTTGTAGTGGATGATGAGATCAGTATCTCAAGTGCAGTTGCCTATGCGCTGCGGAGGGAAGGATATACGGTGGAGACGGCTGGAGATGGGCAGGAAGCGCTGGAAAGTGTGGAGTCTTTTGATCCCGACGTGATGGTGCTGGACGTCATGATGCCGAAGCTTAGTGGGTACGATGTCTGTCGCAAGCTCGGGGACCGGCAGCGCCCGGCCATTCTGCTGTTGACGGTGAAGGACGATATTGTGGATAAGGTGCTCGGACTGGAGCTTGGTGCGGATGATTATATGACAAAGCCCTTTGATATGCGGGAGATGATTGCCAGAGTGAAGGCTTTGTCCCGAAGAAGCCGCACGCCTGAGGCCGCTGGGCAGCAAGTCCCGGAACAGCATGTCATCCGGATATCCGGGCTTACCATTAATCTGTTAAATCGCACCATTCACGCTGAAGGCAAGCCCCTTGAGCTCACGCCGAAGGAATTTGACCTCATGGCTCTCCTGGCCCGGAATCCGGAACGGGTATATTCGCGCGAGGCCTTGCTTGAACAGGTATGGGATATGGATTTTGCCGGCGGCACGCGTACGGTAGATATTCACGTCCAGCGATTGCGCAAGAAGCTGGGGAACCAGCACGAAGTGATCCAGACCGTTTATGGGATTGGATATAAAAGCACGGAGATTCCATCATGAGCATAGGAAAGGTGCGTTTCGGCTTAAAGTGGAAAGTCGCGCTGCTACTCGCTTTGCTGCTGATCGCCGTTGTGGTTGTTCTAAGCACGTTGGTTCTTGCCGGGATACGGGAGGATCAGCGGGTGCGCCTGGAGCAATCCTTCGCACAGGAAGCCGAAGCAGCCAATCTCAGAATTCATCAGGAATTACTGACGAATCCTGAGATGAAGCCGGATGAATTTATGGAAAATGTCGGTCAACGGCTGGCCGTCGATCTTGGAACCCAGAGCGGTATGCCGGTGACGCTGTATAAGCTGGATGGTACATTCACAGGGACTTCCCTGCCGTTCCAGCCGAAGATGGATGTACAAGACGCGCTTGCTTATACGGCGCAAGGACGTTCCGCCTATATAACCGAGGGTGACCAGCTGCTCTATCTTGCTCCGCTTCGGCATATGGAGGAGCCGATTGGAACGATTCAATTCCACGCCTCCCTGGCTGAGCAGCACGCTTTTTATGACCGGATCCAGAACTTGTTTATCGTGACGGGCCTTGCGGTGCTGGCCGCCGGCTTCCTGATCGGTTTTCTGTATGTCTGGCGGCAAGTGCATGTCATCAGCAGGCTGAACCAGGCTGCGCAGAGGATCGGTGAAGGCGTCTACCTTTGCGAGCCGACGGTGAAGCGAAGGGATGAGCTCGGCGAGCTTGCGCAAGGCATATATGAAATGAGCGGGCGAATTTCCTCATCGGTGAGCCAGCTCACGGAGGAGAAGCAGAAGCTGCTGGATGCCATCGAAAGACTGCAAGAGCTGGAACAGCAGCAGAAGCAGTTTATCGGGAATATCAGCCATGAGTTGAAAACGCCGCTGACCTCTATATTGGCTTATGCGGATCTGCTTGAAATGTATCGCGATGATCCCGCCCTGCTGGAGGAAGCCAGAGGACAGATCGGCAAGGAAGCACAGCGTCTATACCGCCTGGTAGAAAAGGCGCTTCAGTTATCGTCCATGGATATTTATGAATTCGAAACCCATGCGGAACACGTAGATCTCATGCCGATTCTGGAAGAGGCGGCAGCCCGGTTAGAGGCTAAGGCAGAGCAATCTGACATTACGATTCAATCATCCTTAATGGGTGGTAAGGTATGGGCTGATCCGGAGAATCTGATGCATATGGTTCTGAATCTGCTGGATAACGCCATTAAATATAACAGGCCCGGAGGGAGCGTTACGCTCTCGAACGAAGTGGATCAGGATCCTTATGGCCAAGATCGTATGATCATTAAGGTAAGCGATACCGGAATCGGAATACCGGATGATGCCAGAGAACGGATCTTTGATCCGTTTTATACGGTGAGCAGCGACCGTTCCAGGGTTCACGGAGGAACGGGACTAGGGTTATCCCTGGTACGCAATCTGGCAGAGAAACAGCACGGCTCCGTTCAGCTTGCGGAATCGGGTCCCGGCGGTTCTACGTTTGTGATTGCATTGCCGCTAAATCGGCCACAATCCTCAGAGGTTATTTCCACAGAAGAAAGTTCAGACTTGGAATAAGGTCTGGACTTTCTTTTTTCGAGGGTACCTGTTTGTTTACAAGTTCGTTACAAGCTCGATATCGTATCGAGATATTCACATTCTATACTGAGTTCAACAGGGAAATAGGCGGCATGCCAAGATACATTCTGTGCTGCTGCCGAAGCGCCTTGGGGGATATGCCATTGGGAGGAACCTGTTATGAGAAACAGAGTAGGGAAGTATGGGTTCAAGTTGATGTCTGCTGTTGTTATTGCTGCAGCCCTGACGGCTTGCCAATCCCAGGATCGGATGACGATCGTGGAGCCAGGCAACAATCAAACCGGCCAGCCCCCTGTATCGAATGCTGGAGAGACGGCATCGGGAGAGCGCAAACTTACGGTTGTAGAAGGAGCGAGTGGTCCATCCGGTCAGGAAGTGGTTGTGAATCAGACGCACCGGATCGCCTCGTCGAACATTGAGACATGGCTGTCGGAGAATGAGGTCAAGGTGCTTACAACCAAGCTGATCAAGGAAGCGACCGAAACGGAAGAACCGCAATATGCTTATTCCTCCGAAGCAGTGAACGTAAGTACAGGTGAGCGGCGTGAGCTCACGAATCATGAAGAGTCGCATCCAGGCGAACATCTTGTCAAAGAAGAAATCTCGCCGGACGGTAAATATAGTTTTATTCAGAAATGGAGGGATATGTATAAGGCTGATAATTTCCTGAAGGATCTTAGTACAGGCAAGAGCATACCGGTTAAGGGCGACAATTACATGGAGATCGGAGGGTGGCTGGATACAGACACCTATGTTCTTGCAGCAGGCTCCATGAGCGGCAAAGGCGATATTCGTCTCATTTCGACGGACGGCACTTATACAACCATAGCTATTGAGGATGAGGATGTTGAAGTCTACAACCAGTTCGGGGCGAGTAAAGGCCGGATCTATTATATCGATGTAAACCAGGTGCTGAAGGTCGTTGAACCGGGGCAATCGAAGCCGGTACAGCTTATTGAAAATGTATGGAGCTTCACCATCTCGCCGGATGGAGAGTACATTGCCGTCTCCACAGCGACCAACACGGAAGGGACCTCAGGGAGCAATTTACTGATCTATGACGCAGCCGGCAGCCTGCAAGGATCCCTTATCGGAAAAGGAAATCTGATTTCTTACCCGTCTTGGTCGCCGGATTCTGCCAGACTAGCTTTTGATGTATATTCGGAGAATGAAAGCGGGATGAACGGAGTGTATGTATTTGATACGGCTTCAGGAAAAGTAAGCTGGATGGCGCCCTATTATTCGGCGGTGCATCCTGCGGCCCATCCGGTCTACCCGCTGACTTGGAGTCCATCTGGAAAAAGACTGGGAATTACGATTGACGATAAAGAAGCGTTGATTGCGACGTATGTCATCGATTTTAAATAAAGATATCGAGCTTCATACTATGACTCATCGACTTGGAAGGTTGGTGAGACAACGAGGGGAATGGATGAAATGAAACCGTTGAAAAAAACAATCGTGGCGGTTGCCGTGCTGGGAATGACGTTAACGGGAGCAGCAGGTGTCTATGCGGGAGCCAACTTGGAGAAAATCTCGGCTTACCTGAATCACAGCATCGGTATCAAAGTGGATGGAGTCGTATATAACACAGGCAAAACATTGACTCCGATCACGTATCAGAATACGACATACCTGCCGGTTCGCGCGATGGCCGATGTGCTGGATGTACCCGTGCAGTACGATGCGAAGAATAACCTGGTGCTGATCGGAAGTAATCCTGGAAACGGTCAGACGACCGAGCTGACCAACGTGAAATACAGTGATGCCGAGCGAAAAGAAATCAAAAGCGCATTCGCCAAATTTGATGGTTTTCAAACACCGTATGCTCCAACTCAGATGGAAAAAAACGATATGTACCAAAAGACAGGCGCATCGGAAGATGGCGTTAACATGTTATTCAAACACATGACGGTATATATCTCCCCAAGAGACTATTCTCATGGATATGACAGCAAATCGGTTACGTTGTCCAATGGGGTTAAAGCGAAATGGTATACACCGGATGATACGGACATGCTGGGCTTTCAGATCGATGATCGTTTTGTGACAATCAGCTCACCGGAGCATTCCTTAAGTAGAGCACAGCTGGAGAAGGTTGCTGTAAGTGTTGCCCAATTGAAATAAATATAGAAATAAAAGAGATAGAGATATGGGAGCCTCGATATTTCCTGGGCAATCCAATTCTAGTATATGTAAGAATAAGTTTTAGTTTTGCATTGATTTTATTGGGAGTTTACGCATAATAGAAACTAAGGGAGATGATTCCACTTTGAATGAAAAGAATATCAGTACGGATGTTAATGGGGATTTAATTGTTACTCATCTGATAGGGAAGATAAACACGGATGATGTTATTGAATGGTTTAATGGTTTTGAAAATTCATGTCAGCAGTTTATTGGTAAGGGACTGAAATACAAATTGTTGGTGGATAGAAAAGGATATACTCCAAACCACTTCTCCGTTCAAAAAGTATGGAAAGAAAAGTTCTTTAATGACACTATCCTGAATCAAAGCAAGGCCATTGCGTTTCTTCTTGAAGAAGGGGAGATCATGAATTACCTGCAGCAATCCAACACCAAAGAATCCGTTAAATTTTTTGATGATTATGAACAAGCACTCAATTGGTTAAACAACTATCCAAGTTAAGTATTTATGTTGAACCAGTTGCTCACTAGCAACTGGTTTTTCTTATGCTCACAGCTTTACGTTGTGGCGAGATTGGCTTGCTTGCAAACTTTTAACAATATTTATCAAAAGAGCTAAAAAAGAAGCAGCATGATCGCCGCTCCTTCTAAAATCCATTAATTACGCTGCAATAACAGGTAACCGCTAATGCTGGATGTTCTTTGGCGAAATACGATTTTGAAACCTACATCATGATCCAGCAAACAGGCTAAGGCAGTTCTTAGCAATGCATTCGGCGTCAAATCAGCTCGGCAAGGAGAAGCATTGCCAATGACACGAGCAGCAACGATTCTACGCGGGGAACCCGCAACGAGAGGGTTTCTTGACCAGCTGATTAATACTAAATCCGGCTCTGGAACAGCACGGACACGACCCATTTGAATCACCTCTTTTACTATAGTAGAGTCAGTATATTAAATGATAATCTGCTATGAAGTGTGCACAGTAAAGGCGGAGTTTTTTAAGATCGTGGTTGCAACCCAATCTGACGGAAGGGGAGATGTGGTGTGAATTCTATGAAAATGAAGGACATGATTAATGAGTATGTGAGAGCCTATAATTCTTTTGATATCGAGGGGATGATTGCCCTTCTGCATGAGAAGATAGAGTTCAGAAACATATCAAGCGGATCGATCGACGTGGAGACCAAAGGAATCGAGGAATTTCGAGAGATCGCCGAACAGTCCAAGTCGTTATTCTCCTATCGTTGTCAGACGATCATTGGTTATTCGTTCGAAGATGACAAGACTCAGGTTGAGATCGACTATGAGGGTATTCTTGCTGAAGATCTCCCCAACGGTATGAAGGCCGGCGAGAAGATTCATCTGAAGGGAAAGTCCGTATTTGTGTTTAGAGACGATAAGGTAGCAGTGATAGAGGATCATAGTTGATTGAGCAGATGTTACTCAGGTGCACCTGAGTTGATCATTCCAAACTGTATTAGCGCCACCTCTTGTGTTGGTGGAAAGGCAGGAAGAGTTTATCTATAGTCGTTTAATCCCGGAAATAGGGTTCCTACACATGGTATTATTTGGTTTAGTGTACTGAGAAAAGGGAGTGAGCGATTGAGGCAAATCAACATCGATCGAAGCAGTCCGGAAGAAGCGCTTGCGGTACGGACGAACTTGATTCAATATAACGCACAGCATATCGCAGAAGATTTGCAGCAGAATTACGAGGAGATCAACTTACATATAAAGGATGAGAATGGTGAAATCGCAGGCGGGATCAATAGCGTGTTTTGCTGGAATTGGATTGAGGTCGATATTCTATGGGTGGATGATCGATCCCGGGGGCGGGGCTACGGTTCAAGATTGTTACAGGAGATCGAGAGGATAGCCAGGGAAAAGAAATGCACCTTCATCAAGCTCAATACGTTCAGCTTTCAAGCGCCGCTGTTCTATCAAAAGCATGGATTTCAAGAGATTGCACGTATCGACGATGCCCCAAGAGGGCATCAGCATTATTATTTGATAAAGCATTTGGTGTAGAAACATTAAGCCGGGTTTATGAAGGAAGGTCAATGAATAAAACCAACAACCATCCAAAGGAGCTTGATATGATTAGATTGCAGCCCATCGATAAGGATAATTGGACCGAATGCATCAAGCTGAAAGCGAAGCCGGAGCAAGAAGGCTTTATTGCCTCCAATCTGTATTCGATTGCCCAGTCTCAATTTCTTGAACATTTTGAAGCGATGGCTATTTATAAGGAAGAGACGATGGTAGGATTCGCGTTGTATGGCTTGGACTCGGATGACGGGAACTACTGGATTTACCGTTTGATGATCGACGGTAACTTTCAAGGGAAGGGTTACGGTAAAGCGGCGTTGCGATACATAATTGAAGAAATCCGAAACAAACCTGACCGGACGGATGTCCTTATGATAAGTTTTGATCCGAAGAACGAACAGGCCAGGCAGCTTTATGTCAAAGCGGGTTTTGAGGAAATCGGCGTCATGCCGTGGTCGGAGGGTGAATCCGTAGCGAAGCTGATGCTGTAAACCCTCAGCCTACAAGTGTGCGGAGAGGATAATGCTGATATGAAAATCATAGTGACTGGCGGATTTAAGGATCTGCAAAGCGGGAAGGCAAACATTTTAAGAACTTGATATGTCTTGCATCACGATAAAAAGGGAGTGCCTACTGTTTGTGACAGTTGTGCACTCCCTTTTAGTAGCCTATCTAGAGATCGGCTTCATACCCTAATAATTGGGTGAAGTCCTGGAATGTATCCGCGTAATAATACATCACTTCAATCTTATTATTGTCATCGGTGGCTTTCTGACCCTTGCTCCGGATAATGGGAATGAACTCCGCATAGGATGCGCCATTTAAAGCTATTCGAACAGGCTGTTTAGGGTTGCTTAATTGTTCGTAAGTATAAAAGGAAGGCTCCCCGTTCACGTTGATCTGCAAGTCGATTTTCTCCGAAGCCTTCACGGCCAGATAGAACTCCGGTACAGAATCGGGATTCACTAAAGCAAAATCAGCAACCGGACTTATTCCGTGTCCAGACGGAGATCCCGCATAGATAAAGTTTCTTGTTCCATTTGGGATGAGATCATCTGCCGATGGTTCCTGGACATGGTCGCTGTCCTCATAAAAGTCGTATATGCGATGCAGGACGACTGCGGTTTCGGCTAACGTTACCTTTTGATTCGGACGAAAATACCCTTTCGCGTCAGGTTTCATGATGCCGGCCTCGGCAAAGCCGAGCAGCGCATAAGCTTTAACGTAATCGAGATCGGAGGCTAAGGAAGGCCCCCATTTTTTGTCTTGCATCAATCCGATTTCGGGTGCCAATGGTTGATAGGCGTACTTCCATTTTTCGTATTGGTTATAGGAATTGAAATACCTTTTGGGAAGATCTTTGATCTCCCGCAGCCTGGCAATCTCCTCACTTTCCAACACTTCCACAGAATATCCAATATCAACGAACAGCGCATTCAGCGTAATCAATAAGTCCCAGCGTGTTAACACTTTCTCCGGTATAAACTTGAAGGTTTCGTCATGATAATTGATTTTGTCGGCGGCGGCAATTAATCCGCCTGGCATGCTGCCGTATACATCTTTAAAGATCTGGTAGGATGAATGTGCATTTGGGACCCCCGGTATCTTGATGTTCTTATCGCTATCGACCCGTAAATCGGTAAACAGCCGGTGAACCATGAGCGTGAGATCGGACTTAGTTACCATCCTGCCTAAAGTTTTTGTTCGATGCTCCATATTCTCAAAAACTCCATGAGATCTAAGGAAATCAACGGATTCATTGGCCCAGCCATATTTGGCTTGACTGGTTTCCGCCGCGCTTGCCATGGATGTCATGCACAACGATAGAATGAGGGTAAAAGATAATAATCGACGCCACCTTTTTAGAATCATGAAATCCTCCTGTATATATCTATGTATTGGATTAATATTCCTCCATTGTAGACGACAAATTATGACAGAAGCAATGTTTTTATGAATACTTACACAGCAATAAGGAGTTGACCTGCTCACACCTCTGGTTTGAACGTATCGGATGAGGAGCGAATATTGGGATGTCGAACGATTGGCGGAATTTTTTCAATGTAACCGTTGACAATACGGAACAAAATGGTAATATTTTAAGTCATTAGATATATAGCGGTTAAATTGGTGGCTATTGGCTTCTTTCAAGACGATGTAATAACAGGTTACTGCTATCTGAGATAGTGGATGCAATGCAGCCTATGACGGAGGAGGTATGTATGGGAATAGACTGGTATGACATGATCGCACGAAGGAATGGCGGCTACAAAGGAAGAGCGGTGTGTACCGTCGTCGGCAGGTCGGCGGAAGAGGTGTTCGAGGAGCGGTTAGTGGAGATGCTACCGCTGTTTCAATCGGTGCTGGATGCAGGCTGCGGGCATGGCGAGTTCACGCTTCGGATGTCCAGGCATGCTAAGAACATCATTGGTTTTGACAACTCCGCGGAGATGATCCGAATCTCCCAATCCTTACTGGAAAGCAGCGGAATGAGTAATGTGGAATTTGTGTTTGCCACAACGAAGACCGAGTTGCCCTTTCAAGATGCTCAGTTTGATCTCATCTATGACCGCAGAGGTCCTACCTCGATCCTCGAACATCCCAGGATATTAGCTTCAGGCGGCACCATTATCGGCATACATAATGATGTGACTGCCGTTCGAAGGCGATTGTCGGAGAATGGCTACATGAATGTCGAGATTGAGGAGTATAATGAAGCGATTACTTACTTCCCGAATGCCCGCGAATTTGCATTGTTCCTGTCGGATGTGCCGGGGAATCCCGATTTCACCTTGCCGGAAATGAGGGGTGAACTCGAGGCCAAGATACGGGAGAATCAGATCGACGGGCAGCTTGGAGTCCGTGAACACAAATACATCTGGAAAGCGATGAAGAAGTGACGTCAAGTCGTTTATCATACCGAATAAGGAGTGTTGCGTTATGGATCATGAGTTCAACCGGAAGTGGCTGGAGGACAAATTTGAAAACATCCGCAGCCGTACCTTAAAAGTGCTGGTGCAGTTAAACGATGAGCAAGTCAATTGGCGGCCCAACCATTCCAGTCTGAGCATTTCAACGTTGATCAGGCACATCGAAGGCAACATTCAAGAGCGGGTGATGAAAGGGATTCTGCACAAAGACATCACGCGAAACCGGGAGGAAGAGCTGACGCAGGTTTTTGTCAGCCGGGATGATCTGATTCAGATTGTACAGAATCGGTTTCAGTTCCTGATCGATACGGTAAAATCCATGTCGAGTGAGGACTTTGAACAGGTCCAGCCGGTACGCGGTAAAGAACAAAGCAATCTCGACATACTGCATCAATGCGCCACGCATTATTCGGAGCATATGGGTCAAATTTTTTATATCGCGAAGCAGTGTTTGGCGGTTCAATATAAAGCTACATCGATCTAATAAGCAAGTCCCCCTTAGCTGGGATATTCAGCGATCAAGGGGGACTTTTATTTTACGGTTGACCTGGAGAAGGGGTCTGGTTGGTCTCTTTTTTCTGCATAATGCTCGTCAGCGGCTCGGGCTCCCGATACGTGATCGATTCATTAACCCCGGCATCCAGCTGCCCGTTATTGAACTGTACGCCGATAAGATGCGTACCGGATGGCGCTGAAATGCCCAAAGAGCGTCCGCTGGTGGAGGTTCCGTTCAGGCCCTGATTGTTGCCCGGCGTGAAGACGGCCAGGAGTTGAGACGGTGAGAGATCTTCCCCATCAGCATTATAGTTGGCAAGGAACTGCTCCATGCTCAGGTCGTAACAGCAAGGCTGCTTCTTGATCCAGATCACCTTGGTTTCATTAGGACGGATGATGGTGTCCGTGCTGTAACGATCCTTCGTAATGGTCCAGCGGTTGGACTTGGATTTATCGAACGGAAGAGCAGGGTCGTAATAGTAGTAGATTTGATACCCTTCCAGGTCAATTTCCCGATCCGTGGGGTTGTAAATCTCCACATAATTATAATTCCCTTGCTCGTTCGAGTTAGCGACCACCTCGGTGATGTGCAGAGCGGTGGTTAAGGGCAGCTTAGGTACCGTTTCTTCGGTGGTTTTATCGGATCTTTGCAGGGTACCTTCCATCATGACGGGATAATGATCGCTAGGGTATTGGCCGACTTCATTGTAATTAATAATCTTGCTGTGCAGGACATTCCAGCCCTGGCTGTGCAGAATCCAGTCGATCCGGTTTCCGCTGCCGCCGCCCGTAGGGTCCTTGTAATTATGAAAGGTTCCCAGGTCATCGTTGGTGCGTTTCTTGGCGGTGACATGTCCATCTGACATCCCGTTGCTTGTAAAAATCGAATACGTATCGCTTCCCGGACGGGTATTGAAATCGCCGGTTACGACAACGGGGATATCCGAGGCAAAAGCCTTCATTTTGTCGACAATGAGTTCGGCGCTCTTCTGCCGGGAAACTTCGGATTGGTGATCCAGATGCGTGTTGACCATATAAAAGGTTTTGCCGTTCTGAAGATCCTGGAAGCGAACCCAGGTTGCCATCCGTGGAATCTGATTCCCCCAGCTGGCGGAGCTGATCGTCTGCGGCGTATCGGACAGCCAGAAGTGAGACTGTTCCAATGGCTTCAGTCGTTCCGTATTATAAAAGATCGCCATATACTCGCCTAAGCTCCCGCCTTCACGTCCGACTCCGATCCGACCATATCCCGGTAAATCATTCTCCAGATCGAGGATTTGCCGGTGAAGCCCTTCCTGCGTTCCGATGACGTCCGGTTTATACTCCAGGATGAGATTCTTGGTGACAGGGCGGCGTTTCTCCCAAGGTTGACTGTCATTGGCGGCATAACGCAGGTTGAAGCTCATAATACGCAAAGGCCCAGGCGATGCTTCCGCGGTACCTCCCAGCTCGCCGGAAGGGGAGAGCGACGCCGTCGTCAGAAATGTTAGCATCATGAACAGGCTGGTGATTTTGGGGACTCTCATTAAAGTTCCTCCTTTGTCATGTGCAAGAGTTGATTTCTTCTAAAGTGGACGTTAAGTAGACGTATCCTGACCTCCCTTCCTGATTTGCCCATATCATATCTTATTTTTAGTTGGCTGCGTATTTACAATATTTTAGGTTTTTGCTTTCCTTTTGGGTAATCGTGGAGGAAATGGATGAGTGTATCCGGAATATACCATTTAGGAATCGAGGTGATATGGTTTGAAGCCATTGAATTATAGCGCATTGATCTGCTCTTTGATTATCGGGATATCCATCGTAACGGCAAGTTTTATACTTCAGAGGACTGAGGGTGTAAAGTCTGTGCCAGCTGTAACGGATGAAGCCTATTCGATGCAAACGGATAGCCCATTAATGACCCTTGAACAAACGGCCGAATTCTTGAACCTTACCGAGTCTCAGGTGAAAAGTATCATCTCATCCGAGAATGCGCTAAGAGCGCAGGGTGACTCCGAGGAGGTGTCGTTTCCTTATATTGTGGTGCAAAACGAAATCTACGTTAGCCAAATAGGGCTTATGTCGTGGCTTGACGGGGCTGCGCGGGACAGAAGGGTGTATTGATCATGCGATCGTTACGATCTAAGGTCCAGCCGAATTGCGCGTTATGTGCGTTCACGGTAGAATGATGTTAATCAACAGCTAATTCATCCAAGAACCCTCCTCGCGGTTAACGCTAATGGTGGGTTCTGTTTATTTAAGACCATACGCAAAGGAATGTGGATATGACGGAAAAGGGAATTGTGCTCGTGGTCAGCGTGACCCTTGTTCAAGGGGATCAAGTGCTTATCATCCAAGAAAATAAACCTTCGGTACGGGATACCTGGAACTTCCCGGGAGGGCGTATCGAGCCTGGGGAAGCTATGTTCGAGGCGGCTATAAGAGAAGTGAAAGAAGAGACAGGATATGATGTCCAATTGACAGGCACTACAGGCGTGTATCCATTTATCAGCAGTTTGAATCACCCTGTGATCATGTTTCATTTTACCGGAGAAGTGGTGGGAGGCTCGCTTCAAATTGGTACAGGCGAGATTAAAGCTGCCCGCTGGGTCACGCTGCCTGATGTCTTGGCGGATAACAGTATGAAATTCCGGGATACCGAAGTCATGAGACAGATCGTTGAGAATCTCAAGAATGGCGTGCAGCACCCGCTTAAATTGTTTCATCCGTCTTTGCTTCTAACTTCGAGGTCATCGCATATTCATAATGCTTAGCGGATTATTTCGTATTATTTTTGACTGTGGAACACAGTTCATTCGTATGGAAAGGATACGATGATGTGTCAAGGAGGTAAGGAAGTGGCCAGCATCCGTTTTCCCCTGGGTTCCTTTGAGCCAAAGGTGGAGCCGACATTGGAGGAGAGGCAGAGGATTATACAACAGATACCTTCAATCGTACCGACGCTCCGGCAAATCATAATGAAATGCCCTCTTTCCCAGCTGCATATGCCTTATCGTGAAGAGGGGTGGAGCATTCAGCAAATCGTGCACCATCTGGCTGATAACGACATGAACGCATACTTGCGATTTAAACGTGCATTGACCGAGGAGGAGCCGATGGCAAACTCGTACCGGGAGGATTTATGGGCCGAATTGAGTGATTACACGGAGGTTCCCATTGAGAACTCGCTTACGCTTCTGGAAACACTTCATTTTCGTTTTCTTATACTGCTTAAGGACTTACAGCCCGAGGATTTCAAAAGAACCATGAGAACCCAAGTGCTTGGCAGCATTACCCTGGATATCGCGCTGCAGCGATTTGTGTGGCACAACCAGCATCATATCGCGCAGATAACATCCATATTGAACCGTGAAAACGCGAAGTTACATAAGGAGTGAGCCCAATTGAGCTGGAGATCCAAGTATGCTTATGGAGGCATTGTGTTCAATCAGAATCAAGAGGTCCTCATGAGAAGTCCGCGCGGCTATTGGGGCGGCTATCATTTTATTAGGAATCCAAAGGAGCTATCAAACCATGGGAATGTCAGATTACTATAAGGATCTAAGAGAAAAGATCGGAGACCAGTTAATATTCATGCCGTCCGTTGCGGGCATTATCCGTAATGATCAGGATTTTGTTTTATTTGGAAGAAAGCATCGCGAAGATGTATGGGGACTTGTCGCCGGTGCCATCGAGCTGGGAGAATCCCCGGCAGAGGCGATGGTTCGTGAAGCGAAGGAAGAAACTGGGCTAGATATCGTACCTGAACGAATCATTGGAGTATATGGCGGAAAAGAACGCCGATATACGTACAGCAACGGACACCAAGTGGAATACCTCACGATTGTGTTTGAGTGCGGCATCATTTCGGGGGAGTTGGATCGTGAGAATGATGAGTTTGCTGAACTCGTGTTCTTTCCGGAGGATCAGCTGCCACCCACGGCTTTAAAATATCCGGAACATATTTTCATCAAAGCGAATGGAGAGCGGGCTCATTTCTGATAGAAGCATGACAGATTGAAATCTAGAACGTATGCATGAACTTCCTGGGAGGTGGCGTCTGTGTCGGAGAGAATGGAAACAAGATGGAATCCGCATGCTGCCGTTCTCGGTTTGATCGTAGGCATATACGTTGTGATTTACGCCGGAGTAATCATCCGGTTGATTTACCATTATCATGTTGTGTTGTCTTTCGTATCGGTAGTATTGGTTTCTATGCCTGTGCTGTTGCTGCTGCTCATTCTGTACCTGATAGTTAAATCATCGAGGAGCAAGTTACATTCCATTCATTATTGGTCGACTGGCATTATCGGGGTACTTCTGCTATCTTTTTCAATCTACGCCTTAAGTTACAACCAATCACAGCAGCACTTCGATTACAACCGTTGGGTTGGTTATCCCGAAAAAAGATCGATTATGGTTGAGGATTTTTTAAAGAAACATGATTTGATCGGTTTAACCCAGGGGGAAGTGATGGACCGTTTGGGTGCCAACGACAATGCCAAATGGAATGCCGCTGACGATAAAGCCGTGTATGATCTTGGAGCACTGCGAAGGGCCGATTACAAGAGTGAGGGTCTCTTTATATACTTTGATGATCGTGGCTATGTCAAAAGCTATGAGATCTTACCGGATAGGAAATACAGATGATTTCCCTTCCCTGGACAAGACAATAGAAAGCAGGTCCCCTATGACGTTAAAAGCGATAATCTTTGATTTGGATGAGACACTAACGGACAGAAGGTCGGCGATTGACTCGTTTATTGAGCGATTGATTGCCAGGTATTTCCCGGACTCCGATGAAGATGCTCAGTTTAGGATAGCCAAGCGATTTAAGGAAGCGGATCAGAACGGCTACCGGGATAAGCGTGAAGTGTATGAGATGCTGGTCGAGCATCTTCAGTGGGAGAATCCGCCTACGGCCGATGAATACCTGACATTTTTCAGGGAAACCATCCCGCTTTGTATCCAGCCGATGGATCAGCTGTTTTCCGTACTGCGTCATTTGAAGTCTAAGGGGCTGAGGCTTGGCATCATTACCAATGGAACCGTCCAAGTTCAGGCGGGGAAGATCCGTCAATTGGGTATACGCGAGTACTTCGATTCCATCGTGATTTCCGAAGAGGCTGGCGTCAAAAAACCGGATGCCAGGATCTATATGAAAGCTTTAAATCTGCTTAACGTACGGCCATCAGAGACGTGGTTCGTCGGCGACCACCCGCATAACGATATCATCGGAGCAGCGCAATGTGGAATCAAACCTATATGGTTTACGCGAAGTGGAATATGGGATCACTCTGAAGAAATAAAGCCATATCGGACGATACATAAGCTGGAAGAATTGATTCATATGTATGCTGAACACGATTGAGGGTTAGCAATGAAAGAAGAGTCCTGTGTCTCGGAGGTGCATTTCATTGAAGCGATTTAAAAGTGAAAATGGACAAAAGCTCGTCTATGAATCCTATGATCGCCTGATGGCGGGATGGACGGTACCTTACGAGCAGCACCATATATCCACCTTGTACGGGATGACACACGTAATAACGGCAGGTGCATCGGATCTTCCCCCGCTGCTGTTATTGCATGGAACGGGCGATAACGTCGCCATGATGTGGATATATAATGTGGCGGAGATATCCCGGAACTTCCATATCATCGCCGTGGATAATATCGGGGGTTCGGGGAAAAGCGAACCGAATGACCGGTATGCGAATGACTTTAACCAGGCAGAGTGGCTGGACGAGATTCTGGAGGCGATGAATGTTGACGCAACCTATATCGCTGGCGTATCCTATGGAGCTTATCTGGCCTACCATTACGCGATCGCCAGACCGAATCGGGTCAAAAAGATTGTATGCTTGGCTGGCGGCATTGCCGGGAGTCAATCTGAGCTGATGAGCAAAATGATGCGGGCATTTCTGCCGGAAGCCCTGTTCCCATCAGAACGGAGTGTGCGTAAACTGCTTCGCAAGCTGTGCGGTACGAATGCAGATGCATTCGAGAACCATCCGGAGCTTATGCAGCACTGGTACTACTTGCTGAAGTACTTTAACAATCGCTCCATGATGAAGCACACCATCACAATTCATTCGTCTGCCGATATTCAGACTATACGCGGTAAGACCTTGTTCGTTATAGGTGAGCAGGATCTGCTTAGTTATTATCCGAAGGCGGTTGCCAGACTGGAGGCGAATGGGATGCGTTACCGCCTCGTTCCAGGCGTAGGCCATGCGATCAATCATGAGATGCCGGACCTTGTTCATGAAGAGATAATAGGCTTTTGCAAGGAAGCTTGAGGGGAGGGGGATGAACAATGAAGTTAAAACGATTCATCTGGCTGTTTATTAGTGCGCTTCTCTGTCTGCTCGTGGTTCTATTCGGGAATGCGATGACACCTAAAATCGGCACGAGTTCGGGGAACGGCAATCCTGCCATTCTCCTGTTCATCCCTCTGAGCATACTTTTTCTTGTTTTGGTGAATCAATGGATTCGTGTCTTCAAAGGTTTGAAGATGTCACTCATCTCGTTAAGTTTGTTGATCTTTACCCTGGCTGGCTATATCATAGCGGGTTACGTATATCAGCTCCGAAGACTCGAAATCTATAGACAAATTCAAGCGGAGGCATTCGAATCAGAATATGGTAAAGTCGATTGGGCTCATATCGAATCCATTACGTCCGGTATTTTATCGATACATATGAATAATCAATTCTTTAATGTAAACACGTACTTCATGATGATGGCCTTTTCGCTTTTACTGTGCTTTTTGTACAAGTTGATTGAAGGATTCATAAACAGAAGTCAAGGAACCTCAGCGAAGAATTAAATCAGTAATCTAGGTGGAGAGGAGGAGCATGGTATGTCAACGAACGGGATTTACAATAAGCAGGCCGAAGCTTATGAGGCCATGATTAGCAAGCAGCCTGATTTAGCTGGAGTTATTTATGAAAAAAGGGCATACGATGGGCTGGATGTACTTGACTTGGGAGCAGGTTCAGGACGATTATCTATGCTGCTAGCTGGAGACGTCAGATCTTTGATATGTACTGACATAGCGCGGCCGATGCTGGATATTTTGGATGATAAATTGTCTGAAGCCTATGATTCTCGTAATTGGACGACCGTAGTCGCTGATCATCGCAGCCTGCCGATTGATTCATCGAGTGTGGATCTGATCGTATCGGGCTGGAGCATTAGTTATCTGGCGGATTCGAGCCATGATGATTGGCGTGAGAATCTTGAACTTGTCATGACAGAGATGCAGCGAGTATTGAGACCAGGCGGGACGATTTTGATTCTGGAAACGATGGGAACCGGAACGGAGACCCCGAATCCTCCCGATTTCTTAACGGGTTACTACGAACAGTTGGAGCATCGATATGGATTTAAACATCAGTGGATGCGAACGGATTATGTTTTTGAAACAGTGGAAGAGGCGCTGCATCACACGGGATTCTTTTTCGGAGAAGAGCTGACGGACAAGATTCAGGCGAACCAATGGTCCACCGTGCCGGAATGCGCGGGGATCTGGTGGAAGCATGTTTAGGCTAGGACGGTGATGTGGCCTCGTGGAACTTCTAATGTATGTGGTCTTGTTTATTCTTAACATTCCGATATACAAATGGATTTTCAGAAGGATTTTCGATGATGTGGATGATCTGAAGCAGTCAGTAAAGTATTCGTTGACGCCGGATATCATCTCCTTGTTCCGCAGACGCTTTTGGAAGGATCAATTTGGAGAGCTGAAGCTGTCTGTGTTCTATTTTTGTTGTTTAGGGATCTTTGTCATAGAGTGCTTGGTATTGACCAAGGTGGTCGACGTGATCTTTCAATGAATTAGCTATCAGGGGTTGAACGGTTACGTACCGCTGAATCTGTGGTAGAATTGCGAAGGACAATAACCCATACACATTCAACTGGAGAAGCAGGGAACGTATGTGAAGCCCTGCTTTTTTGATTTGAAGATGTTTGCTAATGGATATAAGGAGAATAGAGAATGCCAACGATAATTACAAAGTCATTTGATCAAGAAATGCAGCGATGTCTAAGTGAAATTACATCGGCTTATCATGCGGGGGAACTGAGCACGATGGACCTAGCGGAATTACCGGAAGAAATCTATATCATTGAGGCGGAAGATAAGATGGTGGGGTACGGAGTCGTGTGGGAATACGATAACGGGAAGCAGCTCATCCAGAAGGCCGAACAAGATTATTTTAGCGCCGATGAGCGGTATTTGGAGAAGGACTTCTATATTGATGTCAAGAATAAGAAGGATTTTATCTTTATCCAAGCCTTGGATGTACTCAAAGAATTCGAAAACAAAGGGTACGCGGCTTTCTTCATGAACTGGCTCAAAGCAAAGTATCCTAACAAAAAAATGTATGTCTATACCCTGGATAAATCACGGAATTTCTGGTTCAAGCAGAATTTCGAGATTCTAGGAAGTACGGCATGGATGACCTTTAATTAAGGTATCTTGCAGCATCAAAATTATTCAAGGGAAGTTCATTGCATTCTTGACCCGAAAAGACAAGAGCTTGTCAGATGGTCTGAAGTAGACATTAAGATAAACCGGCTGCAAATTTGCAGCCGGTTTATCTTGATTCGAGTCAAGCAGGGTTGAACGCCTGTTATTGATCCAATGCGTTTTCAAACTTGCCGAACCACTCACTCCACCCATATCTGGCGCCTTCGAGTCCATGAACATGGGAGAAGCCCGTTTGTTCGAGATGAAGATTAACCTTGCCGTCGCCTAAATCTTGCAGTGTCCAGGTGACGGTATGCCGCTCGTCTCCGGTAGCCCAAGAATAGGACAACCGATTGGGCGGTTCTACGATAAGTACTTCGCCGTCAACGATTCCATCCCAATATTCAGACGGCTCATGGCGAAACTGAAAACGATGTCCAACGACAGGCTTAAAATCATTTTCCGTGATCCACTTTGCCAACTTACTTGAATCGGTTAAGGCAGCCCACGCCTTCTCGATTGATGTCGTGTACTGAAAATCCATGGATAAGATTAAACTCATTCTTCTTCCTCCTCGAACAGCTGGTTCAAGCGCAGCATATTTGTAGTCCAGTATTTGCTGTAGAGAGCCACCCAATCTTGAACTTCTCTAAGCGGATCGGGGTTTAGCCTAAATCGCGTTTCCCTGCCTACTTTCCGGTCGAGCACCAGCCCGGCCTCTTTAAGGATAGTCAAATGCTTGGATACCGCTGTACGGCCCATTGAAAATTGTGCCTTTAATTCGTGAAGCGGTTTCTCCTCTGCCTGTGATAACAGATGAATCAGTTGACGCCTAGTGGGATCTGCAATCGCGTCAAATACATCGCGGGACGGATGATTCTCAATCACGACAACCCTCCTAAAAGTCTAATTTTGTTGTTAGTCATCTAATGATGGATGAAGGGACCGCCGTTAATTTCACCACCTCTGCTTCATGATTTTATAAGTGAAATTTTCAGATATACCTGGAAATGACGATCACTCGATTAGAGAGTTAGTGTTAATCTCTAATGTTCATTCTAAACTAATATCCAAAAAAGGCATCCTTTTTGATATTTCGCTTAGAAATCTGATTACTCCGCAAATGGCTGGAAATAGAATCCTTCGGGCCCGCAATAAAGTATCGATTTCCTGATGCAAGTCATCTCTTGAATCAAGATAAGTCACAGTTAATGAAGGATGGTTAGCCATTTCATCTAGCTCATTCTTGAAGATATAAGACTTTTTGCCATCCAAATAGAGCAGCTTTCTTGGCTTCCCGTCATGATTCCCATCTGCCTCTAATTGTTTAAGGATCGATCGAAATGGTGTGATTCCAATTCCACCTGCGATCAGAAGCGAAGGACTGTTATCCTGCAAGTAAAAAGAACCGACAGGGCCGCTCATTTTAACTTTCATTCCCTGTTTTAATTCTAATAGAGCTTTTTTAAAATCACTAGGATCATCACCGATGCGCGTTGTTATTTTAACCATATTCTCTGTAGGAGCAGCTGCCAAGCTGAAAGGTTTTGTAGGGTTTTTTATGGACTTATGAGTAATGCTGAACAAACCATATTGCCCTGCCTTCCAGGTTAAATCTTTCTCTCTTTCAAATAGAAAAGAATAGACATCCTCTGATTCTTTGCGGCTTTCTATAAATGATAGTTCTCTCTTCTTGAATATGGAGAACATATCCTGAAAAAAACTCATTTTCCCATCTCCCTCTTATAACGTTATCGGTATGGCAATCGCTATATCTTCATCCTGACTTCTAATTGGACACCATTTAGTGATACTTTGATTTTAGGCCACCATTTGGTGTCGTGTCAATGACATATTTCAACTCCATATGAACACGGTCCAGCCCATATTGCATTTTAACAAATGGGTCGCTCCAGATGGATTATATCCCGATATGGATCGGAAGATCGTTGTATAGTAAGCGCTTTACCCGCGCTTCTATAATGGTAGCAAGCTGCAAAAGGCGCTTGAAACTAAACGTCCTGAATGCAGCACAGATGCACGCAGAAGGAGGCAATCCACAGATGTTAGGAAGCAGCGATACGGCGGTGAACGTGGGGGTGAATGCCGAAACTCACATTCGCTTGGCGAATGGTCTGGTGGCCATTGAGGTGGATTTGGAAAAAGGCGGTTACAACTACGCAGGCAGCAGGGGATTCGCTCTGCAAGATGTACGAAGCGGCTTTCGATGGCAGGGCCGGGAATACCACACGGGGAATTATGACCGCCACTATATGATAGGCCAGCCGGAGAAGATTCAAGATTCGTTCGGAACAGGCATCCATGTCGTGATGAAGCATGAATCCGATCTGCTCCCAGGCCTGGAACAGCATTTTTACGTCTATGAGGGGGCTTCATCTTTTATCACGCGGGTCGTCATTGTCGGCCGAGAAGAATTGAAGGTAAACCGCATCGCGGTGGTGAAAACCGATAGCGTATCGAGCGGGAGCGAGACGGTTCCGGGAGAAGCGCTGCATGTGCTGCGCGTGCCTTATGACAATGACAAATGGGTGCGTTACCTGACGGAGACGGCCCCGCTGGAGATGGATAGTTACGAAGTGACGGCCTTGTTCCAGCCGGATAGCCGCAATGGATTGATTCTGGGATCGATCAGTCATGACGTGTGGAAGACCGGCATTCGCGTCAAAGGGGAAACCGCAGGCAAGCTGGATGAACTGGAACTGTACGCTGGCGCGGCCGACACCATGACCCGAGATTCCCAGCCGCATGGCTACGTAAGAGGAACGCGCGTCGAATCTCCGCTGGTTATGGTAGGGGATTACGACGATTACCGGACAGGACTCGAAGCGTATGGGGAAGCGAATGCGAAGGTAGCGCCTGCTCTGAGCTGGGAAGGCGGCGTCCCGATCGGCTGGAACAGCTGGTCGGCCGCCATGAGCACGCTGGATTACGACCTCTATGTATCGACGAGCGATTTTCTGAAGCGGGAGGTTCAGCCGCAGGGCTTTCATAACGAGGATACCCTGTACATGAATTTCGATGCGTTCTGGGATCGCCTGACGCCTGCCGAGATGGAGGATGCCTTGAAAAGAGTCCGCGAAAACGGGCACAAACCCGGTACATACTGGACGCCGTTTGCGTTCTGGGGAAGTCCGGCTGGGTTCGGGAACCCCGTAGAGGGCACTGACGGGAAATACACCTATGGCGATATCTTGCTTCGCGACCAGGATGGCGAGATTTTGCCGGATGTTGACGGCGGACTTGCAATTGATCCTACGCATCCCGGGAACCTGGCGCGAATCGATTGGTTCATGGATAAATTCGTTTCCGAGGGATTTGAGTATATCAAGCTGGATTTCATGGCTCACGGGGCTCTGGAAGGCAAGCATTACAATCCGGATATTACGACGGGAATCGCTGCATACAATTACGGATTGTCGTATCTGACGGATAAACTCTCCCCGGAGCGGATCGGCAGACCGTTCTTCATCAACCTGTCGATCGCCCCGCTGTTCCCTTATTCCTATGCGCACAGCCGCAGAATTTCCTGCGATGTGTTCGGAACGATCCAGGATACGGAATATTTGCTGAATTCGCTGACGCACGGGTGGTGGATGAACGATACGCTGTACCGTTTTAACGATCCGGACCATGCCGTGATCTATAAAAGCTTCAATCAGGATTCGACGACCCGCCATGAAGGGCGAAGCCGTCTGACCGCGTCCGTGATCTCGGGAACGGTGCTGCTGCTGGGCGATGACTTCCGGCATGAGGAAGCGGCATGGCGCGCCAAGAACTGGCTGGGAAATGAGGCGATCATCGAGATTGCGAGACTGGGCAGAACCTTTGTGCCCGTAGAGGGGAATCTCGGGAAACAGGCTGCGGATACGTTTGTGCTGACCCATCCGAGCGAAGCGGGAACGACGTTTATTGCCGTATTTAACTTTGACGGGGCCGAGTCCGTGCAGAAGACGGTTTTCTTGGAACGCTGCGGCCTTGAGGCGCACGCTTCTTACACGGTTCTGGATGTGTGGGAAGGAACGGCAGGTCAATCGGATGGCACGCTTGTGGTCGAGCTGGCGCCAGCCGAATCGAAAATCCTGAAATTAAGCCGAAATCAATGAATAGAAGGAGGAGAGGTTCAGTGCGTATTCATCCGTTCAAATTCTTCCAAAAGCCATTCATGCTATTCTTATCGATTCTGTTAGCGGGGTCTGTGCTAGGCAGCTCCTTGGCTTCGGCAGAATCGCAGCAGCCGAGTCAAACGGCCGGAGGCATCCTTTCCTACGAGGCCGAGGCATCTCAGAACACGTTTACCGGCAATGCAGGAGCGGTCGATTGCGGCTTCTGTTCAGGCGGGCAAAAAGCCGGCAATCTATACGGCGGCTCCACGCTGACGTTCAACGGGATTCAGGCCGATAAGGCCGGTATCTACAATATGAACATGTTCTACATCTCCGGGGATTCCCGAGCGGCTTCGATCTCCGTGAACGGAGCGGAGAAGGAGAATTTCAGTTTTCCGAAAACAGCGAATTGGAACACGATCGGCACCTATCAGATTCAAATTTACTTGAATCAGGGCAGCAACACGATTCTGTTCGATGATGCAGGCGGATACTCGCCCGATTTTGACAAGATTGAGCTGACCTTTGATTCAGCCGGCGAAAACGGATCAGGCCCAGATGGCAGCATTGGCGATTTGGGCAAGCAAAAGAAAGCCACGAGCTATGGCTCCATCACCTTAACCGAATATGCCAACGGCTTCAAGGTATCCAATCCGACGTATGAGCTGCTGTACAACACCTCGACCGGATTGTCGCAATACAATTGGAACGGTGAGGCGGTTGCCAAGGGGTTATACAGCGAGATCCAGCTCGACCGGATGGTTGCAAGTACAGATTATAAACATCATAAATTTTATAAAAATCAGGTGGTCCCATTCCAGGATGCCACCGGCAAGGGCATCAAGGTGACGGTCTTGAATGAGGATGGGGGAATGCCATCGCTCAGCCAAATCTATTACGTCTATGAAGACGGGCCGTATCTGCTTACGGAAACAGTGGCTTCCCATCATTCCGCAATATCTACGGGGAACATCGCACCCATCGCGATGGAAGCGAGAGGCGGCATCGACATCGGCAGCTATGACGATAACCGGGTCCTCGTCGTTCCTTTCGACAATGATGCTTGGTCCAGATACCAAGCGAAGTCGATGAATACCGGCCTCAACAACGGTCTGTATGTCAGCTCGGAGCTGACGGCCATCTATGACAATACGAGCCGGAACGGCCTGGTCATCGGATCGGTGACGCATGACACGTGGAAGACCGGCATCTATTGGAGCGGCTCGAATGACAAATTGAACAAACTGCGTGTATATGGCGGATTTACGTCATCCACCTCCACGTGGGACACGATCCCGCATGGAAAGGTAACGGGGAAGCAAATTGCTTCGCCGAAAATCATGATCGGCTTTTTCGAGGACTACCGGACCGGGCTGGAGGCGTTTGGCCAGGTGAATGCAGCGATTCAGCCTCCGTTAGCCTTTGGCGAAGACATTCCTGAAGGCGTTCCGGTCGGTTGGAACAGCTGGGGAGCTTATGCCAGCGATTTAAGCTTTGACAAGGCGGTTTCCGTCTCGAATTATGTTAAAGACCATATTCAGAACCTTTCCTTCAACAATGAGGGCAGTATCTATATCAATCTCGATTCCTATTGGGATAACATGACGGATCAGCAGCTGACGGATCTGGTTCAGCTCATTCACAGCAATGGACAGAAGGCCGGCATCTATTATTCGCCGTTCGTGTACTGGGGCAACAATATGGAGCAGGAAGTCGAAGGGACGAGCGGCAAATATAAATACGGCGATATCGTGCTGCGCGATTTGGACGGCAACGTCCTGCCGACGCTGGACGGCGCTTATGCCGTGGATCCGACGCATCCGGGCGTGAAGCAGCGGATCGATTATTACATGAATAAGTTCAAGAGCAAGGGCTTTGAATATATCAAAATCGATTTTCTGAGCCATGGGGCAATGGAAGGCAAGCACTATGATGCCAACGTTCAAACCGGCATCCAGGCCTATAACCAAGGGATGGCTTACGTGAATGAAGTGCTGGACGGCTCCATGTTCATCAGCGCTTCCATCGCGCCGTTGTTCCCTAGCCAATATGCGCACAGCCGCCGTATTTCCTGCGATATCGACGGCAGCATCGGCAGCACGGAATACCAGCTGAACAATCTCACGTACGGCTGGTGGCAGAACGGAACGATCTACCATTATACCGATCCGGACTATATGCACTTAACCAAAGGCGGATCGATGGAAGGCGCGCAGTCTCGCGTCAATGCGGCCGCAATCTCCGGCACGGTCTTCCTGAATTCGGATGACGTAACGGATGCGACGGCACGGCAGTACATGGAAACGCTGCTGACCAACCCGGAAGTGAACGGGCTGGCGATGAAGGGCAAGGCGTTCCGGCCGGTAGAAGGCAACACGGGCACGCAGGCAGCAAACGTATTCGTGCTAAACGATCAGGGAACCCACTACGTTGCCGTGTTTAACTACACACAAAATGCGGCACAGCACACCGTGGATCTCGTTCGGGCCGGTATCGCATCGGAAGGGGCGGCGTCCTATACGGTGACGGATGTTTGGAGCGGCCAATCTCAGACGGCGTCTGACTCTTCGCTGGATGTGACGCTAAAAGCGGCTGAATCCAAGCTTTATAAAATCGTCCCTAATCCATAACAAGTAAACATAGATTAATCATGAACAACTGCAAATTCATCGCGGTTCTCGGCTCCATCCGGGAATCGCGATTTCTTGCTTTTGCTGTAAGGGTAGTGCTTGTCTCGATACTGGAAAATCAAATGAAGAGGGGAAAACAACATGTCAGATATGAAGCTTTGGTATACGAAACCGGCTCAGGGCTGGTCGCAAGGGCTGCCGATCGGCAACGGCCGAATGGGGAATGTGGTGGTATCCACTCCTGACAGAGAAATATGGAATATCACCGAAACCACCTATTGGTCCGGCCAGCCGGAGCCGGCTCAAGGACGAAGCAACAGCAAAGCGGATTTGGAGCAGATGCGGAAACACTTCTTCCAGGGCAATTATCGCGAAGGCGATCGACTGGCTAAGAAGCACCTGGAGCCGGAAAAATTGAATTTTGGCACCAATCTGGGACTATGCCAAGTCGTGCTGGAGTTTGATCATTACGTGAAGCCATCCGAAGGCGGGAGACAAGGTACAGCAGATCAGCCGCTGTTCCATCGGGAACTGGATCTGGAGGAGGCGGTGGCACGTTCTGTTTGCGAGATCGATGGAGCGGAGATGACGCGAGAGGTCTTTGCTTCCCATGCCGATCAGGTGATCGTTTCCCGGATCCGCAGCAGCCAGGGTTCGTCAGGCGTGTCATTCCGCATTTCGATTCGAGGCGAGAACGGTCCTTTTCATGCTGTCGTTACTAGTAAGGATACGATCGAATTCCAGGGACAGGCGCTGGAAAGCGTACATAGCAATGGGGAGTGCGGGGTGTCCTGCCAAGGCCAGCTGCGCGTCGTAACGGAAGGCGGGCAGGTGAGCTGCACGGATGACACCATAATCGTGGCCGGGGCGGAGGCGGCGGCGATTTATTTTGCGGTGAATACGGATTACCGTCAAGAAGATGAGGACTGGCGGGAGAAAAGCGCGTTGCAGCTGGATCAGGCCTTTTTGCTAGGGTATGACGAGCTTAAAGCCAAGCATCTGGCGGATTATCAGCCGCTGTATGCCCGTGTACGATTGGACCTGGGAAGCTCCGAGCATTCCTGTCTGCCTACGGACGAGCGGATCGGCAGGTTTAAGCAGGGCAAGCGGGACGATCCGGCGTTGTTTGCGTTGTTTTATCAATACGGCCGGTACTTGACGATTAGCGGGTCACGACAAGACTCCATCCTGCCCATGCATTTGCAAGGCATTTGGAATGACGGCGAAGCCAACAAAATGGCCTGGAGCTGCGATTATCACCTGGATGTGAACACCCAGATGAACTATTTTCCGACGGAGGCCGCGAACCTGAGCGAGAGCCATGAGCCGCTCATGCGGTATATCCAGCAGCTATCGGTGGCCGGACGCTCGGCGGCGCGTCATTATTACGATGCCGAAGGCTGGGTGGCCCATGTATTCTCCAATGCCTGGGGATTTGCGTCACCGGGGTGGGGGACTTCATGGGGGTTGAACGTGACGGGCGGATTGTGGATCGCGACGCATATGATTGAGCACTACGCGTACAACCGCGATCAGGCTTTTCTGGAGGAGGTGGCTTATCCCGTCCTGAAGGAGGCTGCAGCCTTTTTCATGGATTACATGACGGTGCATACGAAGTATGGCTGGCTGGTGACGGGTCCGTCGAATTCGCCAGAGAACAGCTTTTATAACGGCCATCCGGAGGATGGGCACCAGCAGCTGTCCATGGGCCCGACCATGGATCAGGTCCTGGTTCGGGATCTGCTGACGTTCTGCGTGAAGGCAGCACAGACGCTGGGCGTGGACGAGGAGCTTCAGCAGAAGTGGCAGACGGCGCTGGATCAACTGCCTCCGCTGATGATCGGCAAGAAGGGGCAGCTGCAGGAATGGCTGGAGGACTATGAGGAGGCGCAGCCGGAGCACCGCCATCTGTCGCATCTGTATGCCCTGTATCCCGGCAGCCAAATCACGCCGCATCATACGCCGGAACTCGCTGCGGCAGTCCGAGTGACACTGGAGAACCGGAACAGCCGGGCCGACCTGGAGGATATCGAATTTACCGCGGCGCTGTTCGGACTCTTCTACGCCCGACTGCATGACGGGAACCAAGCCGTGCAGCATATCGCCCACCTGATCGGGGAGCTGTGTTTCGACAACATGCTCACCTACTCCAAACCCGGCGTAGCCGGAGCCGAGGCCAACATCTTTGTCATCGACGGCAACTTCGGCGGCACCGCCGCCATTGCGGAAATGCTGCTGCAGAGCCACGAAGGCGAGATTCATCTTCTGCCCGCACTACCTGCCATGTGGCCGACAGGCAGTGTGAAAGGGCTGAAGGCGAAAGGGAATATTGAGGTGGATATGAGCTGGGAAGATGGGAAGTTGGTTGAGGCGAGGGTGAAGGGGAATGAGAGTGGGATGGTGAAGGTGTTTTATGGGGGGAGGGA